>QHZE01000479.1 GCA_003225335.1 Acidobacteriota bacterium
TGCACACTCGGACGCCGGAAGGGCCAATATTGTCATCACGTCTAACGAGCGCGATCCCGATGACCCGTCGACCATCTGTTTTTTGTATTCCTCGCGCCGGCGCTTAGGCTACGGGGCCGGACCTGGCCGCGACCCTGAAGGACGGGGCGGTGCACGCACGCGCGGCTGCGCAAGGCGCTCCTCGTAGGCGCAGATGACGCTGTCGATGGTCCTGCTGATCGGAGCCAGCCCTTTCATCGGGAGCACCACAGGCACCCGGCGTCGATCGCGGGGCTTGCGCGCGGACTGGTGTCGAGCCGCGGAAAGCCGCAGAGGACGAAATATACGGCCCGGATCTTCCGGAGTCCAAAGGGTAACTCGGTCTTCAACGGCGCAACGAGCGCGTGGAGCGGAATCCCTTCCGAAAATTCCTCGATTGAACGGCGTTGCCGCTCAGCCCGGCGGGCCGGCGGCCTGGATCGCGCGGATATGGCCCCGGGCGAAGGCGAACTGCAGCCCCCTTCGGATCATCGGGGTGCGTGCTTTTAGTTAGGGAAGACCGAGGTCAACTTTTCCGCGAAGGAGTTAAGCGATATGCGTACCAATTCTAAGGTGCTCGTTTCTGCTTTGGTTCTGTTTGGTCTCGTAGTCTATGGAATTGCAATCGCCTACGGTCAGGCAGTAACAGGAAGTATTATCGGCCACGTTTACGACCCGTCAGGCGCCCCCATTCCAAACGCGAAAGTGATAGCCACTAATGTGTTAACCGGTATCACGACCACACGATCCACTGACTCCGCCGGGCTATATCTCATCCCTTATCTCGAGCCAGGCACTTACACTGTTGGTGTTGAGGCGGCGAGCTTCAAACGGTTTGTTCAAGAGAACATCGTGCTCAGGGTTGATTCGAAGATAAACATAAACGCTCACCTCGTCTTGGGAGAGGTCACCCAGGAGGTCACGGTGAGCGCCGCCCCAGCCATGCTGCAGACCGAAAAGGCCGATGTCAACGTGGTGCTCCCTGAGGTGGCAGTAGACAACTTGCCCACGGTGGGCCGAAACGTGAGCCAGTTGCACTTGCTGGCACCCGGAACATCCGCATTTATTTTCCAGCAGCCTGCCGGAGAGAATCCCAGCTTAGGAGCCACCGTCGTAGCCAACGGGCAATTCTGGGGGTCCAACGAATATCAGATTGACGGCATTACCGACGTAGAATTTGGCTCGTCGGGCATGCAAATCATCACGCCGAATCAGGATTCCGTCCAAGAAGTGAAGGTCACGACGAGTAACTACGACGCGGAGCTGGGCCAGGTATCCGGGTTGGTGGCCCAGTACGTGACTAAGTCCGGCACCAACGAACTGCACGGCAGCCTGTTCTGGTTTAACCGCAACAACAAGTTTTTTGCCGCCGACCCTTTTACGGAAAAGATCGCGGGAACGGGGCCGGAAGGCAATGGAATTGGCACAGCGCCCTTCCACTGGAATCAAGGCGGGGGCAGCTTCGGAGGTCCCATCAAGAAGAACCGGATGTTTTTCTTCGGGGACTACCAGTTCAATCGCCGGCGCGAGGGCTCCTCACAGTTGGCGACTGTTCCCCTCCAAGACTTTCAGCGGGGAGATTTTAGCTCGGTGGCGGCGACTCATCCGATCTTTGACCCGCTCACGGGAAATCCAGACGGGACGGGACGTACCCAGTTCTCCTGCAACGGGAGGTTGAATGTGATCTGTCCCAATCGATTCAACCCCGTGTCGGTCAAGCTATTAGGCCTACTGAATGGGCAGCTGGCGAACCGGCTCATCGACCAGACAAAGACCGAAAATAATTTTGCCGCTTCCGGATCGAGCCTCTACGACCAAGATCAAGTGGATGGCCGGTATGACGTCAACCTGAGTAGCAGGGATAAGGCTTTCGCGCGCTACACCTACTTCACTGCCCTGCTCGGTAACCCGGCCATCTTTGGGCTTGCGGGCGGGCCCGCGGTGGCTGGACTCAGCCCACAAACGGGGAAGTACCGAAATCATCACGGGGTCATCAACTATACCCATACCTTTAGCCCGACGCTCTTGACGGAGGGGCGCATGGGGCTTACGCGCTTCGGGCTCAGGGGGCTCCAGTTCGACGTGGGCCACAACACGAATGAGGAGGTGGGTATCCAGGGTATTAATTCGGGGGACCCGCTCACCCAGGGCTTGGCGGGAATTGACGTCAGGGGAGGGCCGGTCAATGCCTGGTTCATGGGGATTCTATCGGGGGTCGGGATTCCCCGCATTCAGGTCAACACGGTTTTGCAGTGGGCCAATAACTGGACAAAGATCTATACGAGCCACGAGTTCCGCTGGGGAGTGGATATTCGACGCCAGCGGTTTGACTTCTTGACTCTAAATGAGAGCTCTCGTGGCAACTTTCGGTTCGACCAGTTAATCAGTGCCGATGCCTCGGTTCCCGGTAGCGGTTTGGGCATGGCATCATTTCTGTTAGCTTTGCCCTCTGAATATGACCGAGCCAATTTCAGCCAATTTCCTGCTGAAAGAAATACTCGGATCGGGTGGTACTGGCAAGATGCTTGGCGAATGACTCCGAAACTAAGCTTCAATTACGGGGTTCGCTACGACTACATTGGTCCCTCTACCCCTCGTTTTGCAGGTGGTGGAGTCAACTACGATCCGGACACAGGTAACCTGTTGCTCTCCGGTCTTGGACAAGTGTCCAACAGCGCGAATGTTCGCCCGGACCGGAATAACTTTGGACCGCGGCTGGGGTTGGCCTATAAGCTATTGTCGAAAACCGTCATCCGGGCTGGCTTTGGTCGAAGCTACTTTGGGTCCAACTATGGGGCCGTCTTGGGGACGATGTGTTGCAGCTACCCCATTCAGACTCCACAGAATGTGAATCAGTTCAACAGTTACTTCCCGATCCGTAATCCCTCCACGGGCGGTCTTTACAGTTTGGACCAGCCCGTTCCTCCTCCTCCGCAGACCGCCTTCCCTGAAAGTGGACTCTTGCCGTTGCCCCCGGGGACCCGGCCTCTCTACGTCCCCTTTGACACACGAACTTCTTACGTGGACTCGTGGAATCTCACCCTTCAACACCAGCTCACGCAGGACATGAGTATTTCTGTGGCCTATGTAGGCAATGTCGGCAGGAAACTCTTCTCGAATGTAGACATCAATGCCCCTGTGCCAGGGCCGGGGGATGTGGATCCCAGGCGCCGTTATCACTTAAAGCCCGGGGTCGATGTCCAGGTTTTGGATCGCTGCCACTGCGAAAACTCTAACTATAATGCTCTCCAGGTTGTCGTGGAAAAGCGCTTCTCCTCAGGCTATTCGATCCACTCCGCCTACACCTGGTCAAAGGCTATGGATGTAGAGTTTGGAGGCTTTGGTTGGGGCGGCCAGAATCAGAATCCGCATGACGTCAGGGCCTCCTATGGCATTTCAGAGTACAACCGAGCGGGTCTCTGGACCTTAGGGCATGTCTGGCGCCTGCCTTATGGCTCCGGGCAGCGCTGGGGGTCGGGCGCCCCTGCCGTGCCGAAAGCTATTCTGGGTGGCTGGGTCTTCACTGGCATTACCACTGGTGCGAGTGGGTGGCCAATCAGCGTCAACTGGGGGGATGGCAGTTCCCTGAATGTTGGCGGGCAATTTGGCCAACGCCCAGATTTAATTGGCGATCCAAGAATAAGTAACCCCACGCGCACACAGTGGTTCAACCCGGCGGCTTTCGCAAACCCTAAGCCCTACAACTTTGGGAATTACGGGCGCAACGGGGGAGACCTGCGTGGCCCCGCGTTCTGGTCTGCGGATTGGTCTGTTGGGAAGGAGTTCTCTTTCAGAACACTCTTGGCGGAGGCGACAACGTTACAGTTCCGTTGGGAGAGCTTCAACTTGTTTAACCGCACCAATCTGGCATTACCCGTAAATGCGGCGGACAGTCCCATCGCCGGCCAGATCTTCGGCATACAAGGCTTCATGCGGCGGATGCAGTTCGGATTGCGATTGCTGTGGTGATGAGTTATGTCGGGAGCCCTTTTGAGGATACTCTGGCGGCCGCAAGACGTCCTGTTTCACCGCGGAGACACAAGGGCACGGAGATTTCACAGAGGCATCAGGCTTCTACGTGCATCGTGTCTCCGTGGTGAATGTTTGAGTTTTTCTTGAGCTCGCCCCCTTAACTAAAGTGAAACCTCATCCAATTCAATCCAATTCGTAAGAGGCGAACAGAAGGCGACATATCAGATATCCGTTCCTTTGTAAGGATGAACCCTCGCGCCGGGATCGTGTTTCTTTGGTTCGGTGGTCATATCGCCTGCGCCGCCGGCTCGCAGAATCGACGCCACGCATTCTAGTCTAGTCTAGTTTCTGGCGCGAAACCAAGGACCGCGAAGGGGTCCAGCAGGACAGCCCAGGGCGCAAGCCCTGGGTTCAAGGGCCAAATTGCGGAAAGCCCTGAAAGGGCGGCGCAGGGAGTTCGATCTCAACTCCAGATAAATGCTCGTCATAAGGCGCCTCTTTGGTACCCCTGAGTCGCCCCTGCGGGGCTAGTTTCGCGCCAGAAACTAGTCTAGTGCCTCTCCCGCGCATCGAGGAAAATGATCCATTCCTTCACGTCGGCAACGACCAGCACGTCATGCTGCGTCCAGGGGTCTGTTCGGAACATCTCGTGAACACGAGCGGCGTTGTCAGCCGCTGCGATGACCATTGAACCTGTCCTATCCGCAAACGGTCCCCCCAAGATAACCACCCCCGTCTCGAACAGCGAATCCATGAAGCGCGCGTGATCATCCCAGTATGGCTGCTCGCGAACCGTCTTGTCTGGATCCCAGAGCGTGCCTGGGCGAAGAAAGGTGGCGTAATAGGTCGTCATCACGTCTCTCAGAAAGTTCGTCGTCAATCCGCCGATCGACGGGTAAACGGTTTACCGCTGAGCCGTCGCGCTATTTTTCACTCCGGCTCCAGCCACGACAACGTCGCGTTCCTGGCCGAGAAGTGAATGAATGAATTCCAGTCTGTCACGAAGAGCCGACCCGCGAACGTCCCTTCGGGCATGTGGTAGCGAGATGACAGTGCCGGATCTGCATCACAAGAGTCAACCTGGACAGATCCCGGAAGGCGATATGGATACCTCGGATCCGGAGGTTCAACGGCGAGATACTCGACATCCGTCAATTCCAAGCGGCCTCTCCTGCGGCGTTCTCGATCCGGGCCGGGCGGAGCCTCCGGATCGCCGACACACACATCCAGAACCAATTCCGCTGTCCGTCCGATGAGATCTGTCGTAAGCGTTCGGAGCATGGCATCGTGGAGACTGATACCAAGTTCTCTTTCAAGCTCTTTGATGTTCAACAAGCCTTCCCGTAGCGCGCCTAACGCTCACGCCGAGCGGCGGCCGCGCAGATGCATCTTGAGAGTTGCCAGAATTCTACGATCCGGGCCTCGTTCGATCAAGCACCTGTGGATCGATCCGCTCGCGGGCAATCGACGTATCGCCGCACAAGCTCCCGGATCGCGGCCTCGTCGCTGTTGCCGGCGCGGTCCTGCGCGGGCAATGGCGCGACAGCGATGGCAAGGCTGATGAATGCGAACAGTGCGCGCATGACAACTCCTCCATTTAGTAAGGTTGGCGGTGCGCCAGGGCGTCATCCCACTTCTTCGTTCGCCCGGCGCAATAGAGCCCGCATGTAAGCGATGCAGTAAGCCGTGCTGGCGCGGCGGATGCCCTGGTCGCCGACGAGCTGGGGAACATGATCCGGGACCACCGTGCCGGCAAACCGGACCTCGCGCAGCGTCTTCATCACCTGGTACATGTCGACGTAGCCGTCGTCGGGGAAGGTCTCGACGAAGTGCGGCAGCGGCGCCGAGACGTTGCGGAAGTGGACGTCGACGATCTTGCCGCGCCCGCCGAAATCGCGGATCATCTCGAGGACGCTCTTCCCCATGCGGTCGCCGCCCTCCGACCAGGTCCCTATGCAGAAGGTCAGCCCCCAGTGACGGCTCGATCCGGCGATCTCTTCGGCGCGCCGGTAGCCGTCGTAATGCACGAACACCTTTGCGACGCCGTTCATCTTCTCGAGCGGCGGGTCGTCCGGATGAAGCGCCAGGCGGACGCCCGCCTCCTCGGCCACGGGCAGCACCGCCTTGATGAAATAGGTGTAGTTGGCCCAGATCTCCGCGGCGGAGTACTCGCGCTCGAACGCCTGCTTCTCGACCTTGGAGCGGAAATCCGACAGCTTGAACTGGCGCACCGTGTACCCGCGTGGGCTCTCGACCATCGCGGTCGTGTAGGTGTTGGCCGGATGGAAGTCGATGTTGGCGACCGGAATGCCGAGCTGCCCGAGGTCGCGAAGGAAACGCTGAAAGGTCTCGATGTCGCGGTCGCGGCCCGGCCGCCCGAGCTGGATCTTGAGCGAGCGGTAGGCGTGATGCACGGCGGAGTAGATCTGGATGCCGAAGCGCGCGTAGCGCTGCTGAGTGGCGCGCAGGGAGTCGAGAGGCGCGTCTTCATCGCCCAGCTCGACCCGCGCCCAGCGCATACCGATCTGCTTCAGGAAGAGCAGGTCGTCGCCGCCGATGCGGGCCGGCACCCGATGGGCCAGCTTGATGTTCGCAGGGTCGTATTCGTCGATCACGCGCCGGCCGGCGCCTGCGCCGTCGCGCTCGAAGAGCGCCGTCGCGCCCAGCGCCAGCGGAAGCTTGAAGAAGTCTCGACGGGAACAAGAGCTCATCGGTCGCCTCCTGGTCACGACCAGGTTAGCCGGAACCACGCCGTCCGTACAACAGTTCACTCATCTCTCCGCTCTGCAATTAGATTTCAAACTAATGCGACAACTTCCCCGAGACAGAGAGGGAGAATAAGCGGGCCCGGTGGTTTTTTTAAGTCAGCAACTTACGTATGTCCGGTTTCGACTTTCCCATTCGGGAAAAAGTGGAGATTCATGTTACCGTCCATTGGGAAGGGAGTTTTAGACACTTCTCCCACCGCCTGCGCTCCGGGATCCCCCTATTTCGAGGCTGGCGCTGCACGCTCGTCCTATCTTGACCTGGCTCGCGCTGGTGCCGTGCACCGCGCGGCGGCATGCCCCGGGATTCGATCCCAAAACGCTTTTGCCTATGCCGCCCAACTATGTTCAGAACGAGCATGATCAATCCAGGCGGGCGCTTCACGCGTCTGTGCACCTCTGCTTCTGGCGGCAAGCGTCAGGACAACCCCGCCGGCGTGACGGGACACGACCTCTGCGCACATTTTTAGCCTCAGTCGATTATCCTTGAAGGAACTGTCGTTCCTACGCATAAATAGCGTGGAACCTCCCACAGAAAAGGATAACAACACCCAGTGCCCGGTTCTCAGGGACTGGCAAAGAAAGGACACGAGACAATGAAAAGCAAGAGTATGGACAGGCTCGGGCTGGCAGCGCTCGCTTTGGCTCTGATCGCACCAGCCTTGCCAGGATGGGCGAAGGACGGCGGAGATCACGACGAGCACGAGTCACACGCTCGTCTTGACGGTAAGGACGAGCGCGCTCAGATCGAGCCGAATGCGGGAGCGTGGCGGCCGTGGGTGATTTCTTCTGGCAGGGATTACCGCGTGGCGCCGCCGCCGGGACATAAAGGGACAAAAGCCGAACTGAGGCTGCTTGCCGAGCTCATGAGCCATAACGACGCACAAGTGCAGCAGCAGATCGCATTCTGGGACGCTGGCGCCCCAGCGTATCGCTGGATCGATTTGATCAACGCGCGGCTTCTGGCCGGCACACCAACGACACCCTATTCGCACCGGGTGTACACGTACGTGGCTCTCGCCATGTATGACGCGACGATCGCGGCGTGGGAATCGAAGTACTTCTACGACCGGCCTCGCCCCAGCGAGCTGGATCACAAATTGCCGACTGCATTGCCGGTCCCCAACAGCCCATCGTATCCGTCTGAGCATGCGGCGGCAGCACAGGCTGCGGCTACGGTTCTTGCCTATTTTTTGCCGGTGGAAGCGCAGTCGTTTCAGAGTATGGCTGAACAGGCGGGCTGGTCTCGTGTGCTTGCCGGTCTTCAATATCCGAGCGATTACTACGCCGGACTCGACCTTGGCCGGAGAGTTGCCGAGCAGGTCATCGCGAAAGCGAAGGCGGATGGCTCCGATGCAGTTTGGACAGGGAGCGTGCCGACTGGTCCATGCAAATGGACCGGTACCAATCCCGGCAATGTTACCGCAGCGAACTGGACACCTTTGCTCCTGAACGCTCCAAGCCAGTTCCGACCCGCGCCTCCGCCGCCATGCGACTCGCCAGAGGTGCTGGAAGAGACGGCGACCGTTCGCAACTTTCCGAGAACATTTGTATCAAATTACAAAGCGTTCTACTGGCAAAGCCCGGAAGGGTTGGCAGTCTGGCCCTATCGGTACGCGGATAAGTGGATCTTCGAAGACCGGCTCGATCAGAATCCGCCTCGCGCCGCGCGCGCATACGCGCTGATCGCCGCCGATTTTTTCGACGCCTTCATCGCCAGTCAGGATGGGAAGTTCACGTACTGGTACATTAGGCCGCATCAGCTCGATCCGGCTATCGTACCCCTGTTCCCGGTTCCTAATTTCCCGAGTTACCCTTCGAACCACTCGACCTTTTCGGCCACTCGGTCCGAGATCCTTGCGTACCTGTTCCCGCAGCACGCAGATTTCATTCGCGCCGTTGGCAATGAGGCTGGCGAGTCGCGAATTTGGGCTGGGATTCACTATCCGATGGACAACGTCGCCGGTAAGCAGCTTGGAAAATCCGTGGCCGAGGTTTTCATTTCGTGGGCGCAGAACGATGGTTCGCAGTAGTCTCCGGCGGCAGAAAAGATACTGCGGCGACACCTTCTAGTTTGCTGGTTATCATTCCTTGGTCATGGGAGCCGCAGCAACATGCCACGCGGAACACGCCGGTCGAGTGGAAGATGCGATCGCCGATGGCGCCCACCCGCGCGTAGGCATTCGCAGACGCTGAGATCTTTCGCCAGGCCCGGCAACTGTCCGTGAAGCCAGCCGGGTTGAGTAGAGAAGGATGGGGTGATTTTCGGCAGCGACAGCGCGAGGAATTATTACCTGCTGCGCTGGCGTTTCAGGACTGGTAAGTACTCCGAGGTTGGACGAGACGGCTGGGGAAGGATTTTCACACTCGAAGATGTTAAGCGCCTTATTTCTCAAACCCGTAACCTCAACGATCCCCACGTGTCGGGTCGGCCCAGGATGTCGCCACGCAACGTGATTGTCTACTGGTTTCAGAAACGACGCAACGTTTGGCGACGACCTGTTCCTTCTGGCGACCACACCGGATTGTCGCTGCTCAGGGGCGCGGGTTCTGTCCGCAAATGCGATGAGAGGTTTATCTATGATTGAGGATTGGTAGTTGTTCCCCTGTCTTGAGGAGGACGGGTACAAATCTCTTGACATCCGAAAAAGCCTTGTCTTAGAGTCCGGCTCATCTGTTTGAGAACTGAATAAGCTTGGTTGATTGCACTTTCGCTGCGATACCAAGCGCAGCAGGGGCTTCTCAATGGATAGTGACCGGCGGAGCTCTATCCATGGCCTTTGAGCTGGAACGATCTTCGACACGTGTCGCGTTTCATTAAGGAGAGGAAATGATCCGAACGAAACATCTCGTCTCGGCGAGCTTGGTTCTCGTACTCTTGGCGTTTCCGACTCTCCGACTTCAAGCACAGGCCGTCTATGGCAGCATTTCCGGAACGATTTTTGATTCTTCGGGAGCAGCTGTGCCCAACGCTAAGATTGTTATTACAGATGTGGGCAGGGACGTGAGCTACACCACGTCAGCCAACGAGTCTGGAAATTACAGCCAGACTCACTTAATCATCGGCAGATATCGCGTGCGGGTCGAAACCGCCGGCTTCAAGGCTTCCGTTCAAGAGAACGTCAATGTTGCAGTCGACACGGTAACCACTGTCGATGTGACGCTTGAGCCCGGTGAAATTACTCAGACCGTTGAGGTGACCGGTGAAGTTCCTCTGCTGAAGACTGAGCGCACAGACGTGTCTACGACACTGAGTGAGAAGTCGGTGGAGGAACTGCCAAGCTTCAATCGCAATTTCACCTATTTCATCCTTCTCTCCCCCGGCAGCATCCAGTTCAACTGGTTAGACAACTCCACCGAAAATCCCCAGGGTGGAATCGCAGTCAATGTCAACGGTCAGCATTTTACGGGTGTTGGTTACAACTTGGATGGAACCGACAATCGGGACTTTATGTACGGCAATATGATTGTTGTGCCGAATCTCGATTCCGTTGTACAGGCTAAAGTGACCAGTGCAAACTACGATGCAGAGTTTGGCCAGGCGAATGCCGGAGTCGTGTCAACCTCCACGAAGTCTGGCAGCAACGATTTTCATGGCAGCGCCTTTATGTTCCGACGGAATGATTTGACGCAGGCGCGAGACCCGTTCTCACAGTCGGTTCCGATCGATGCCAGCGGCAGACTTCTTCCGCAGAGCCTCTGGAGTCAATTCGGAGGATCCCTGGGAGGACCAATCATCAAGAACAAGAGCTTCTTCTTTGCGGACTATCAAGGCACTCGGGCCAAGAATGCCGGTTCTGTGCTACTGCGTGTTCCCACAGCGGCAGAGCGCAGCGGTGACTTGAGTGCTCTCGCAGCGGCCGCCGGGGTGGACATCTTTGATCCCCAGAATGCAGCCGGCCAAGCGGTGGCTCCCGAACAGAGACGGCAATTTACCGGCAACGTGATTCCCGCCAATCGATTGTCCCCGTCGGCGGTAAAGCTCCTCAGCTACCTTCCGTTGCCCAACATTTCAGGTGTCGGGGCTACAGAACCTAATTACTCCACCTCCGGGCATGACATCAATAATGGGAATATCTTCAATGTTCGGATTGATCATTTCGCGAGTGTAAAGCTGCGTTTGTTTGGCCGGTACACTTTCAGCCAGTTCTTGAAGGAAGCGCCAGGCGCCTTTGGCCCCATTGCCGGCGGCGCGGCGTTCAGCGGCATCGGTTACGTCGGCAGAGGTGACACGCGGCCACAGAGTTTGGCGGCCGGCTTCGACTACGCCGTAGGCCCCAATTTGCTAACCGACTTTCGCTTTGGCCTCTACAGGCAGCGGATCTTTGTCGATCCCTTAGCCACCGGAAACTTTGCGGCAGACGCGGGTGCCTTGGGGTTAAATATTGCGAACGATCCGACGACTCAAAGCATGCCCAGATTTACAGCCAACGGCCAGGGCGGATTTGAGTTTGGATACTCTCTTAACAACAACTGCAACTGCCCGCTCATTGAGAAAATGCAGCAGTTTCAGTTTGTCAATAATTGGTCTTGGATCCGCAATAATCACACGTTCAAGTTTGGCGTGGATTTCCGTTACTTGCAGAACCTTCGCGTCCCCAGCGACCGGCATCGATCCGGGGAGATTTTCTTTGACCCAGACGGGACGCGGGGAGTGAATGGAGGCGGACTGGGCATAGCGACCTATTTGCTCGGCGATGTAAGCAATTTCTCAAGGTACGTGTCCAACTCCCTGGACGCAGGTGAGCGGCAGAATCGCCAGTTCTTCTACGGTCAAGACACTTGGCGGATAACCCCGAAATTGACCTTGAACTACGGTCTGCGCTGGGAGATCTACTATCCGCAGACGGTGACAGGCGCCAGAAAGGGAGGTTGGTTGAACATCGATACCGGCGAGATCATGATCGCGGGTGTGAATGGCGTCCCCTTAAACGGAAACGTGCAGAACAGTTTCACCAACCTGGCGCCACGGTTGGGCATTGCCTATCAAGTCGCCAGCAAGACCGTCGTTCGTATGGGTTACGGACGGACCTTTGATGTCGGCACTTTTGGCTCTATCTTTGGTCACAGTGTGACCCAGAACCTTCCGGTTTTGGGAATTCAGAACCTCAACCCTCCAAACAACTTCGAAAGCGTCTTCAATCTTTCCCAGGGTCCCCCGTTTCTGGATGTCAACACGGTTCTGGATGCACAGCCGAAGGGCCCGAATGGCAACCCGCTGCTCCCTAACGGGATTAACAGCTTTGTCTATCCGCAAAAGATGCGCCTGGCCACTTTGGACGCCTGGAATTTCACGGTGCAACATCAGCTCTCGTCCGGCCTTTCGGTTGAGGCAGGGTATGTGGGTAACAAGGGAACTCACATGTTTGCTGGTGAGGGGCCCACTTATGATTTCAACGCGCCTACCGTGGCGGGTTTTGCCCAAGGGCTCAGCACAGACGAGCGCAGACCCTTTTTTAGTAAGTTTGGATGGACCCAGGGTTTTCGCTATTTCGGCAACGATGCGGACACCCGTTACAATTCTCTGCAAACCAAGGTAGAGAAACGCTTCTCGCAGAGTTACTCGCTGCTGGCTCACTACACCTGGTCGCATGCCGAAAACCAGGAGGGGGGTTACTACAACATCGATAGAAGCTACAACTATGGACGGCCTGAATGGCAGCGCAACCACGTTTTTGTGGCTTCCAACATCTTTGAGCTTCCGTTTGGAAAGGGAAGGAAATTACTCGGCAATGCTTCCAAACCGCTGGACCTTATCGCGGGGGGGTGGCAGATCAATACGAACCTCATTTGGATGAGTGGTCAAGGCTTCACGCCCAGTTATGCCAATTGCGGGGCCGATCAGGATGTTGGCATCTGTCGACCCGACTTGGTAGGAGATGCGGACGTTTCTAACCCCACACGGGATCATTGGTACCAGGGTGCGACAGGTACGTTAGCCAACAACGGAGATACCAGTGGTCCTTGGAAACGTCCAGCCATCGGCACTTTGGGTAACGCTGGTCGTAATACCCTGTCGGGCCCAGGCTGGTTTAATACCGACATGTCTTTCTTCAAGAATTTCAGGGTCACGGAAAGGGTCAAAGGTCAGTTCCGAGCTGAGTCCTTCAATGTCTTCAATCACGTTAGTTTGGCAAACCCCAACGGCTGCGTGGACTGTGAAACTGCCGGTCGCATCTTCGGTCTGGCTCCCAATGCGATTATGCGGCGCTGGCAGTTTGGCATGAGGTTCGATTTCTAGAGTCGCTGCATAATTCTCAGTGACGATCTGGCATCGATCTCGGTTTATAGCCACTACCAGGGCGATGGGCGGGTTGAAGACTGTGCGATTGGACTCAAACTACGGTCACGGTTGACCCGCCTCTTGCCCCTATACACGTTTCTCAGGTGACCCCGGCAGTGAAGAAACTCACACTATTCTTTCGCGGCTTGAACAGGCCGGATCTGCCATTTTCTCCGCTTGTGTGCGCCCTCCATTTGTCTCTGTGCCTTCGCGTTCCTGTAGCGTTTCTCGCTTTTCTTGTTCCACTTTCAGGTGGACAAGCGCCTGGTGGAGCTCCACAGATTGCAGCTACCTCTTCACCGCAAGAAATCCTGGATCGCGCTCGACAACTGATGGGGCAAGGCAAGCAGGACGAGGCTATTTCTCTCCTTGAAGAGTCGGTGCGAAGAGAACCCAAAGTGGCTGGCCTCGAAGCCCAATTGGGAAAAGCCTACTACCAGAAGCGTGACTTCCACCAGGCAGTCATCCATTTTGAAATGGCTGCTCGACAACAGCCTGAAGACGGAGAGACCACCCAGCTCTTGGGGTTGTCCTTTTATTCCTTGGGCCAGTGGGCCAAGGCTATCCCCTATCTGGAGAAGGTTCAGTCTCGTATTCCCGAATCCGAGATCGATGGCCCATACTTGCTCGGCATCTGCTACTTGCACACGCAACAGCCTCAAAAAGCCCGAGGGGCTTTGGCCCGGATGTTTTCAGTCTCTCCGGAGAGCGCCATGGCCCATCTCATGCTGGCGAAGATGATGGTGCGGGAAAGAAACGAAGAAGAAGCCATTCCAGAACTTCAACGTGCCATCAACATCGACCCAAGCCTTCCCATGGCTCATTTCCTTTTGGGAGAGATTCATCTCTTCAAATCGAATCCTCAGCTCGCTCTCGAAGAATTCAAGAAAGAGCTCGAGGTGAACCCGACGGTTTGGCTGGTCTATTGGCGCTTGGGGGACGCTTACGCACGTCTGGAAAAATATGAGGAAGCTGTGAAGGCCCTGAAACAATCCATCTGGCTAAACGAGACGTTTACAGGGCCCTATGTTCTGTTGGGAGAGATCGGTCTGAAAAAAGGAGATCTCGAACTGGCAGTAGGATTCCTGGAACGTGCTCTCAAGCTGGACCCCAACAATTACTACGCGCACTACTTTCTGGGGAGAGCTTATCAGCGGATGGGTCGGAGCGAAGAAGCGCGTCAGGAGATTGAGCGAACCCAATCCCTTCGGATGCAGAAAAAACAGGCCGATCAGGAATTACTTCTACCTGAAAAAAGACGGTAAGGGCCCGTCAGGAAATAAGGTGTGCATTTTGGCGCGAGCGCCGGGCGGGCAGATGCAAGGCGCCGCGACGCAGGCGATGTAGTGACATCGTCGAGGAGCGGCAACGCCGCAGATGCCCGCCCGCCGCCGCGCCCCTCCGGGCTGCGGCCCGCAGGCCCCCTGGCTGCGTTGCTCGCTCCTTACATACCGCAGCGGGTATGCTCGTCGCTCGCGCCTTGCCAGCGGGCCTGGGGACCAGCAGCAAAATGTACACCTTATTTCCTGACGGGCCCTAAGGGCAGGGGGACTCTCCGTGATGACAGATCCTCTCGGGAGGATATCAAGGCTCCCTCCACTAGCACACAAAGCCCAGACAGGCTCGGACTTCAGGAATATTTTCACGCTACGAGGGAACTGCAGGACCATCGGGCACCCGGTCTCCTGTGAGCGGGTCGAACAAATGCAGCGCCTGCTGGTCAAAGGAGATCCAAACTTTGGTTTCAATATCGATACGCGCAGTTGCATCGGTGCGGGCGACGATCTTCTCACTTCCCACATTCAGAAACAGAAAGGTCTCGTTCCCTAAAGCCTCCGAAACATAGATGCTGGCAGGAATCCCTCCCTCGAACTGTTGGAGAGACACTCGTACACCTTCAGGTCGGATTCCCAATGTCAGGCGCTGCTGTCCCGCGACTCTAGACAGCACTTGCGGTTGAAGTGGGAAGGCCATCGTATGACCAACAAACTTCCGCTCGCCCAAGTCGATTTTTCCCTCGACAAAATTCATACGAGGGCTTCCTACAAACCCTGCGACGAATCGATTGGCCGGGCGCTGATAGATATTGAGCGGAGTATCCAGCTGCTTGATGCGTCCTCCATCCATGACTGCCACTCGATGTGCCAAGGTCATCGCTTCAGCCTGGTCGTGAGTCACGTAGAGAGTGGTCGTGCCCAATTCATATTGGAGTCGCTTCAGTTCACCACGCATGTGCAACCGCAGCTGAGCGTCCAGATTGGAGAGCGGTTCATCCATCAGGAACACTCGGGGTTGACGAACGATGGCTCGTGCCAGGGCAACCCGCTGTCGCTGACCTCCCGACAGCTCCTTGGGCCTTCGTTTCAAGAGTCCATGGATTCCTAGCAAGTCGGCCGCTTTACTGACCCGGCCAGGGATTTCGGCACGAGTTATTTTGCGAACTTTGAGAGGGTAGGAAATATTCTCTTCCACAGTCATGTGAGGATAGAGAGCATAGCTCTGGAAAACCATCGCCACGTCGCGATCCCTTGGGGCCACTTGATTAACACAGACTTCACCGATTGTAATGTCACCGCTGGATGCCTCCTCGAGGCCAGCGAGCATTCTCAATGTTGTGGTCTTTCCGCAGCCGGACGGACCAAGCAAAACCAGAAACTCACCTGTTTCAATCTTCAGGTTTAAACGATCGACCGCCTGAAACGAACCGAAGTGTTTGCTGACGTCTATGTAGGTAACCTTCATACGGAATTGCGCGATGCTTCAGAGAATAGCTTGCGGATTGACTGTGGGTCAAGAGAAGAGGAATGGATTGAGGAATGTGTTGCTCTGCAAGCTCGTCGCGTCCAGGAACGACAAGAAACCCCTCGGGCGTCAGCATGAATGGCCCCACACGCACTGGCAACGGACGCTTGAGTTGGGCTGCACGCTTCGCTTTAGAGCCCACCCAATGCCGATTGCGGTCTTGACAGCGCGGCTTCATTCTTTATATTCTCGCCGCGTGCCAAAAAGCCTTGTGGATTCTCTGCAGGTGGCCCGGCATGCGCGTCCTGAGCCTCTTTCCAAGAAGCGGGTCACGCGCAACGACGTGGCTGCCCGCGCCTGTGTGCCACCGTCTACGGTCTCCTACGTTATCAATAACGGACCACGCTCCGTTTCGCCCTCCGCCCGCGAACGGGTTCTGAAAACAATCTCTGAGCTTGGCTACCACCCAAGTGACGTCGCCCGCAGCCTACGCACACGGCGCACTCTGACTATCGGGCTGGTCATCCCAGATGCCGCGAACCCATACTACGGTGAGTTGGCTCGCGCCGTGGAGGAGGTCAGTTTCCAGAATGGGTATACAGTCATCTTGGGTCACTCCAGTCATCTCCTTGAGCGTGAATTGCGCTATGCCCAGGTGCTTCGCTCCAAGCAGGTGGACGGAGCTATTTTTCACCCGAGCACTCCGGACCTGGAACCCGTATATTCGCTGGTGCAAGCCGGGATTCAGGTCGTCGTCCTGGAACGCCTGGTACCAGGATATCCTTGTATCGTTGCGGACGATGAGGGCGGCGGTTATCTAGCGACAGGTCATCTCCTAGACTTGGGCCATCGCCGAATCGGTTGCATCGTTCGGGCCGGAGATCCAACGACGAGTTCGGCGAGAGTCGACGGCTATCGGGCAGCCTTGACTAAGAAAGGGGTAAGGTTCGATGAGCGTTTGGTAGTGGCCAGCGAGTTTGAATATGCTGCGGGGGAGCGAGCTGCTCGCCAGCTGTTAGCATTACCAAAGCGGCCAACTGCCGTGGTGGCTCACAACGACATTATGGCTATTGGCGCCATGAAGGCCTTCGACGAGGCCGGGTTGCGCGTACCGGAAGATATTTCTCTGGTGGGGTTTGACGATATTGCCTTAGCCAAATACGTTCGCCCTCCTCTGACCACGGTGGCTAACCCTAAGGACCAGATGGGCAGGGCGGCTGCTGAGCTTTTGTTGCGCCTGCTGTTCCACCAGGAGACTGGGTGGGGTGTCCCGAGTCCCCTGCCTATGCATCTGGTTGTGCGTGGAGGTTCCTGCGAGGACATCGTCTCTTTATGCAGCATCGTTCTAAGCCATCCATTCGTGTCGCTACGGCACCCGTGAGTTGGGGTGTCATGGAGGAAACCGATACCAGTGTCTGGCCAGCGGCCTCCCAGGTCATCGAAGAGATTGCTACCGCAGGCTATGAGGGTACAGAACTCGGCCCAGTCGGCTACTACCCCTCTGACGCGTTATCGCTGCGGGCCGCTCTTGAGAGACACCATCTCACATTGACTTCCGCTTTTGTGCCTCTGCGCTGGTTTCAGCCGGAACGATTGCCTGGTGACCTTGAATCATTAATGACTGTAGCCGGGCTTTTGGCTGAGCTTGGATGCCCCTACGTCGTCGTCGCAGATGGAATGGCGGCTGCGGGTGAGGAGGCACCCAGTGATACCGCCTGGCGCGGTGCAGCTGCAGCCATGGAAAGAGCAGCGCGACAGTTGCGGTCTTTGGGACTGGAATTGGTTTTTCACTTGGAGGCAGGAAGCCATCTCGCCACACCCGAGGACGAGGCACGACTGTGCGGGTTGACAGATCCCGACCTGGTCGGAATCTGTCTGGACACGGGCCATTATGCCTATAGCTTTGGCAACCCGAGGGACGCGGTTCGCCGTTACGGTCGCCGTATCCGCTACGTTCACTTGAAAGACGTGGATCCACTCGTGAGAGAGCGCGTTGCGCAGCAGCACCTCGATTTCTATACTGCAGTTCGGGCGGGCATCTTTACCCCGCTGGGGGGAGGGTGTGCCGACATTGCTGGAGTTGTGAGTGATCTTTTCTCTTTGAACTACCGCGGATGGGTCGTGACCGAACAGGATGTCCTATTGCCCGTTTCGCACGCTGTAAGTCCGCTCGAAAATGCTCGACTGAGTCGTGACTTCTTACGTCAACTGGGAATCTAACACTGAAGAAAATTGATGGCTCGTTTGCGCGTGGGTGTCATTGGTTGTGGAACTGTGGCGCAGATTATGTGGCTTCCGAACCTTCGGGATCTGGATGATCAGTTCGAGTTGAAAGCGATCTGTGATATTTCCCCAGGCCTGGTTGAGTCGCTGAAGAGTTACTATAACGTTTCCAGCGGATTTCGCGACTATCGCGATCTGATTGCCGAACAGCTGGACCTCGTCATCGTCTTAACCCCTGGCTCCCACGCCGCAGCTGCGATGGCAGCGATGGAGGCGGGCAAGCATGTGATTGTAGAAAAACCCATGTGCTTTACGCTTCGCGAGGCCGACGCTCTGATCGCAACCTCCGAGCGCTGCGGCAAGCGACTGATGGTCGCATACATGAAACGGTATGATCCGGGTTATCGTTACGGGCGCGAGTTGGTCCGGTCGATGAGTCAGCTGCGCTATGTTCAAATCAATGTCTTGCATCCTTCCGAACCTTTATACTTCGCACACCATCGACTCAGGCGATTCAACGACGTTCCGATCGAGAAGAGTCAGACGCTTCAAGCGGAAGTGGACCGGTTGGTCATAGAGGCGATCGGTCCAGTGTCAGAGCGGCTGCGATTTCTCTACCACGATGTTTTCCTTGGCAGCATGGTGCACGACATCAACGCATTGCGCGGAATTTTGGGCACGCCTGACGAGACTCTCTTCACTACCCTTTGGCCTGAGGATGTCATTTATCCCACGATCACGACCATACTCGCATATCACGGAGGGCCGCGGGTCGTCTTTACCTGGTCTTACCTGACGGAGCTGCGCGATTACTTTGAGGAGCTGGCGTTCCTGGGGGAGTCGTCACGTGTGCGCATTCAGTTCCCCTCTCCATTCCTGAAGCACTTTCCCACTCCAGTGGAAGTCCAAGGCATGGAAAACGGAACGGAGTGGCGCAAGCGGGTGAACGTCTCTTATGCCGAGGCGTTCAAAGAGGAGTTGTTGCATTTTCATGACTGTCTCGACTCAGGCAAGGAGCCGCTTACCCATGGTGTCGATGGGAGAGAAGACATTGCGGTCTTGCAGCGAATTCTGGCCGCCGCGTCCCCGAAGGGATTGGGTGGGGAGGCGGCACGATGAAAATCGGTCTGTTCACAGATGGTTTGATGCACCTTTCATTCGAAGATGCGTTGCGGACAGCCGCGGAGTTGGGTGTTCAGGCGGTTGAAATTGGAACAGGCAATTTTTCGCCGGCGCCGCACTGTGACCTTTCCCGTCTGCTGGCAAGTGAGGCTTCACGGAGGTCCTTTCTCGATACCATCACGTCTCATGGTTTGCATCTGTCGGCATTAAACTGCAGCGGCAATCCACTTCACCCCAACATGCGGGTTGCCCAGCAGGCCGCTGAAGTGACTCGAAAAACTCTGCAGCTTGCCGGTTTGCTGGGCGTCGAGCGCGTCGTTTGCATGAGCGGTTGCCCGGGCACGCCGGGTGGCGGCCAACATCCCAACTGGGTCGTGGCAGCTTGGCCAGAAGACTTTGTGGAGTTGCTCGAGTGGCAATGGCTGGAACGAGTGATTCCTTTTTGGAGTGAGATGACTGAAGTGGCCGGGAATCATGGTGTTCGAAAACTGTGTTTCGAACTCCATCCAGGGATGTGCGTGTACAACCCCTCTTCCTTTCGCCGGCTGCGCGAGTCCGTCGGGCCGGCGGTAGCTGCGAACCTGGATCCGAGTCACTTCTTCTTTCAAGGGATGGACCCACTGGCCGTGATTCGAGTCCTGGGCGGGGATATTGGTCACGTGCATGCGAAGGACGCTCGGATAGACCTCCACAACCTGTCAGTGCAAGGTTCGCTGGACCTCCAGCCGGGGAAACCCGTACGGGACCTCGTGTGGGCTTACCGCACGTTGGGCTATGGCCATGGAGAGGTCTTCTGGGCTAATTTCGTATCAGCGCTGCGGGCGATCGGATATGACGGTGTTCTGTCCATCGAGCACGAAGACCCGCTGATGGACGCCGAAGAAGCGATTGCCCGCGCGGTCGATCTATTGAACAAGACCGTGTTTTTCAAACCACCCTCGACAGTCCCTGGCGCTCCACCGGCGTTCTGAGGGCCGTGAAGACACAAGTGGCTCGGCTCGTTGGGGCGTTGGCGCAGCTGTTGGAGCGCGGCCACAGAAGGGCGGGATTCAGATTGATGCAATCGAGCCTTGGGCTGCGGGCTGGCAGTAACGCTTGGATTCCTGACTCCTCTGCTAACCGAATGCAGGAAACATTCGTTGTGCATCACCAACCGGGAGATAGTTGACGAGAAAAAGGATCCGTTCAAATCGCCGCACCTTTCTTCGTGACTCGCTGAGTGTATTGGGGAGCACAGCGCTGGTTCAGTTTGTGCCGGGCTGCGGCAGAACGACCTCTACCACCGGACGAGGCAAGATCACGTTCGGGAGCTACGCAGATCCCGCCCAGAACGTTTTGAAGGAAGTATTCCTTCCTGAGTTTGAGAAGAAGACCGGAATTGAGACCGAATGGGTCGAAGCAGATTTCTCGAGTTGGTTTCAAAAAGCGGTCAATGACGGTCAAACCCAGGCTGGTGCATTCGATATCTATGTGCTCGATGACCTATGGATGCCGCGTTTCGCCGGGGCGGGTTATCTGGCCAACTTGGAGGAACTTGGATTTCATCCCGACACCGATTTCGTAGAATCGGCTTTGGATCTGGGATATTGGCCGCCGAAAACCGGTCCGCGCCAGCCTGGCATTGACCCTAAGGCTCGACCAACTCTGTTCGGGTTGCCACTCATTGGAGACGTGCAGCTGCTCTTCTATCGGAACGACGTATATGCCAGCGGCCCGCCTGCGACGTGGGATGATGTGCTCAGAATGGCCCGGGAAAGATCGGATCCTACGAAGCGACAGTACGGTTGGGTCACTCGCGGTGTAAAGGGTAATCCCGTCGTCAATTCCTATTTTGTTCTGCTCCATGCGTTCGGCGGTCAAATGTTCGAAGGAGATTGGAAAGTCGCTTTCAACAGTCCGGCAGCCATTGAAGCGCTGGAGTTCTACTTGCGCCTCCTGGACTATGCACCGCCCGGCGTAGCCGAGTTCGACTCGGATCAGGAGGGGCAGACGATGTTGCAGGGTAACGCCTTTGCCGCGACGATGTGGACAGGCTGGTGCGGCCAGGTGGATGACCCGAACAAGTCCAAGGTAGCGGGCAGAATCTCCTTCAGTGTCCCCCCCAAAAAGGTCAAACAGGTCGCCAAGCTGGGCCTGTTCATGACGGGCATTGCAGCGTCGGCACCTAACAAGCAAGGGGCGCTAGAATTCTTCAATTGGTTTCACAGTTCGGCAGTCCAGACTCAATTTGCCCGGGCGGG
Organism: Acidobacteriota bacterium; assembly: GCA_003225335.1. Lineage (GTDB taxonomy): Bacteria > Acidobacteriota > UBA6911 > UBA6911 > UBA6911 > Gp18-AA60. The sequence continues at coordinate 21,366 of QHZE01000479.1, forward strand.
TGGAACTCCTTGCAAGGTGAGTGCCTTCAAGGACGAAGATTCCTGCCGGAAGTCTCGCTGGCTGCCGGAAACGCTAAAGGCTCTTTCCATTGGCCTGCCCTCTCCTCGAACCGCCGACTGGTACAAGATTGAAGATATCCTCGGCACGGCGCTGAATCAGACCCTGATTGAAAAAGGCAATGCCAAACGCCGACTCGACGCAGCCGCAAGCGAGGCGACGGCTTTTCTGAAGAACGCCGGTTATTCAGCGGGATGAGGGGAGAGGCATGAAAGAATCCCATCCGACGATCATGTCCGGTCCTCCCGGAACGCCTGGCCCTGCTCCCGGCTGGAGCGATGGGGAAGTAAATACCAGCGCCGACTCTCTCGCCCTCATCGAAGGAGAGGGCGGCCAAGCGCCCCCACAGAGGCCTGAGGTTGCACCAACACGTCGACGGAGGGTTCCGCTGATTCTCTTGGCGCTTCTGGCTCCCACAGCGCTTTTTGCGCTGGCTCTAACGATCTTGCCGCTCGGTTATGCAGTCGTCACCAGTTTTCGTTCTTTCCGCTTTGGTCAGCCTGTCGCATTCATTGGCCTTCAGAACTATTTCGATTTGTTTCGTGACTCCAATTTCTATAGGTCTCTGGGAACCACACTGACCTTTACAATCGTGGCAACTACCGTCGAATTTATTCTGGGCATGATGCTGGCGCTGTTGTTGAAGGAAGAATTCAGGTGGCAGGGATTGATTCGCTCGTGCCTGATGATCCCTATGGTTGTAGCGCCAGTGGTTGTTGGCATTGTCTGGAGACTGCTCTATAGCTCGGATGTTGGGCTTCTAAGCTATGGGGTGCAATTGATGATGGGGCATCCCATCAGCGTCCTTTCCAATCCCTCTTTGGCATTACCCGCAATCATCCTGGTCGATATCTGGGAATGGACTCCATTCATGTTTCTGATCCTGCTTGCTGGAATCCAGTCTTTGCCGCAGGAACCGTTCGAAGCGGCACGCGTCGATGGGGCGGGTCCCTGGTCGACATTCCGTTATCTGACGCTGCCCATGTTGCGACCCGTGATTGTCGTCGCAGTGCTGATCCGCGCCTTGGATGCCTTCACGGTCTTCGATCAGGTTTTTGTGTTGACGCAGGGTGGACCGGGGATGGCGACCGAAGTTTCCACCTTGATGGTTTACAAAACAGCCTTTCGATTCTCTCAATTTGGGTACGCTGCAGCCATGGCCGTTACCCTGCTAATTCTGGTCCTGTTTCTCTCAGCCGCGATTTCAAGATCGTTGCAGGGCCAGGTGCGGCAGGTGTGAGAGGACGCCCGTATCTCTCGACCCTCTTCCAGAAGAGGAGGGGAATAATTCGCTGAGAAATTGGAAAATCCGCCGCCAGTGCACTTGTCGAAATCAAAGTCGCATCGCCACTCCTCTTGGCCAGTCTTTCGTCTCCTCTTGCTGGTCTCCGCATTGGGCTTGACGCTGGTTCCCGTCTACTGGATGATCAATACTTCACTCAAAACTCAAGTCGAAGTTTTTGCCTCGCCACCCACGCTGTACCCTCAAAAGGCCGTGCTGGAGAACTACGTCAGCCTGTTCACCCGTCGCAATCTGGGAGCCTACTTGCTCAACAGCGTCATCATCGTCGCTGGCTCAGTTTCGCTGGCGATGGCCATGGGCTCTCTGGCAGCCTATGCCCTGGCCCGCTTTCACCTGGGTCATCTACAGGAGCGAATCAGTTTCTGGGTGCTGGCGACTCGCATGATCCCTCCGGTTGCCATTGTTGTCCCTATCTTCCTGATGCTCCAATATCTCGGCTTCATTAACAAATATCCGGGTTTGATTCTGGTCTACACTGCCATGAATCTACCCTTTGTGGTATGGATGATGAGGTCTTTCTTTCAGGAGATCCCAGTCGACCTGGAGGAGGCTGCTATGGTGGACGGGGCCACCCGTTTACGCTCCTTCTGGGACATCGTTCTCCCCCTTGCAGCGCCCGGGTTGGTTGCTACAGCTATTTTCTCCGTCATTGTCACCTACAACGAATTCTTCTTCGCCCTCATCTTGACCTCAACGCCGGCAGCTGCCACGCTGCCGGTTGGGACTGCGGCGCTCATCGGCAAGACCCAGACATTGTTCGGAGAGATGGCTGCAGCAGGTGTTGTGGCAACGATCCCACTGATCGCCTTTGCGCTTCTGGTTCAGCGGCATCTGGTACGTGGCCTGACGATGGGCGCGGTAAAGTGAAAAGCTGGCTTGGTAGTGATGGTGGCGAGTCGCCCTGTAAACCCGGAGCACCGGTGAGAACCAGCGTGTCGTGCGTCTGGGGACTCGATGTGTGTGCCATTCTAAGAGTCAGCCCTGACCTACTGCGCGGGCGTTTCTTGACTGGTAAGTACTTCGCGGTTGGACGAGACGGCTGGGGAACACTGGGCAGCTGCTTATCCACATCGACGGTCAATCCGTTGTCGTTCTCGTTGCTGAACACATAACAGCCGTTGAACGGGTCTATTGGTTCGAGCGGTTGCAGTTTTCTCCCCGTGACGTCTG
>QHZE01000750.1 GCA_003225335.1 Acidobacteriota bacterium
CACACCCGTCTCCGGCCAGGGGAGCAATCCGAACGGTGTGAAAGCAGCGCCCGGATCGCAATACAGGTCCTTGTCATTCAGCTTCACCAGTACGACATTCTCGTTCAACTTCGACTTGTCCATCAGGTTGGGAAAGAAGAAGTAATTGCGGCGGTCGGGAACCCAGACTCCGTAGGCCTCGAATCCCGCGGCACGAACAAGTGCCAGGTAAAGCCAGGTCAGTTGCCGGCCATCGCCGTAGCCTCGTTTCCAGACATCCTCAACGTTGTCGGCATCCTTCTCTTTCGCGCGCTTTTCTTCCTGCTCTGTTTTCTGCACCTCGTAAGAGGTGTTACGTAGCTGCTGTACGCGTGTATAGATCTTTTGCAGTTTGGCTTCCGGCGCATCATTCGGAGAAACGATCTGCGCGACAGCTTGCTCCATCGCCCTGGACCTGCCGGCAAAGCTCTCCAATTGGGCGTTCAGTTTCTTCCCGGTTCTCTTCCAGAATTTGGCCGGGTCCCGCTCGAAAGGTTCGTCATCGTAGACAAAATCTACGCGCGACTTCATCTCGTTTTCCGGTGGCATAAAGTCTTCTGTCTGAAAAGCGGGAATATTGCTGGCTTCCAGCCGGACGATGTTGTCAGGACCCTCTTTGGGTTCGAGTGTTCCAGCCGGCAAGGCGTGCCAGCTCCACCGCACATTAATATTGCTGTAATCGCTGTAATACGGTTTCAGGGAGAAGCTGGCCTTTTTAGTGAACAGCTCACCGCTCAGGATCCAATGTGATTCAAAAACATAATTTTCACTGAAATCGATGGTGTAGTAGTACTCGATGATGCTTCCGGCCTGAACTTCGGGGAGGGTAAAAGTTTTGGCCAGATACTTCAACCCCTTCGCCTTAACGATGGTTTTTTCGAAGATCTTTCCGTCGAAATTGACGATGGAACCGTCGGGCCGTATGGTGCGTGCCTTGATGTTGATGACGCCTTGATGACGCTTGACGAACGGGATCTCGATGTCCGCGTATTTGCGTCCCTCCTCGGTCAGGATCTTGATGCGGAAGTAATTGTCTTCGTGGGGGGTGTGGCCGGCATCGTAGCGGTCCACCCGGCGATCGAGGACGATTGCGCGTGCACCAGGCGCCTGAGGCTCGCTGGTCATACTCAGCTCCTGGGGCAGAACTGGCTGGAATCCGACGCTCGCACGCGCTGGCATTGCGGTGTAAGCAGCCACACTTAGAACAAGCAGCGGTAATATTATGAAGCGCGGCGGGCTAGAGACGCCGCGAAAAAGGAAAAACCGCGCCTCCAAGATATGAGCAACCTCACACTGAAATCCATTCTCCGTTTGGGCTCGTCCGGCGGGTTAACCCCCTTATAGGAGCAACGTCCTGGGGGCGGAGGGGCGGAGGGGCAGAAGGGCAGAATCCGAAACAATATCGAAATCTAAAGCCCAAATTCCCGAAGCGAGCCCTTCTCATTCTCACTCAGGCAGTTTTGGATTTTGGGTTTTGATCATTGGGATTTGTTTCGAATTTCGATTCTTACAGTCAGATCTTCAGCCACGGAGACACAGAGACTTCTCCGTGTCTCTGTGGTCTCCGTGGCCAAATCGAGGTCTGGTCGGCTCAGGCGCCCAAGCCGACACTGGTGGCGGCGGAGACACGACGCGAATCCTGGCTGGTTGATGATCGATGGGTGGGTGGCGTGCCACGATGGCTTCGCGGCGTGGCCGTCTTGGCCATGGCCAGGTTAGATCATCAGTTCCCACGGGCGGGACGCCCGTGCCACGACCTCTAAGCCGAATTTACCGGAGGTTGGCCTGCCAGAAATCGGTTGAGGCGGGCGACGACGTCCTTGAGGTAGGCAGCATCACCACCCTGAATTTCGGTCGTCATGAACCCTTCATAGCCGATCTCGCTCAGCGCCTTGCGAATTTCCGGCCAGTCAATGTCCCCTTCGCCGATGTTCTTCCAGTAAAACCGGCCTTCGCGCCGGTCCATCTTGAAATCTTTTATATGCATCTTGACGATGCGGTTGCCGAGCGTTCGCACCCAGTCCTGAGGGTAGCCGTAAAGCACGACATTCCCGACATCAAAGTACGCTTTCACCCACGGTGATTTGAACTCATCCACGTAACGCGCAAATTCAATCGGGCTCAGCAGGAACTTGTTCCATACCTCTTCGACCGCGATGACGACCTTGAGATCCTGCGCCAGGGGCAAAAGCCGCTCGCGGATCATTTTTTGCGAGCGCGTGTAAGCGTCCTTGTACATTGTTTTCGGATTCACAACCGCAGGCACCAGCAGGACCGTGTCGGCGCCCCAGAGCCTGGCGTTGCGCAAAGAGGTCTCCATGCCCTTGACACTTTTGTTGACTACCTCGGGATCGTCACTCGACAGCGGATTGTCCCAATGGGCCATGTTCATGACTGAATGAATCTTCAGTCCTGACTTCGACGAGGCCTCGCGGATCTCGTCTGCTGTCTTGGGGTCGGTGACCGTCTGCATTTCTATCCCTTCGAAGCCGGCATCCAAGGCCAGCTTGAACCGTTCCAGGTAGGGTAGTTCCTTGGGGAGCATTGTAATCAGAACCGCTTTTTTGGGCGATCCCGACGCGCCTGCAAATCCCGTGTGGAGCGCTGCTGCTGCGGACAACATTGCCGTGCTTTCAAGAAACCTTCTTCGATTTATTTCCCTCATATCGGTTCCTTTCTTAATGGGTAAACGTAACCTCTTACTCTCGGACGGAACTGGTTTGTTTCTGCCGCCACGGATTGAACAAACTTAAAAAAGTCGCCACGAATTTTCTTCTTCCTTTGCGTACTTCGTGCCTTCGCGGTGAAACTGAAGCCCGAATTAACCACGAAGACGCGAAGAGCGCAAAGGGCTCCGAACGCTTCCGTGAGAAAAACTAAAACTATAACTTTCTTCGTACTCGGAGCGCGCCCTAGTATATTACCTTTGCTGACTCGGGGGCCAGTGTGAGAGGGGGCTGGGGCAGGGATGGATACTGTCGTAGTGGTGATCTGACCTTTTTCAGACTCAGCGTGTCCCGGGCCAAAGGTCCTGACGGCCCCGATCCCTAATTCCCAGGTCCCAAACCCCGGAGCGAGGCAAGGGGATGAAAAGACGGAGTGGAATACTGCTGCACCCGACGGCGTTGCCCGGACGCTACGGCATCGGAGACCTTAGCCACGCGGCGTACCGGTTTGTCGATTTTCTCAAGTCATGCGGTCAGAGCCTGTGGCAGATGCTTCCGCTTGGACCGCCCGGATACGGAAACTCTCCGTACCAGTGCTTCTCCAGCATGGCCGGCAATCCCTTGCTGATCAGCTTGGAATCGTTGGCGCGTGAGGGATGGATTGA
>QHZE01000751.1 GCA_003225335.1 Acidobacteriota bacterium
CGGCACGACCACCGTATTGTTGGTCTGACAGTGCCCGCAAATTGCAGGCAATAGCAGTCCCGCCTACATGCTTTCAAGTGCCTCGGGAAGAGTGGCACCGCCAACAGTGTCGCAGAACCACGAGCCATCACTGAGGCACTCGACCAGGATCCACTCATCCTCAACCGGGTTGAGAGCGATCGTGTATCCGCGACAGGGATCGTTCGGGTACTCGTGAAGTACGAGCGACATCATCGTGCAAGATGTGGCACTCTCAGGAGTGAGCACTTCGCGTTCGACAGGCGTCTCGAGCAGGAACCTGAGCACATTCTGTGGCGTAATGCCATGCCAGTTCGAGAACCGGGCGTTCCGCAGTTCTGCCCTTGCACGCTCGAGAACACTTTCTGCCGTGACTGGTGGCCGCTGAGTCATGCTGAGACCGGAGTTTACCACGGCGGCCGTCGGCGCATAGGAGAGATTAGCCGCGTTTTGGTTTGCAGCCCGCCCATAAGGGGCTCTCAATTTCCAAGTTCAGGTCCAGGTGCTCCGATCTAACATTTCGGCGAACGCCGGCCGATACGGCAAGCGTGACGTGCAAATCGTCGAATACATTCGCTCCGAGTCCCGCTGACCTCGAAGCGGGCCCGCAGGATAATCAAATCAGCCCTTGCTCGCCAAGGAGCAGGAGGGCAAGTTTGCGCTGGGCCCCTTGGATTCTCGTTGCGTTCTTTCTGCGCCCACAGCTTTCCCTTTCCGCATTGTCGCAAGGCTCCAAGGACAAAGCCGAATGGCCATCGCTGGCCGAAGAAGAGCAGAAATGGTCGGTTCCCGGCCTGCACGCCGGGCTCCTCTACCGCGAGGAGCACACCGACTTGGAGAAATCCTATTCCACACATTTTTATAGGGTGAAAATCCTCACCAATGAGGGCCGGCGGTACGGCAACATTGAGATCGTTTACTCCCGGGGTGTCGTCGAAGTGAAAGACATCCAGGCTCGGACTATCCAGCCCGACGGGAGCGCCATTCCCTTTCGGGGACAGGTCTTTGACAAGCCGATAGCCCGCGTACGCAAGCTGCGGCTGTTGGCCAAGACGTTCACTCTCCCGGACGTCCAGGTCGGAAGCATCCTCGAATATCGCTACCGCCTTGAATGGAAGGGCGACTCCACGCCGGCGATGCGCTGGACCCTGGATCACCAGTTATACACACACCGGGCGCGCTTCTCGCTGCGGCCCTATTCCGTGACCTCATCGGCCTTGAACTGGAGAAGCAAGGGCCTGGTCGGAAAGCAACCGGTCTGGCAAGGCGAAGTCCAGGTGCTGGAGATCGGAGATCTGCCTCCGTTCCGGAAGGAAGAGTTGATGCCTCCCGAGGAAGAAGTGCGGCCCAGCCTGGAGTTCTATTACCAAGCCCCGATGATGGAATACATTGTTCCCGTAGAAGGGGGGCCCAAGGAGATGCTGGATGACTTCTGGACGCGCGTGGCCAAGTTTGTGAACGAGAAATCGGATAAGTTCATGGACAGGGATCGCGCGTTGCGCGAGACGGTCGCCGCCGTGGCGCCGGCCGGTGATCCTCCCGACGCCAGGCTGCGGAAGCTCTACGAGCGCGCCCAGAAGATCCGCAATCTCAGCTACCTGCCGCCCAAGTCAAACGCCGAAGCCGACAAGCTGGTAGAGAACAAAAATGTGGAAGAGGTTCTCCGGCGCGGTTACGGGAACGATTCAGACATCGCGGCGCTGTTTGTGGCGCTGGCCCGCGCCGCCGGATTCGAGACCTCCCTCGTCCTGGTTCCGGAGCGTGACCGCACCTTCTTCGCTCCCGAGGTTCACCGAATCCAGAGCCTGAACGGCGAGCTGGCCATGGTCAAGATCGGTTCGGAACAACGTTTCTTTGACCCAGGGTCGCTGTATTGCCCCTTCGGCCTGATCTCCTGGGAAAAGACCGCAGTGCAGGGTATCCGCCTGGTGAAGGGAGGAGGGCTTTGGGTCCACACGCCGAAACCCGTCGGCGCCGACACCCGGATCCGGCGCACCCTCAGACTTGGACGGCGCAAGGACCTGGAAAACGAGATCAAGCGCTGGCTGCCGGATGGTTCCTTCGCGGAAGTGGGGAAGGCGGGCCCGTGGGACCAAGCAGAGCCGCCACTCGAGGCCGAGATTCACGTCCGCGTCAGCGGGATGATCGCGAGTACCGCGCGCCGCATGATTATTCCTCTTTCCGTGCTGCGAGCCGGGAACGGCGCGGTCTTCCGCAGCACCTTCCGCGCCCAGCCCGTGTACATCCCCTACTTCTACCGGGAAGATGACGAAGTCGTCCTTGAGATCCCTCCGGGCTACCAAGTGGAGAGCCTCCCTGGCCCCGGCAAAATCGAGACTGCGTTTGGGAGGTGTGAGACCTCCCATGAACTCGCTGACCGGGAGATCCGCTTCCGGCGTCAGGAAGCCGTGGAAGGCATCCTTCAGACGGGATCCTACCGAGAGTTGCGGGGATTCTTTGAAGCCATGAGGGTGTCCGATGAAACTCGCACTGTTTTGAAAGTAGTCGAGGGCCAATAGCCGGGCCGTGCTTTTACTGCTGAGCGCCGCCGTCATGACCGTGCCGGCCGCTGCGGAAGTCCCCGAATGGCTGCGCACGGCCGCTCACGTGGCGCTGCCCTCCTATCCCGAGAAGACCGACGCGGTGATACTGCTCGACGAGCAGGAAACGCGCGTCAAGGACAGCGGCGAGATCCGCACCACTCGCCGGCTGGCCTACAAGATCCTCCGGCCGGAGGGACGCTCCCATGCTACCTTCGTGGTGTCCTTTGACCAGGAAACCAAGGTGACCTTTCTGAAGGCGTGGAGTATCTCAGCCAGAGGCGAGGAAGAGGTAAAAGAGAAGGACGCCGTTGAGACCGGCTTCACGGCCGAGACTCTCTACTCCGATCTCCGCCGCAAGATCATTACGGCTCCAAGCGCTGACCCGGGTTCCATCGTCGGTTACGAGTACGAGCAAAAACGGCGGCCGGCGATCCTGCAGGATGTCTGGTGGATTCAGGATCCGAACCCGGTGCTTCGAGGGCGGTTCGTCCTGCAGTTGCCCAAGGGCTGGGAACATCGCGCGGTTTGGATTCACCACGCGAAGATCGAGCCGCACGCCGGCGGCGAGAATGAATGGGTGTGGGAAGTGCAGAACCTCCAGGGTGTCGAAGACGAGCTGTCCATGCCGCCGTGGCAGGCGATGGCTGGCCGTCTCGCGGTGACCTATTTCCCGCGAGAGGGATCGACAGGGCACGGAAGCTGGGCCAAGGTGGGCCAGTGGTACGGCACTCTCTCCGCTGGCGTCCGGGAGGTCACCCCGGAAATCCGTCAGAAGGTGACGGAAGTGACCAAGGGCGCGGCCTCGCTGATCGAAAAGATTCGCCGGCTCGCTGCATTCGCGCAGGGCGACATCCGTTACGTATCCATACAGATTGGAATTGGTGGGTACAGACCTCACGCAGCCGACGTAGTCCTCCGCAACCGTTACGGCGACTGCAAGGACAAGGCCACCCTCCTGAGCGCCTTGCTCAAGGAACTGGGTCTGGAATCGTACTTTGTACTGGCGAATTCGGGGCGGGGCGCGGTGGCTCCGGAGTTCCCTTCAATGCTGAACTTCAACCACGTCATTCTGGCCATCAGTCTGCCGGCCGAGGTGGACACGGCCTCACTGTTCGCTTCGTCCCGGCACGAGCGCCTTGGCCCGCTTCTCTATTTCGACCCTACGTCTACGTTTACACCGCTGGGCTATCTTCCCACGGAGCTGCAGGGGAGCAGCGGGCTGCTGGTCACGGAACAGGGAGGCGAGCTGGTGAGCCTGCCTGTGCTGGCACCGAGCACCAACCGCCTGCTCCGGGCTGCGGAGATGACACTTGGCACTGACGGATCGCTCTCGGGCGTCGTTCGCGAGATCTACCAGGGTGCG
>QHZE01000480.1:0-19485 GCA_003225335.1 Acidobacteriota bacterium
AGCATCGCCGGTCATGTCAGCCGGGAGATGCTCGACCACTATTCCCACATCAGGCTGGCGGCGAAGAGGCGGGCACCGCAAGCCCTCGAGACTCCTCTTGCGGAGGTCGACTCTCAACCGGCCGAGAAGACCGAAGCGAGGCCCAATTAGGGGACTTTTCGGGGAGTTATGTCACAAACCGCGTCACAATCGAACCCGCCGCAGAAAATGGCGGCCCGTAAGTCATTGGAAAGGCTGGTGAGCCGTGCTGGACTCGAACCAGCGACCCTCTGCTTAAAAGGCAGATGCTCTACCGACTGAGCTAACGGCCCTCGATGACAAGGGACTAATCTTAAGCCATCACCCTCAAATGTCAAGTTTCGGACGCCGCCTGCGCCGCCTGGGTGCAATTGTACGAAGTGGGAGTCGCCTCAGGCTCCGCTTTGGTCAACAGCAGACGAACGATCACAGCTCTTTTGGAGTGCGGCGACTTGTCGCCGCTATGGCCCGGGCGTCAGAATGAAAGCGGCGACAAGTCGCCGCACTCCATATCGGACTCGTTATCTGCCCGTCTTTTGCCCGTATCCCGCGGCAGAAACTGACTCGCACTTGCGCACCCACACCGCCTTGGGCGGCAAGAATCGACAGCATTCACAGGGCCGGCCATGAATTACACGGCGCCGCAGAGCCGCGACCAAAAGAATAAACGAAACCACAGATGAACACAGATCCGTGTTCATCCGGGGTTTCATTTTGTGCAGTTTGCGAAAAATCGCTAAGACAAGAGGTCCTGCAAAAGCTCGACCTTCCGAGCGTAAGCCCAGAGCATGTATAGCGCCAGCTCGGGATCGTTCGGGTGGGCCTCGCAGGCCTTGCGCGTGGATGCTATCGCTTGATCGATAACGCGGAGGTTCTGGTCCAGCTCCTTAACTAACTCGGGTTCCAGTGACGCCTTTCGCTCTTCCGCAAGGGCGGTCAGAATCCGGATCGCCTCTTGATATTCCCTTTCGGCACGATGAATCGCGAGCAAGGCGTTTTGCAGGCTGTCCCGGCTCGCAACCGAAGCAGGGACCTGCCGGCGGTATGTGCGGACCGTGAGAATCGTTCCGCCGGCAAACACGAGGACCACCAACATGGCCGCCGCCACGCGACGCACAGACACCGGGGCCCCGGCCAGCCGCAGTATCGAACCAAGATGCGAGCCTGCAAGGGCTTTGTTCCCGGCGTCCTCTTCCGCAATACGGACCTTTATCTTCTGCCAGACTCCAGGCGACAGCTCCAGGGAGATCTCTTCCGCTTCCGCATAACGCTCATAGAAGGCGCGCTCCTTCTCCAAGGCCGCAAATGCCGAGGAGCACGCCGCGCAACTTCTGACGTGGGAGGCGACGTCCCCGGCCAGGCCGTCCTCGAGCTCCGCGAACTGGTAATCTTCCAGCAGGGTTAAAGCTTCACCGCACTTCACGGCTCACCTCACAATCAAGGAACCTTCTCCAGATAGACCTGTAGTTTCCGCCGCATTTCCAGGCGGGCCCGGTGTACATCCGTCTTGATCTTGGCCAGGGATTTTCCCGTCACCCGCGCGATATCGCCGTATTTCATCTTGTAGAACATGCGCAGCACAAACACCTGGCGATGGTCCTCGCTCAGACTTTGCAGCGCTTTCCGTATCTCGCGCCGGACCTCTTCGGCAATAATGGACTCATCAGGCCGGTTCCGTGGGTCCTCCAAATCCGGTCTGAGCCTGCTCTCGGCCCCGCCCGGACCCTTGTATTTCTCCTTGACGGCCTCACGCACCACATTTCGTGCGATTCCAAAGATCCAGGTAGAGAGCTCCGCGTCCCCGCGCCACGTCTGCAGTTTGCGGTACGCGCGCACGAAAGTCTCCTGCGCCAGATCCTCCGCTCTTGCCCTGTCCTCACCAAGCAAATGGCGGATAAAGGCGAGCACCGGACGGCCGTAACGGCTAAAGATGGCATGGAATACTTCGGCATCGGGCGTGAGCGCGCTCCTTACCTCGTCACCGGTGCGCCCCTTCTCAGCGGCGCCTATGGACTGCGCTTGATCCAATTCCCGTTCTTCTGGCACATCCACGCTGTGCGAGCGTCTCGTTTTTGCGGCAAACCACAAGTCAGTTGGCTCGGATCAAACTTACGCGCCCCGAAACCGTAGTGATCCGCAGATTGCTGACGCCGCTCCCCAGCCGGCCACGCGCGGAACGCCCCGGTCCATAACGGCGTTCGAGCACTTCAATGGGGAAATCGGTCTTGAGCGAACCGCTTACCGTCGACATTTCGATGTCTGCGTCAAGCTCTCCGGGGGCCCTCACACTTACGTTACCGCTTACCGATGAGAACTTCATGCTGGCCGATCCCTCAATCCGGCTGAACTCCACACTTACATTCCCGCTCACGGTCGAGGCGCTTACTTGACCGGAAATGTCCTTGATCTGGACATCCCCGCTGACGCTTTCGGCCTTGAGCTGCCCGGCCACCCCTGTTACCTCGACACTCCCGCTCACGGACGAGAGTCGCTCGAAGTTATACCGCACCGATTGAGGCACGGACACTTCAAACCGGACGCTCGCATCACAATTGCACGACTCCGGGTATTTGACGCGGACATCCACACGATCGGCGGAGCTCAAATCCTCCACCTGAACGCGGTCCCGGTCTCGCCCCTCCTTGTAACCGCGAATCATGATGGTATCGCCATTGTAGCCGGTAACGATCACGTCGCCGGAGATGTTGCCGACGCGGACGCGGCCGCCCGCGCCGACCGCGTAGGAGTGCTGAAAATCCTGTGCCTGCGCGGGGACCCTCAGGAAAACAGCGATCGCGATCGCTCCGGCTACCCTGGATAGCGTAGTTTTCATGGCGCACTAAACTCCTTTTGAGAGGCTCTCGAAACTGTCTTTGTCGCTGGGTAAGTGGCGCCCGAACCCGAAAAGTTTCAGTGCGTTGAAAAAATAGGCGCCTATTTGGGACAACTGCCTGCCGGCACAGAGTCGTCTGTCCGTTCCGCCGGGTCGTAAACGACACTCACGTTCTGACCGCCCCTTCCGCTCATTTGCCTGTGCGTGAAGGAAACTGTGCCGCAACGGCGCCTGGCATCTGACGAGCCGAAATCGATCCGCCTTCTGCGGGCGGTATCGATACAAGTTTGTACTTGACGGGCAGCTCTGGGTGGAAGATCCGGACAACGGGCTTCAGGAAGCCGGATAAACTTTGGCGGACTAAACTGGGCTAAACTCCGTGCTGAATTTGAGATCTTCAGTGGCAAACACTCGTTGATCGTAAATCGTCAGCACAATGGGACACGCTTTGGGAATTTTGGCTCGTGGCGCGGGGATTAATAGAGCGCAACAGGAATTTCAAATGGCTTGATCCAACCCTTAAAGCCTGAACTCCAAACGGGCCGTGCGCAGCGAATGCCTTGGGCGGTACGAGGCTCGCTTGCTAGGTCCTCTTGCTGCGAACAAGGTCCAACGGGCAGGTCTTTTTCGACTTGACGAGTGCGCCGGCGCCGCACTGGCAGGTGGTCGATTCCAAGGGGAATACGTACCTGCTTCAGCGGCTCGTGATCAAGGGCGAGAAGTTCAATCGGTCCATTGTGGTCCCGTCCTACGTCAGGGACATCACCAAGGTGCAAATCTGGTGCGCTTTCGCAGAGACTCTGCTGGGCGAGGCTTCGTTCGAAGCCCCAGTTAAGTAAACCGTGAAGTGTTGTTCGAGCTCCGTTCCGGGAAACGAAACCGTGGCCACGGGAACGGGCTCGATCAACGCCCTCCGAAACACACAGTGAGGAAACGATGAAAAAGATTCTACTGATCCCAATTCTCTTGATGTGGCCGGTTCTCTCCCCGGCCCAAGTAATGGACAAGAAGACTCTTTCGCTGGAAGGTGCGAAGAAGGTCATCGCAGCGGCGGTGGCCGAGGCAAAAAGGCTCGACGCGCCGGGCGGCGTCATAGCCGTCGTTGATGACGGGGGGAACCTCATGGCGCTCGAGCGGCTGGACAACACCTTTGCCGCAGGGGCAAATATTTCCATCGGAAAGGCCCGAACAGCGGTCTTGTTCAAGAAGCCGACAAAGGTATTTGAAGACATCATCAAAAACGGCAGGACCTCTATGGTCGCGCTCGAGAATTTCACGCCGCTTCAAGGCGGAGTGCCGATTATTCTGGATGGACAGGTGATTGGCGGTGTGGGTGTCAGCGGCGCGGCCAGCGCGCAGCAGGATGAGGAGCTCGCCATCGCGGGCGCGAATGCATCAAAGGACTTCGCTCCGATGTCATCCCAAATGAAGCCCGCCAGAGTCACCTACTTCGAAAAAGAAAAGGTCGCCGAAGCCTTCGCCAAAGGAGCGGTTCTCTTTGACGGCAGCGACAAGTACATGGTCCACGCCAGCCGGCGCGATGGCCCGGGCATGGCCGAAGTGCACGTCAGAGACGCCGACATCATTTACGTGCAGGAGGGATCGGCCACTTTTGTCACCGGTGGGGCCGTGGTGGACGCCAAGAACACGGCACCCGACGAGATCCGTGGAAAGGAAATCAGCGGCGGCGAGTCACGCAAGATCGCCAAAGGCGACGTCATCATCGTCCCGGCGGGAACGCCGCACTGGTTCAAAGACGTTCCGGCCGCCATGACCTACTACGTCGTCAAGGCACGCTAGGCTAGGTCCTCTTGCTGCGAACAAGCGGAGGGATTCAAGTTTACGGAAGGACCGGCCTGGGTGCGGGATGGGTTCCTTCTCTTCAGCGACCCGAATAGCAACAGGATCTACAAATACACCTTTGACGGAAGCTTGTCAGTCTTCCGGGAGAACAGCGGCTACGCGGGAGCGGACATCGCAGAATACGCTCAGCCAGGGTCCGACGGGCTCACTCTGGACCGCGAGGGCGACTCACCATCAACGAGCACGGTAACCGGCGCGTAACCCGGCTCGAAAAGAACGGCGAGTTGACGGTGCTGGCCGACCGGGACCAGGGCAAGCGACTCAACAGTCCGAATGACCTGGTCTACAGGTCCGATGGGACGCTCTTTTTCACAGACCCGCCCTTCGGTTTGCCGAAGTTCTATGACGATCCGAGAAAGGAGCTCCCTCATAGCGGCATTTATTCATTGTACAAGGGAAAACTGCAGCTACTCAGTACGGACCTGCGGGGGCCCAATGGAATCGCCTTTTCACCGGATGGGACGTACTTGTACGTCGGCAATTGGGACGAGAAGAAAAAAGTGGTGATGCGATACGAGGTGAGCGCTGATGCCACTTGTCCAACGGGCAGGTCTTTTTCGACTTGACGAGTGCGCCGGGCGACGATGCCATCGACGGACTGAAGGTGGACCAGATGGGCAACGTCTATGTGTCAGGACCCGGGGGAATCTGGATCCTCTCGCGCGCGGGAAAGCACCTCGGAAGCATCATCGCCCCCATGCATCCTCACAATTTCGCCTGGGGAGACGAGGACGGCAAGAGCCTGTATCTGTGCGCCCGCTCGGGACCCTACCGGATGCGCCTCAACATTCCAGGGATTCGGCCCTAGTAATCCTTTTCACAAATACGGTAACGTATTTTTTTTGGCAAAAACCTTCGTGGTTCTTTGTGTCTTCGCGTCTTGGCGGTAAAGGATACTCAAAATCACCACGAAGACACGAAGACGCGAAGGATGGGAGGGCTATGAAATACGACGCGATCGTGATCGGCTCCGGGCAGGCAGGAAACCCGCTCATTTACAAGCTGGCCGACAAGGGCTGGACCGTAGCATTGATCGAAAAGGAACATCTCGGGGGGACCTGCATCAACACAGGCTGCACGCCCACGAAAACCATGGTGATGCGCGCCCAGGTGGCGTACTACGCGCGCAATGCCGCCCGCTGGGGAGTACACACCGGCGAGGTGCGCGTGGATTTGCCCGCAATCGTTGCCCAGAAAGACCGCGTCGTGCAGAGTTTCCGCTCGGGGCTGCAGCGTAAGGTCGACAGCCGCGAGAACCTGCACCTGTATCGAGGACAAGCGCGCTTCACGGGGCCTCATCGCATTGCGGTCGGCGACAAGGTCCTCGAGAGCGACAAGATCTTCATTAATACCGGAACCCGTCCGACGATTCCGGGCATTCCCGGCCTGGCCGCGGTTCCCTACCTGACAAACGCCAGCATCATGGAGTTGCATGAACTTCCGGAGCATCTGATCGTGCTTGGAGGGGGCTACATCGGACTGGAATTCGGCCAGATGTTCCGAAGGTTTGGCAGCCGGGTTACGGTGGTGCACGCCCACGAGCAGATCCTGCCGCGAGAGGACGGCGATGCCGCCCAGGAACTTCAAAAGACTCTGGAATCCGAAGGAATCAACTTCGTATTGAACGCGCGCACTACGAGCGTCAAGACATCGAATGGCCAGGTCGTCCTGACGCTGGACGGGGCCTCGAGTCCGACGGACGTCCGGGGGTCTTACCTTCTGGTCGCAACCGGAAGAGAGCCCAACACCGCCGACCTCGGACTCGATAAGGCCGGCGTCCAGATTGACAGCAAGGGATTCATCCGCGTGAACGGTCGCCTGGAGACCAACGTCCCCGGAATCTGGGCGCTGGGAGATGTGAAGGGAGGGCCCGCCTTCACACACATCTCCTACAACGATTTCCAGATCGTGTATGCCAACCTTATGGAAGGGCGTAACCTTACCATCGAGAACCGCATTGTTCCCTACTCGGTTTTTACAGACCCGCAGCTTGGCCGCGTCGGCATGACCGAGAAGGAAGCGCGACAGCAAGGAAAGAAACTGAAGATCGGCAAGATACCAATGAGCTCGGTCGCCCGCGCGATCGAGAGAGATGAGACAGCAGGGCTGATGAAGCTCGTCGTGGACGCGGCAAATGACCGTATCCTCGGCGCGGCGATACTGGCGACCGAAGGGGGAGAGCTCATTCAGATGCTGGGCACCCTGATGCTCGCAGGGCTTCCGTACACGCTCTTGAAGGGCGCCGTATACATCCACCCGACACTCGCAGAAGGATTCTTCGCCCTGATGGAAAGCGTCCAGCCGGTCGATTAATTAACCGAGAGACCCCGGAGAAGGAGGGACCATGCATCGCGCGTTCTCGTCTGCAGTGATTCTGGCAATCGGGCTGTCCGGAGGCGGGGGGCGCCCGGGATTCACCCAGCAACCCGCCGCGACGGAAATCCTCGGCGGTCCAGGAGGCTCCAGTTTCTCCGATTCAGAGCTTCAACCTGGGGCGCGCATCCTGGAAGTGCATGTCCGGTCTGGAGACCGCGTGGACTCGGTGCAGATGCTTATCTCGTCTCCCGATGGGCGCACTGTCATGAGTCCGAAGCGAGGCGGCTCGGGCGGCAGGCTCAATATCTTCCGTGTGAATCGCGACGAGTACATTACTGGCGTTTCCGGCCGTTACGGCGACTACATCGATTCCATACGCATCCATACCAACAAGCGCACATCCGCTCTTTTCGGAGGGCCCGGCGGAAACCGTGACTTTCGCGTCGAGGTGCCGGCGGGGAATCAGGCCGTAGGGTTCGCCGGACAAGCAGGGGATTACCTGGACGCGGTCGGATTGATTTTCGCTTCCATCCAGACCGCGGATGTCGGTCAAACAACGAGGCTCGTCGGCGGCAGAGGCGGATCTGCCTTCCTGGATCGTGACGTTCCTCCGGGAGCCGGGATCGCGGAGGTTCGCGTGCAGTCTGGAGATCGGATCGATGGCATTCAGGCGGTCTACGTTTTGCCCGATGGCCGCTATGTCGAAGGAGAGCGCCATGGGGGTTCGGGCGGTCAGAGTGGCGTCTTTCGTCTCGATTCCGATGAGTACATCACCGGTCTGTCAGGCCGCTGCGGAGACTCCATCGATTCGATGCGCATCCACACCAACAAGCGCACGTCCCAGGTGTTCGGAGGGCGCGGAGGGCAAAGCGACTTCCGGATAGACATCCCTCCCGGAAGCCAAGCCGTCGGATTCGCCGGGCGAGCCGCCGAGTATGTGGACGCCATCGGGCTGACCTACGGCGAGAGGGACACCTGGTGGCGCAGACCTTCCAGGCGAGGCTCGTACCGGCCATGACCGAGTCTATAATAGAGCCCCACTTCCCACGGGCGGGACGCCCGTGCCACGGCCTGACGCAAATTTGACCGAATTTTGAGCTTTGTGCGCACCAAGTGAGCCAAGCGCGATCGTAATGCACGACGTCGGAAGGCGGGGCTACGGGGAACGGGACGGTGTTCAAGATGGACGCCGCGGGGACCCTCACGACGCTCCACAGTTTCAACCGCAGCGACGGCAGTGGCCCCAATGGCCTGATCCAGGCCAGCGATGGGAGCTTCTACGGCACCACGAGAGGCGAGTAGTACGCTCGCCTGACTCAACCGACGTAGATACTGACGCGACACGAAGGGAAAGGGGGAACCAATCCATGGCGACACATTCGCGGCGACGCATACGGAGCCTGACGGTTTGCCGGCTGGTGGGTTGTGTATGGATCGGCCTGCTGGGCATGAGCGGGGTCTCGCTTGGGCAGACATTCGAGGTCGTGAGGTCGTTCGTGCGTGCGCCCAAGGGAGGAAGCCCTCAGGCCAGCCTGATCCAGGCGAGAGACGGGAGCTTCTATGGCACGATGGCGGACGGGGGGACCAAGGGGTACGGGACGGTGTTCAAGGTGAACGCCGCCGGGACCCTAACGACGCTGCATAGCTTTACGGGCAGCGACGGCTCGAACCCACAGGCCGGCCTGATCCAGGCGAGCGATGGAAGCTTCTACGGCACGACCTATTCCGGCGGCGCCTCGGGGCAAGGCACGGTGTTCAAGATCGACGCCGCTGGGACCCTGACGACGCTCCACACCTTTAGCGGCAGCGACGGCTCGAACCCCTCGGCCGGCCTGATCCAGGCGAGCGACGGGAGGTTCTACGGCACGACCTATTCCGGCGGCGCCTCGGGGCAGGGCACGGTGTTCAAGATCGACGCCGCCGGGGCGCTCACGACCCTCCACAGTTTTACCGGGAGCGACGGGTTCCGCCCCATCGCTGGTCTGATCCAGGCGAGAGACGGGAACTTCTACGGCACGACGCCAGGTGGCGGCGTCTCGGGAGGGACAGTGTTCAAGATTGACGCCGCCGGGATCCTGACGACCCTCCACAGCTTTTCCGGCAGTGACGGCAGGTATCCCGGGGCTGGCCTGGTCCAGGCCAACGACGGGAACTTCTACGGCACGACGCAGGAGGGCGGCGCCTCGGGAGCCGGGACGGTGTTCAAGATCGACGCCGACGGGACCCTGACGACCGTCCACAGCTTTTCCGGCAGCGAGGGCAGCTACCCCCGAGCCGGCCTGATCCAGGCGAGCGATGGGAGCTTTTATGGCACGACTGTGGGTGGCGGCCCCGGGACGGTGTTCAAGATCGACGCCGACGGAACCCTGACGACCGTCCACCGCTTTTCCGGCAGCGACGGCAGCTACCCCCGAGCCGGCCTGATCCAGGCGAGCGACCGCAGCTTTTACGGCACGACGCAGGGCGATGGCTGGTTGGGCGGCGGGACGGTGTTCAAGCTGGATGCCGCCGGAACACTGACCACGCTCCACAACTTTACCCGCAACGGCAGCCGTAGTCCGCAGGCGGGCCCGATCCAGGCCAACGACGGAAGCCTCTACGGCACGACGTACTATGGAGGCAGCTCAGGGCAGGGGACCGTGTTTAAGTTGGACGCTGACGGGACCCTAACGACGCTGCACAACTTTACCCGCAGCGACGGCGCGGGCCCCTGGGCCGGCCTGATCCAGGCCAACGACGGAAGCTTCTACGGCACGACGCGGCAAGGCGGGGGCCCCTACGATGACGGGACGGTGTTCAAAATGGACGCGACCGGGACGGTGACGACGCTCCACAGCTTTTCCGGCAGCGACGGCGCCCTACCCCATGCCGGCCTGATCCGGGCGAGCGACGGAGGGTTCTACGGCGCGACGGAGCAAGGCGGGGCCTCGGGAAGCGGGACGGTGTTCAGGGTGAACGCCGCCGGAATCTTCACGACGCTCCACAGCTTTTCCGGCAGCGACGGCGCATGGCCCCGAGCCCGTCTGATCCAGGGCAGCGATGGGAGCTTCTACGGCACGACGTCGGAAGGCGGGGCTACGAGGAACGGGACGGTGTTCAAAATGGACGCCGCCGGGACCCTCACGACGCTCCACAGTTTTAACCGCAGCGACGGCAGCGGCCCCAATGACCTGATCCAGGCCAGCGATGGGAGCTTCTACGGCACCACGTTGCACGGCGGCGCCGCCTCGAATGCCGGGACGGTGTTCAAGATGGACGCTGCGGGGACCATCACAAGGCTCCACAGTTTTGCCGGCAGCGACGGCAGCGGCCCCAATGGCCTGATCCAGGCCAGCGACGGGATCTTCTACGGCACGACGTCGGAAGGCGGGGCCGATGATGTCGGCGTCGTATTCCGGCTGCGCAAAACCACCGGTATAAATGAACTCAAGCTGACCTTGAACGCGGGTGGAACCGGCGCAATTTCAATCGGCGGAACAGCGGCGAATGTGCGTCCTGGGTACGCCACGGCGGCCGTGGATAGCGGCGCCACTCCGTATGGAACGGCAGTCTTCCGCCTTTCTCAGAACGGCGTTATCGTCAGCGAAGCGGCGGTTCCGGCATCTCCACCAACCCGGAGCGCGCGCGTTTTCATCGACTATCGAACCGGCGTGCCTGCCGGTGTGGGCGCGCTCGACATCTATACCGGTCTCGCGATTGCCCATCGAGGCGCTTCTCCCGCGGCGATCACCTACACCCTGCGCGATCGCGACGCTCAGATAGTCGCCACCGGTCACGGCAGCCTGGGTGTCGGCGCGCACTTCGCGAAGTTTATTCACGAGCTCCGGGATGTCGCGCCGGACTTTAACCTGCCGGCGAGTTTTCCGGCGGCGACCCGCTTCGGTTCCCTTGAAATCACCAGCAGCCAGCCCGTCTCCGTCGTTGCCCTGCGTTTGACAACCAACCAGCGGGGAGAAACCCTGCTAACCACCACTCCGATCGCCGACCTGTCCGCGTCCTTGACAAACTCGCCGGTCTATTTCGCTCAGTTGGCCGACGGACGGGGTTTCACGACAACGCTGATCCTGTTGAACACTTCCAACGGGACCGAATCGGGAACACTCGCGATATTCGACGACAACGGCGCGCCACTCGCGCTGAGCGATTCCGGCGGAACTGCCGCATCGGCATTTCCCTACTCTATTCCAGCGGGAGGCGCTTTTGTCTTTCAGACCGGCGGACAGGCCGCGCTGAAAGCCGGCTGGGTCAAGGCGACGCCGAACCCCGGAACTTCAGCCTATGTCGACAAGTCCGGTGGCCACGACACCGGCCTGGCAGTCGCCAATCCCGGCGGTTCGGCCAACAGTATTGTCCTCCAGGCCTTCGAGAATAACGGGAGCACGACGGCTGGAAATGGACAGGCGGTCTTGAATATTGCGCCCAGCGGTCATTCGGCGAGGTTTGTGGGGGAAATGATCGGAGGCTTGCCGGACGGCTTCAGGGGCGTCGTTCGAATCTCTTCGGCCTCGCCCTTTGTGGCTGTCACGGTGCGGTCACTGTACAACAGCCGAGGGGATTTTCTGGTGACGACGTTCCCGATAGCCGATGCCAATCGGCCGGCGCCGGGGCCAATCGTGTTTCCCCAGATAGCGGACGGCGGCGGCTTCACCACAGAGTTCATTTTCATCAGCGCCACAGGATCCGCAACGGTCACCGTGAACTTTCTGGGAGACAACGGCTCGCCCCTGAGCGCCGCGGGAGTTAGTCCGTAGGAAATTAGAAGCTGACACGGCGCTCGACCTGATTTTACACGCGCGGTCCGGTCTTGAGCTCATGCCAGTCGTCCTTCCTGAGGCGACATCGATCACTGCTCTGGGGAACCGGGCGCTGGCGTGATGGCTCGAACCGGCCGGTATCGGTCTCGCCGCTGCTGGTAACCGCCGGACACGGTTCTGCTGATCGCTTGTGCCAACCTCGCCAACCTGTTGCTGACGCGTGCTACTGCCCGCGGGCGCGAAATCGCAGTACGGTTGGCCATCGGAGCGTCGCGCGGCCGCGAAGACCTATTGTTGCGCTGTGGGAATAATCCTTGGGGAGGCAGGCATTCTAGTGCTGGGAATGAATCTAACAGGGGTCCGGCATTCCGGATCCCGCCAGCTGCAAACGAGGCGATCATGAGCGGAAATACACGAAAACAAGTTCTGGTCCTGGGCGGCGGCTTTGGAGGCGTGTACGCTGCTCTGGAACTGGAAAAAACGGTTGCCAGGAATCCGGACGTCGAGGTGACGCTGGTGAACCGCGAAAACTTCTTCCTGTTCACTCCGATGCTGCATGAAGTGGCTGCCAGCGACCTGGACCTGTCGCACATCGTGAACCCGATCCGCAAGTTGCTGCGCCGTGTCCGGTTTTTCGACGGCGACGTCGAATCTATCGACCTGGCCAAAAGACGTGTGACCGTCTCCCACGGACTCGAGCATCACCACCACCAGCTCTGCTACGACCACCTGGTGATCTCGCTCGGGGCGATTACAAATTTCTACAACCTGCCCGGTCTCGAGGCGAATGCCCTGACCATGAAATCGCTCGGCGATGCCATCGAGCTGCGGAATCGCCTGATCGAATATTTGGAACAAGCCGACTTTGAATGCTCCATTGGCCAGCGCCAGCATCTCCTGACGGTTGTCGTAGCCGGCGGCGGATTTGCCGGTGTTGAAACCGTCGCCGGGGTCAATGACTTCCTGCGTGAAGCCCTACAGTTCTATCCGCACCTGACGGAAGATGATCTGCGCATCGTGCTCGTCCATTCCGGGCCCGTGATTCTGCCGGAGCTCGGCGAAAAGCTCGGCGCCTACGCGCAGAAGAAACTGAAAGAGAGAAAGTTGGAGATCCACGTCAATACCAGGGTCCAGGCGTTCTCCGGCCACGCGGTAGAGCTGAGCGACGGCACCACAATTCCCTCCAAGACCCTGGTCTGGACCGCAGGGACTTCCCCCAACGCCTTGCTGGCAACTCTGCCCTGCAACAAGGAACGGGGACGATTGCTGGTAAACGAATTTCTCGAAGTTGCGGACTGGCCGGGCGTGTGGGCCCTGGGCGACTGTGCGCTCGCCACGGATCCCAAAACCGGACGCTTCTATCCGCCGACTGCGCAGCATGCATTGAGAGAAGGCCAGCGCGTAGCGCAGAACATCCAGGCGGCGCTCCGCGGCCGGGAGAAAAAGCCCTTCGTGTTCTCGACCGTCGGACAGCTCGCAGCAATCGGGAAGCGGACCGGGGTCGCGAATATTCTGGGGATCAACTTTTCCGGGTTCGTTGCCTGGTGGTTGTGGAGGACTATCTATCTCAGCAAGCTCCCCCGCTTCGAAAAAAAGCTGCGCGTGGCCCTCGACTGGACCCTCGATCTGATCTTCTCCAAAGACCTCGTGCAGTTTATGACACTCCGTGCCCCGACCGTCTCCCATGCGGAAGATGAAGTGCGCGCCGCGCAAGACTCCGAGCAATTGGTCTTGTAGAGCCACACACCGCAGACCGCTAAGACGCAAAGACGCGAAGAATCGCTAGGGAAGGGGAATTTTAGACCCGGGCTCCGGGATTACTACAGTGGCAAGCAAAGAGAGAAACCCATAATGCGAAAACTGGTGAAGATTCTCTTGAACCTGGCAGGTGCGCTTGCAACCCTGATGAACCTGCCGCACTTGGGATGATGACCGTATGATCAACGCCCTCAAGCAACACTGGCCGGAATATCTCATGGAAGCCGCGGCGCTTGGTATCTTCATGATCTCCGCGTGCCTCTTCGGGATACTGCTGGAACATCCGGACTCGCCGGTCCGGCGCCTTATTGCCGATCCCTTCCTGCGCCGATTTTTGGCGGGCCTGGCAATGGGCCTCACCGCGATCACGATCATTTATTCCCCGTGGGGAAAGCAATCCGGCGCGCACATGAATCCCAGCGTAACGCTGACCTTCTTCCGTCTCGGAAAAATCAGCGGCTGGGATGCGGTCTTTTACGTCCTTTCCCAGTTCATCGGGGGAGTCACAGGAGTGCTGCTGGTTGCAGGAGCGCTAGGGCGTCTTATCGCGAATCCGGCTGTGAGCTATGTCGTCACAGTTCCAGGAGCCGGCGGGCGGGCCCCCGCTTTCGCCGCCGAGGCAATGATCTCGTTCGTTCTCTTTACGGTAATACTTGCCGTTTCGAACCATCCGCGCCTTTCGCGTTTCACGGGGCTTGTCGCCGGAGGCCTGGTCGCGACCTACATCACCCTCGAAGCGCCGATTTCCGGGATGAGCATGAATCCGGCGCGCACTTTTGGCTCGGCCGCGCCCGCGCAGGTGTGGACCGGCCTCTGGATTTATTTCACAGCGCCGCCGCTGGGGATGCTGCTGGCGGCCGAGTTGCATCTCTGGCGCAAAGGCCTGCACAGCGTGATGTGCGCAAAACTGCACCATCAGAATACCAGGCGCTGCATCTTCAGGTGCGGGTACGCGGCTGAGATGAATTTTCCGGCTTCTCTTCGAAGCAATAAAACCCAAGGTGGATCTTTCTCAAAGGAGATACTCCCATGCAAACACGAAACCTGATCGCAGCGATTGCAGTTCTGGCTCTCACGGGGGCCTGGTATGCCTTCCGTCCAGAGCGTCTGTTCATCAACCAGACCGTGAACGAAAGCTTTCCGGCGCCCCAAACAGCGATGGCCGCGGCGCAACCGGCGCCAATCTATTCGGGCCGCTTCCACGATGGCGCTCACAAGACCTCCGGCAGCGCCACCGTCTACCAACTTCCGGACGGAAAGAGGGTGCTCCGGCTCAGTGAGTTCGAAACGTCCAACGGACCCGATGTGCAGGTCTACATGGTCGCGGCGCCCGACGCCCTCGATAATGCGACTGTCACAAGCGCAGGTTTCGTGAACGTCGGCGCTCTCAAGGGAAATATGGGCGACCAGAACTACGAGGTGCCCGCGAGCACCGATTTGGCCAAGTATCGCTCGGTCACGATCTGGTGCCGCCGCTTCGGTGTCAACTTCGGCACGGCCCCGCTGGCCGCACAGGGACAGTCGGCTCCGGCACCGAGCGAACCCAGGGCCCTTTCATCCGGTCTGTTTCACGAGGGCGCGCACAAGACCGCGGGAGACGCGACGATTTACCAGCTTCCTGACGGCAAGCGCGTGCTTCGCCTGAGCCGGTTCGAGACTTCCAACGGCCCGGACGTGCAGGTCTATATGGTTGCGGCCCCGGACGCTCTCGACAATGCGACCGTCACGAGCGCGGGGTTCGTGAACGTCGGCGCCCTCAAGGGGAATAAGGGCGACCAGAATTACGATCTGCCGCCCGAGCTGGATCTGGCGAAGTACCGCTCGGTCACGATCTGGTGCCGTCGCTTCGGCGTCAACTTCGGCACTGCGCCTTTGACACAGCAGAACTAGGTCCCCTTGGTGACCACCAACTTCACAAAATGGTCAATTTTTGCGTCAAGGCGGGCGCGGGTTCGGAGTTCAGGCTTCAGGCTGCACTGCAGGCTAAAGCCTGAACTCCGAACCCACGGCCGGGACGCCCGTGCCACGGCCTGATCCTGGAACCTGTCAAAGCGGAGGGGAGATCAATGTCAACAAACAACCGATACGACGTCATCATCATTGGGACGGGAGCCGGAGGCGGGACCCTCGCCTATGCCCTGGCTCCCACAGGCAAGCGCATCTTGTTGATCGAACGCGGCGACTACGCGCCGCGCGAGAAGGACAACTGGGATACGCGCGCCGTCGTCACCGAGGGGAAGTACCACATCAAAGAAGCGTGGCATGACGCGAACGGGAAGGAATTTCATGCCGGCACGCACTACTTCGTGGGCGGAAATACGAAGTTCTACGGCGCCGCGCTCGTGCGGCTGCGCAAGGAAGACTTTGGAGAGGTCCGGCATTATGGAGGCATTTCACCGGCCTGGCCGATCCGCTACGAAGATCTCGAACCCTACTACACCAGGGCCGAGCATTTATATCAGGTGCACGGCCGGCGCGGTGTCGACCCGACCGAACCGCCGGCGAGCGCGCCCTATCTCTATCCTCCGGTCAGCCACGAGCCGCGGATCCAGCAGTTGAGCGATGACCTCGAGCGCATCGGGCACCATCCGTTTCTGCTGCCCGTGGGCATCATGCTGGACGAAAAGAACCGGCACAAAAGCAAGTGTATTCGGTGCGCGTGGTGCGACGGGCATCCCTGTCTCGTAAATGCCAAGGCCGACGCGCAGGTCATCTGCGTGGACCCGGCGCTCGAGCAACCGAACGTCTCGCTGCTCACCAATTCGTATGTCTCTCGCCTGGAGACCAGTCACTCGGGCCGCGAAGTGACCAAGGTTCACGTCGAACGAAATGGCGAGAAAGAGACCTTTTCCGCCAACATCGTCGTCGTCTCCTGCGGCGCCATCAACTCGGCCTCCCTGCTCCTGCGCTCCGCCGACGAAAGACATCCAACCGGGCTGGCCAACAGTTCCGACCAGGTCGGGAGGAACTACATGTGCCATCTGAACTCGGTGATGCTCGCAATCTCCAGATGCGCCAACCCCACGGTGTTCCAAAAGACGCTCGGGCTGAACGATTTCTACTTTCGCTCCGCGGACTGGGAATACCCCATGGGTCACATCTCGTTTGTCGGCAAGACGGATGCCAACGTTCTCGCCGCCGGGGCGCCCAAAATCGTGCCCGGATTCACGCTCGAACTGATGGCCCAGCACTCGCTCGATTTCTGGCTGACGTCGGAAGACCTGCCGGATCCGAAAAACCGGGTCACCCTCACACGGCAGGGTGGGGTCATGCTGAGCTACTCGCCGAGCAATCTTGAGGGCCACAGCCGGCTTCAAGCCAAGCTCAAGAGCCTGCTGAAGCACATCAACTGCACAGAAGATCTGCTGCACATGAATGCCTACATAGGCAAGAGGATCCCGCTGGCCGGCGTGGCCCACCAGAATGGCACATGCCGCTTCGGAAACGATCCCAAGTCTTCGGTGCTGGACACAAACTGCAAGGCGCACGAGCTGGACAACCTGTACGTGGTCGATGCCAGCTTCTTCCCATCCTCCGGGGCGATGAACCCGGCGCTGACCATCATGGCCAACGCCTTGCGCATCGGAGATCATTTGAAAGAGCGGCTTCGTTAAATAATGCGCAGCGTTTACCACAAAGGCTCGAAGACGCAAAGAAACGCTAAGATGACACTGAAACACTATCGTCGCTATAAATGGGGTCTCGGATTCCTGTTATGGCTTGCCCTCATTCTCACACCCAACGCGGTCCCGGCGCCGGCAAATCAAGCTCAGGACCTTCTCGAGGGGGTAGAATCCGTCGGCATGACTGTCGCGGACATGGATCGTTCCATCGAATTTTTCTCAAAAGTTCTCTCTTTCGAAAAGGTCGCGGACGTGGAAGTCTGGGGAAGCGATTACGAGCGCCTCCAGGGCGTCTTCGGATTGCGCATGCGCGTGGTCCGGATGAGGCTGGGCGACGAATTCATCGAGTTGACAGAGTATCTCGCCCCTAAAGGGCGGCCGATCCCCGTCGATACCCGCAGCTACGACCGGTGGTTCCAGCACATCGCAATCATCGTCAACGACATGGATCGCGCCTATCAGTGGCTGCGCGGCCACAAGGTAGCTCACGCCTCGACGGGGCCCCAGACGCTGCCCGCCTGGAACAAGAACGCGGCAGGAATCAAAGCATTCTATTTCAAGGACCCGGACGGGCACTACCTCGAGATACTGCAATTCCCCCCGGACAAGGGTCTGGCCAAGTGGCACGCGGGAACGGACAAGCTCTTCCTGGGCATAGACCATACGGCGATTGTGGTGGGCGACACCGACGCGAGCCTGCGTTTCTACCGCCACTGCCTGGGAATGAAGGTGGCGGGCGAAAGCGAGAACTACGGGGACGAACAGGAACATCTAAATAACGTGTTCGGCGCCCGCCTTCGAATTACTGCCCTGCGCGCGGGCGGTGGGCCCGGGATAGAATTCCTCGAGTATCGCGCGCCTCGAGACGGCCGGCCTTTTCCTTCGGATGCCCGAGCGAACGATCTGATCCACTGGCAGGTCCGCTTCGCGATGCGCGACGCCGGCAAGATGGCTCAAGAGTTATTTGCAGCAAAAGCAAACTTCGTTTCCCCGGGCGCCATCCAGCTGGCGAAAGAAACTCTGGGTTTCAAAAACGGTCTCTTGGTGCGCGACCCGGACGGTCACGCCATTCAACTGGTTGAGAAGGAAGAATGAATCGTGGATTAATGATTTCGGATTGCGGATTTGGAACTCCCGTGCAATGCCTTTCAATCCGCAATCCGCAATCCGCAATCCGAAATCATGAAAAGGTGAGGTTACTATGAAAGCCATTGCTGTATTCCCCGGCAAGCCAGACTCCGTCCATCTTGCCGATTTGCCTGAACCGTCGGTGCACGACATCCCCGGCGGCAGAGGCGTGCGGGTCAAGGTATTACGTGTAGGAGTGGACGGAACAGACAAAGAAATCAACGCCGCCGAATACGGCGCTCCACCGGAAGGTTTCAATTACCTGGTGATCGGACACGAAAGCCTCGGGCGAGTAGAGGAGGTGGGCGCCAACGTGACGGAGTTGCGTCCCGGCGACTACGTCGTCGCGACCGTGCGGCGGCCAGGATCCAGCATCTACGACCGGATCGGAGCCTA
This sequence comes from Acidobacteriota bacterium, assembly GCA_003225335.1. Taxonomy (GTDB): domain Bacteria; phylum Acidobacteriota; class UBA6911; order UBA6911; family UBA6911; genus Gp18-AA60. The sequence goes on from QHZE01000480.1 coordinate 18,690, forward strand.
CGACATGACGACCGACAGCACGTATTACGAACGAGGGATCAACCTGCGCCATGGATTCCTGACGGAATACTATGTCGAGGACCCTGAGTACCTCGTCAAAGTTCCGCAGGGGCTCAAAGAGGTAGGCGTTCTTTTGGAACCGGCTTCGGTGGTCGAGAAGGGGATCGCTCAGGCCTACGAAATCCAGCGGCGTCTGCGCGTCTGGCGCCCGCGACGCGCGGCAGTGATGGGCGCCGGAACCATCGGGCTGCTCGCGACCCTGGCCCTTCGTCTGAGAGGGCTGGATGTCACGGCGTTTGGCCGCAATCCGAGGCCCAGCCTGAACTCCGACCTGATCGAGGCAATTGGCGCGCGCTACATTTCGACCCTGGAGCTCCCGATTCTCGAAGGCGCCAGGAAGTACGGACCGCTGGATCTCATATTTGAAGCGACCGGAGCCTCCCCGGTTGTATTCGAAAGCATGCAGGCTCTGGGCAAGAACGGGGTCCTCGTTCTGTCCAGCGTGACTGGAGGAGATCGCAAGCTCGAAGTGCCGGCGGACAAGATCAACCTGGAATTCGTGCTGGGAAACAAAGTCATGGTGGGCACGGTCAATGCAAACCGGGAGTATTTCGAGATGGGCGTCAAGGATCTCGCGCAGGCAGAGGCGGAATACCCAGGCTGGCTCGGCCGCTTGCTCACGCATCGCGTCACGGGCCTGGATAATTACCGGGATCTCTTCAACAAGCTCACCCAGGCCAACGGCGCCATTAAGGTGTTCTGCGAAGTCGCAGAACCGTAACGAACCGCCAAGACG
>QHZE01000480.1:19532-21752 GCA_003225335.1 Acidobacteriota bacterium
GCCGCTACCACGGTCTTCTGGTGGCGGCCACGCGCCCCCCGGTGGGACGCACGGTTCTCCTCAGCAAGATCGAGGAGAGACTCCGGGTCGGGGATGCCATCTACGATCTCTCGACCAACCAATATCCAGGTGCGATACATCCGAACGGCTACGGCTACCTGAGCGAGTTCCGCCTGGACCCTATGCCGACATTTGTATACCGAGCGGGGAACGTTCTGCTCGAAAAAACCGTGTTCATGATTCAAGGAGAAAATTCCACCGCCCTGCGCTATCGCCTCTTGAACAATCCCGAAACCGACGTGCGGCTCGAGCTCCTGCCCCTGATCGCCTTCCGCGATTATCACAGCCTCACGCATGCCAATCCGTCGTTAAACCGCGAGGTCCAGACCGGCCCGGCATGGTGCGCGGTACGGCCTTACGAAGGTCTGCCCAATCTTTTCCTGAATCACGACGGGGGCGCGGCGCAGAGTGGCGGGGACTGGTACCACAACTTCGAATACGAAGAGGAGAGAGCGCGCGGGCTTGACTACCATGAAGATCTCTACAACCCGTTTGCGCTCTGGTTCAACCTCCGCGAGCGCGCCGCCTGTCTGATCGCGTCTACGGAAGTTCGGGATGCGGGGTCTTTCGAGAAGGTCCGGGAAGCAGAGGTCCGCCGGCGGCAGGATCTCGTCCAGGATTGGGAAGCCTCGGACGGATTTGTGCGCGATCTTCTCCTTGCGGCCGACCAGTTCGTCGTGCGTCGCGGAGAGGACCGGAAAACCGTCATCGCCGGTTATCCCTGGTTTACGGACTGGGGCCGCGACACTATGATCACTCTCCCGGGACTTGCGCTGATTCCACGGCGTTTTGACGAAGCGAAGCGGATCCTGTGCGCTTTTGCGGAGCACTGCGACAGGGGGATGCTCCCCAACCGATTTCCCGATGCCGGCGAGCCGCCCGAGTACAACACGGTCGATGCGACCTTGTGGTTCTTTCAGGCGATCTATGCCCTCGTCACGAAGACCGGTGATTACGCATTCGTCCGCCAGCGCCTCTTCGATACATTGGTCGATATCCTTCGATGGCATCTCAGCGGCACGCGGTATAACATCAAGGCCGATCGCGACGGTCTTCTCCGCTCCGGCGAGCCCGGCGTGCAGTTGACATGGATGGACGCTAAAGTGGGCGACTGGGTCGTTACGCCCCGCCGGGGGAAGGCTGTAGAGATCCAGGCGCTCTGGTACAACGCGCTCCGGATCCTGGAACATCTGGCCGGCAAATACCAGGATCTCGAGACCGAGCAGTTATGCGCGGACCTTGCGAGCAAAGCCTGCGCAAGTTTCAATGGGCTGTTCTGGAACAGCCAGGCCGGGTGCCTTTATGATTGCATAGAGAACGGAAGACCGGACGCTGCAATCCGCCCGAACCAGATCTTCGCCGTGAGTCTTCCCTTCTCCATGCTGCCGGTGGAGCGGATGAAGCAGGTAGTCGAAACCGTCACTCGCGATCTCCTGACGCCTTTCGGACTGCGCAGTCTCTCGCCCAAAGATCCCGGCTATCGCGGATTCTACGGCGGGGATCCGCGGCGCCGCGATGGCGCGTACCACCAGGGAACCGTGTGGGCGTGGCTGATGGGTCCCTACGTCACGGCGCGAGTCCGGGCCAACGGAGGCACTTCGGAAGCACGCCGGGAAGCGGCCGCGCTGCTGACAGGGCTGCGCGACCACCTGAAGGATGCAGGCCTGGGGACAATCTCGGAAATATTTGACGGAGACCCTCCGCATGCACCTAAAGGCTGCATCGCGCAAGCCTGGAGCGTCGCGGAAGTTTTGCGATGCATTGTCGAGGACGTGATTAGTGACGAACGCAAATTGACATGATAGAAAGGAATCCAAGGAATCCGAGGAATCCAGAAGGGAAAATTCTGCGGCCCGTGGTGATGTTGTTCACTGGTTATTCTGGATTCCTTGGATTCTGAATTCTGGAGTGGTATGGCACTTCATAGACTGATCCTTCTGACTATTCTGTCCTGCGCAGGCTTGCTGACTTTCACCACCGCAGGAGACGCTGAAGGGATTTTGAAGAAACCGGTGGAGTGTCTGGTCTGCGGCAAGCTGCACAGCGACGCCGATTATGTGGTCCGGTACAAGGCGCAGGAGATGCTTCTGTGCTCGCAAGCCTGCCTGGACCGCTTCCGCGAGCTCGAGCAAGGGGGTAAGTTGGATCCGCTGACGGCCA
>QHZE01000481.1 GCA_003225335.1 Acidobacteriota bacterium
CAATGCCTACGCCAAGCCATATGCCGACCATCCAAGGAGCATAGGCAACCGGGGGAGTGGGCCAGGGGGCCAGAGAGCTGTAGCCGACAAAGAATAGTGCCAGGGTCCCCAAGAGCGGAAAGACGGCGTGCAGAATCCAATGGAAATCTTCCGTGCGTTCTCGGGAATAGAGGAGAAACACACCCAAGTTTCCGGCGCTGTAGATGAAAATGAGAGCAAAGGTGACCACGGCTCCCATCAGCTCGAACTCCTTGTCGGGCCCAATCCAGGCTCCGAGTCCCAGGCCAACAGTCAGTGTGACAACTGCCTGCAGGATGACCGCGTTCACAGGAGTTTGGAATCGGGGATGAACTTTGGCAAGCGACTGTGGCAATGAGCCGGAGCGGGCCATGGCAAACCAGACTCGAGTGGCGCCGTTGTTGGTGGCGATGGCGACGGCGAGCATCGAATTGAGCAGAGCCAGCAGCACCATGATCCAGGCGTGTCCCCAAAGCCGCTTGGCCAAAATGAAAGTCGGGTTTTCCACTGATCCCACAAAAGCTCGAACGCCTTCGGTACCCCATCCAACAAGGAGGCCCCAAGAACAGAGCACCAGAAATCCTCCCATAAAAAGGATTGCCGTTATGATTGCGCGAGGCAAGGTCCTGCGGGGATCTTTGCTCTCCTCGGCAAGCGGTGCGACACCCTCCCACCCTGTCAGCGCAAAGATCGAAAAAATCACGGCCAGACTGAGTCCTCCGAGGCTTCGCGCATTGGTAGGATGGAAGGAAGAGAAATTGATTCCGCCGTTTCCCGGCTGGAACAGTCCCCACAAGCTCAGCAGCAGTACGATGGCAACCTCGGCGATTCCAAACACCAGCATTAGAGTGGCCGAGAGTTCGATGCCGCGATAAGTCACCCAAGTCACAAATGCCCCAGCTATCAGCAGGAAGAGCCACCAGGGAAAAACAATCTGATATTCCGCTCTGAGGGCCTGCTCCAACACAGAACCTACAAACGCCAGACAATACCCCGAGTTCGTGGGTTCGTAGAGAAAGAACAGCCAGGATGTCAGAAAGCCGGCACGAGGACTGACGGTGCGGCTTACGTAAGTGTAGTAGCCTCCGGCGGAAGGAAAGTGTTTGGCTAATTGCGTGACAGACACTCCCAGCATCATCACAATGAGGAAGGCAATCAAATACGCCAGAGGCGCCGTCACTCCCGCGTATGACGTGGTCAACTGAATTGTAAATAGAGTGGCCGTTGCAGGGGCAATATGCGTAATCCCCTGCATCAGAACGCCCGACAGCCCGAGGGCTCCGGAGCGAAGCCTGCCTTCAGACAAAGTTACTTCTTGCGTGGCCGAGCCGTTTTGACTGGAGTTGAAGTTTTTCACAGAATCAAGGCTTTCTGCTGAGAACGCACCCAGAGTCGGTCTTTGACTCTTCGGCTTTTGCGGCTCACGAATGATCCTATTTTGATCAGAACCGCGCCACCTTTATATTGAGATCCGCTTCTTTTTTGTTGTGAGAATACGAACAAATCAGAGCTTTTCAACAAAAAATGATCGGAAAGTTATAGATCGTCATTTGCTTCCAGCGCTATCGTGCAGCCATTTGGCAGAAATGACCGAGCGCTTGACGGCTGACGGAGTGTCCGTTTGGTCTTTCGGCTGTCGCCCTGCATCTGAAGTCTGTTAGGCTAGGAACAATGCGTCCGGGAATACCCGGACCTATGCCAACCGGATGAATCTGGCTGCCGCTACGCCGCACAATGAATTGGCCTCGACAAAGTATTGCCTCGCACATTCGGGGGAAGAGTATCTGGTTTATTTGCCGGAGGGCGATGAGGTCACGGTGGACCTTTCCAGTGCTCCTGGAGAATTTGTTGCGGAGTGGGTGGACCCGGTTGAGGGAACGATTACCCCGGGAGGAACAAAGGGGGAGCCAAGCCCGACTTCGCGGTTCCCTTCACAATCCGAAATCCGCAATTCAAAGACAGTGAGGTTTTGAAATGATCACGTTTGCGAGCGATTTGAAAACCCCGGAAGGACCGGTAGCACTCCCAGATGGGAGTTTTCTGGTCGTGGAGGGCGGGCGCGGATCGGTCACACAGATCAGCCCGGATGGCCATTCCAACCGGATCATTGCTGTGACCGGCGAGCCCAATGGCTTGGCTGTGGACAGGGCAGGCGTTATCTGGGTGGCGGACATACAGCCGCCGGCTCTGATCCGGCTCACGATGGATGGGAAATTTGAGCGTGTTTTAACGGAGTGTCATGGGGAGCCGTTCCTGTTTCCGAACGATCTCTGCTTCGGCCCTGATGGCGCGCTCTACCTGACAGACTCAGGAATTCTCACCGACGAATTCGCACCGGGCGGCGTGATCCGATCTGACTGGGCGGATCTCAAGATGGACGGCCGAGTCTATCGAATCGACACTCGGACGCTGGACATCCATAAGCTGGATTCGGGACTCAAGTTCGTCAATGGTATCGCTTTCAGCGCGGATCAAAGGCTCTATATCAACGACACCGCCACACGGATGGTCTACCGCTATCCTTGGAAGGATGGCAAGCTGATTGGTCCAAGAGAGGATTTCGGAAGCGTGGATGATCCAAGCAAGCCGGCTCTGTTCAAGGGTCCGGATGGGATGGCCTTCGATACCAATGGCAAGCTCTATGTGGCCGTGTACGCTCAAAGCGATGTCACTGTCCTCGGAAGAAACGGCAAAGTGATCGAGCGCATTCAGACGCCTGGCAACCTGCCCACCAATGTCTGTTTTGGTTTGCCCGGGCAGAAGAAGATTTACGTCACCGAATACGAACTGGGCCGGCTGGAATGCTTCAACGTTGATGCTGAGGGCTTGCCCTTGTGGGGTTAGACTGCAGGGTAGCCTACAAAGTAACGTATCCTGCTGCCTGGTGGTGTTTCGTAATGCGTTTGGTTTCGAGAAAAGTTTGGGTAGCCACGGTGAGTGCAGCGAGCCGTGGTCCTTCCACGATAGAACAGAGGCCCACGCCTCGCTGAAAACGCTCAGCGTGGCTACCCGTGTTGGTCATCCTCCAAAACTAAGCTGGCAGCGATTGATTTCCGCTCAATTCCGATGAGCAAACGCAAGATTCAGGATCTGGAAACGCCGGCACTGTTGCTGGACTTGCCGACCATGGAGAGCAATCTCCGCAAAATGGCCAAGTTCATCAGCCAGGGTAAGGCGGCCCTGAGACCTCACTTTAAGAATCATCAGAACGTGTGGCTTTCCAAGAAGCAACTCGAGGCCGGTGCGATTGGCATCAGTTCGGCTCCACGAGCGCATGTATGGCGTTCGCGGGGACAACGTCGAAGAAGAATGGAGCATCGGGAGATAAGGGAAAAACTTCCACGGGCCGCGTAGACCTGATTCCGTAGGGACGTGCTGCTCCGCATCCGGCTCGGGTTTTTGGGAACGCGCAGCAGCGCATCCCTACAGTGAATTCTCTCACACCTTCAGGGGCAAGGGGCCAAAAGGATCAGCGAATCAGCGTTTGTCGGGGCCGCCATCGGTCCCGAGGTGCGAGAGGCGACCCGGAGCGATTGGCGCCTTTAAGGTCGTCAACCAAAATGGAGAGCCGTTTTTCTATCTTGGCGACACTGCCTGGACGCTGTTGAAGCGGCTGAATCGCGAAGAGGTGGATGAGTATGTCAAGAACCACGCTGCTAAAGGATTCACGGGGATCCAGGCTTATGTGCTAAGAGGACTGGAAGTCAAGAACATCAAGCCGCTTCTTCTGGCGGCTGTCGATGAGGAGTCAGGCAAAGATGCCTGCGCTCCCAGCGATTTTTCAAAGGAGAGCCCTGATGCTCAGGACAATTGGTTTTCCGATCTGTGTATGTACGTTGTCTGCTGGACTGCTCGGTGCAGCGCCCATCGCTGTTCATCCTGACAATCCGCACTACTATCTATTCAATGGTAAGCCCACGATTTTGATCACGTCGGCGGAGCATTACGGAGGAGTCGTCAACAAGGACTTCGACTATGTCACCTATTTTGACGCTCTGAAATCCTACGGCCTCAACTACACACGGATCTATCCTGGGGCGCTGTTCGAACCCATGGGAAAGTTTGTCAGAGGCAACACGCTGGGTCCCAAGCCGGCCAGCCTGATTGTCCCTTGGGCGCGCAGCAATGTGCCGGGCTACCTGGTGTGCGGGAACAAGTTTGACTTGGACAAATGGGATCCCGGGTATTTCAAACGTTTGAAAGATTTCATTGCCCGGGCGGGACAACGAGGCATTGTGGTGGAGATCTGTTTTTTCAACTCACAATATTCAGACACCTGGCCACTCTCTCCTCTCTATTATGAAAACAATGTGCAAGGCGTGGGTAAGTGTGACTATCTGGATGCCCAGACACTCAAGCACGCTGATCTGATCGCCAAGATGGACGACTACGTGAGCAAGATTACCCGGGAAGTCAATGAGTTTGATAATGTCATTCTCGAGATCTGCGACGAGCCGTCCCTTTTCACGCCCCATGCCGAAGCGGGTCCGTGGGTTGCCCATTTTGTGCCCGTGGTGAGAAAGGCTGAAAATGGCTTGCCCAAAAAGCATCTGCTGGCTCAGCAGGTCGAGGGACCGGTTGATGGTCCTATCGACTTGTCTGCCCGCCCGGATGTCGACATCATCGTGACCCAGTATCTCTATGAGGCAGGTGACCAGATGGGTGGCTTGAAGGCTCTCGACCTCAAATACGGGCTGAACAAGCCGATCGAAGAAAACGAAACTGACTACCTCCCGATCTGGTATGAGGGAGATCTCGTGGCAGACTCGCGCGTGGAGGCCTGGGAATTCATCGTCGGCGGTGGGGGGAGCTTTAACCAGCTAAACGGGCTCTACACGGTTGAGAAGCATGCCGGAAAGTCGCCCGAGAACGAAAGGATTCTGCGAGCCCTGACCAGTCTGAAAGACTTCATGTACAGTTTTGATTTTCTGAAGATGAGCCCTGACAAAAGCATTGTTACGGGCGCCATTCCGTCGGGAGTGCATCTGCGTAGCATGAGCCGAAGTGGGCAGCAGTATGCCTTGTACCTCCATCATGGGCAAGGTGGAACCAAAAGCGCCTACAAAGTCGTGCCTGGAAGTTATCTCGAAGAGCTCGTGCTGAAGCTACCCGGTGGCACCTATCAAGCTGATTGGGTGGATCCCAGTTCTGGCAAGGAACTAGGAAAGGAAAACTTCACTCATGGCGGAGGGGACCGCACGTTTACCACTCCGCGGCACGCTGTGGATATGGCGCTGCGGATCAAACGAAACTAATTCAAAATGCCCTATTGGCCAGTCACTTGACCAACAACCAAATCCTGTGAGGAGCGGCCGCAATAACGTATGCAAGCTTAGTACGATGAGGTCCCTGCAAAGTTCGACGAAGCCTTGTTCGCGACCGTTCCACGAACCGCCCAGGCCCGGGTGGTCAGGAATCTGTGACAGCCGCTGGCTAGTATCGGCACTAAATAACTGGACATATAAACCGTTTACGTTAAGCTGTATGCATGAAACCTCTCAAATTGACGCACCCGTCGCTTACTCGGAAAGCCTTGCTGCGCAAGGCGGAGACAATCCCCGGTGCCTGGTACGGAATTCGCATCGCTGGCTTGCTGTTGCTTTTGACTGGTTGGAAAACGACGGCCGTGAGTCGCCTGTTCGGCGTGAGTCGACAAGCGATCGTGGACTGGGTTCGCAAAGCCAACAGCAAGGGGATCGACAGCGTGCTCGACGAACCGCGTCCTGGCAGACCCACACGCATGGATCCGGTAACGCAAAGCAAGTTGGAGGAGGCGCTGGCGAAATCGCCGGAAGATTTCGGATTGCGGCGCACTCGCTGGGATGGGGTTGTCGTGGTCGAGTTTCTGGAGAAGGTCTGCAACGTTCACTTGAAACCACGGCAGGCACGGAACTGGCTCAAGCGCCTCGGCTTCGTTTTGAGGCAGCCTGTCTACCGGTATATTCAAGCCACTGGCGAGGGTGTGGGCAAGTTTCGGCGAGGGCTCAAAAAAAACTCCATCGAATCCTAGAGCTGGGAGAGTCGGCTCTGTTGGTCTTTGCTGACGAAAGTGGTTTCTCTCTACACCCGAGGCTCGGTCGCGTTTGGGCACGGCGGGGTTCGCGGCCAATCGTTCCCACCACGAGCCAACATCACAAGCGGCTGAATCTCTTTGGATGGGTGGAGCCGCTCTGTGGCTGGCACGGTCTGTTTCGTTGGCCCAAGGGCAATCGAGAGGGGTTCTTAGCATTTCTAAAATACCCATGCCACCGAATCAAAGGCCGGAAGTTTATCTTTATGTCGATGGAGCGCCCTGGCACAAGGGGTCAGCAGATAAAAGAATTCCTCACCGCACATCCGGAAGTTCAGATGGAATACTGCCCCCTTACCATCCGGAGCTCAATCCGCAGGAACGCGTGTGGCATCTGATTCGATACGAAGTAACGACATCTCGATATCACGAGACCATTGACCTCATTGAGGAAGCTATACGTAAAGCGTCAAAAGCACTGGCGGCCCGTGACAAGATACGAGCATTTTGTAAAGTTACTTAGTGCCGTTACTAGTTACAAGTTGATTTGGAGTCAATTGGTTATTATAGTCATGCCGCGTGAACATTACAGAAGTCGAGCCGAGCGTATGGCTCGAATGAAGGAAATCTTTTCGACTGGGTTCGGCAAAGCAGTTCGCTGCAAGGTTCGAAGGCCATTTTGAAGAGAGCACTCCACAACGAACGGTGAAACGAAGTACTGGTCTTTACGTGGCTACTGGGAATACCAAATATGCAAAGACAGCCAGAGGGGGATCTCTTGCGACTCTGGTAGCTGTAACTGGGGATAGAGGAAGAGGTGTTGATTCATAGAATTTTCAGACTCCAGTATTGGCCGGTCTGCTTCAGCCTCGCCGCCGTACTTTTGCTCCACTGCGGATCATTTGTCCTGGGGCAGACGAACCAGCCGGCGGTTCAGGGGGCTGCCGGAACTCTACGGAACAGAGTTCAGCAGCTCCTCGACACAGGTCAGATCAGCGAGGCTGAAGAAAAGGTCAGACAAGAGTTGACTGCCCATGGTGAAACTCCGGAAACACTCTTCCTCGAGGGGCTGGTGCTCTTCAAGCAAAAACAATATGCGGAATCGATGCGGCGAGTGCAGCGCAGCCTGGCCCAGCGTCAAAATGATCCGCAAGCTTACAAACTGTTGGCATTCAATGCGGTCCTTCTCAATCGCCTGGACGTTGTCGAGACAGCCTTGAAACGCGCTCTGGAATTGGCTCCGGACGATCCTGTGGCACACTTTCATCGCGGTCTTCTCTATTTCACCACCAACCGATTCGCGCTGGCGAAGAACGACTTCCAACGGGTGACTCAGCTCAATCCAGGATATATGAAGGCTTACGACATGCTGGCATTGGCAGAGGAAGAGCTGGACGAGGATGCTATCATCGTTCAGACCTATCAGCGGGCCAGTGAGCTTGCGGAGCAGCAGAACCTCAAAGACGAGTCGCCTTATCTCCATCTCGCGAAATTCTTGTGGTTGCGAAATCGTTTTGAGGAGAGCCTCCCTGTGGCTCGAAGGGCTGCAGAGGTGAACCCGAAGTCGGCGGAAGCTTTCTATGTGTTGGGAAGATTGTTAGACAAGCTGGGC
>QHZE01000482.1 GCA_003225335.1 Acidobacteriota bacterium
AAACGCACCCACTTGACGTCGCCTCGACCAAAGGCGATGCCGAACTGATGATGGCCGAAAGGTGGCAGTCCAGTGGCAGGAATTATTTGCCGGTCCGTGGTCTTTCCGTCGCTCCAAACGACTTCCACAAATTCGAGCGGAAACGTCCATTCCACGTCCGCAGTATAGACGCGGTGTGGGCCCGATACTTCGACACCCCATTTTCGGAAGAGGACCTCGCCTGTTGTCACAAAGAAGTCGCCCGCCTGCATGGCGCGGCTAATCGGACTTGCATCTTCGTCGAACTTCGGCACGCGGTCGAGTCTTACGTAATTAACGGCAAGTTGCGGATACGTCTCATCGTCCGGATATTTCTGGTAAGTGTCTCCCTCAGCGATCAAGTACTTCGGGGTGGGAGCCCAATTGTTCATGTCGTCCAACGTCCCGAAGCACCGAGACTCACAGAGCCTTTCTTCGGATAAATCGACTGGCAAGGATTCATAAGAAGCGCCAATGAATCGGTCACTCAGGAAATAGTCTTTGTCGCGGACAGCATCCGGGTAACCGGCCGAGCTCTTGGTCCGCGGGTGGGCCTGCCACACGACGCCCTGCTCCCGGCGCAACATCTCCATGACATCGGCGACCGAAGCTGCGTGATAAACCTTGCCGTAATGCGGATTGTTCTCCGTCAGGAGTTGTCCCGGCGGCGCCTTTGGAGCACGGATCCAAAAAACCGGGTGCGGTAGGAACATCATGTAGTGGCCGCCCAGAAAAACATTCGGCTCCTCGCCGGGAATCAGAAGGAAGTCCCGATCGGACAGGCGGCGGCAAGCTTCGAAATAGACTTCCTGTTCCTTGAGGCGCAACGGGCCTGGATCGTCCGGATGCGAGTCGGAGTGGAAATCAGCCAAGATGACGATGTTCACGCCTAAAGCTCGGAAGACCTCGAGCCACTCCGGGCGATAGTCGAGCGTGCCCTGGTCGGTGATCATTTCACCGAGATGCATATGAAAGTGGCTGACGAGGACTTTGCAGTCGGGTATCCCTTTATAAGCGTCCTCATGTGTGTAAGCCAGAACGGATTGTTGAGTAGCTCGGCCGGGGCCGGGGCTCAGATAAAAATAGACCGCCATGCGCTGCCAGGTTCCCGGCGGTGCATTGTACAGAGCGTAGTTGTATGTCTCCGCCCTCGATTCGGCGACACGCCGATGCCAAACTTCGTCCGAGAGGCCGTAGGGGTTGTAACCCTCGCCATGATCCGGCTGCCGCACACCGATGGCAAAAGAGTTTTCGCTATCCTTGCGATAGTACACGTAACCCAAGTTCACTTCATTTTCCCGGGCAAAAAAGAACTTGTGCGGCGGCGGGAAAAATCCGACAGATCCACCTCCGGCCTCGACAATGCCCAAACGATTGCGCGCGCGCAACCCCACGAGATCGGCGTTCGAAGCGCCGCCGAAGTCGTACTCCTGCCACGCCCGCGCCGCGTCCCGCCAAGTGAGGCGGGTGCCCGGACCAATCGAAAAGCCCTTTAGTCCGGCCGCGTATTTGTATGCCACCGAAGGTTGGTCCGTCCTGGCAATTGCTTCCTGCCTGAGCAGATTCGAGCCGCGGTAAACTGTGAATTGCAGTCGCCCCGAGAAAATGCCCATCTCAAGTCCGGGGAAGGTGACTTCCAGACGTGCTCCCTCAGTCTTCACCTGACAAGATGGGGTGTGAAAACTGGCCCAGGCGCGCCGGATTTCTTCGGACCTGCGCGGCAGATCAATGGAACTATCGCCGGCGCGGGGATTCCCTGGGACGCTCAGCGGCGCATCCCAAAATGCGTTCCATTTCTCCCTTTCGATAAGGTCGGGCGTCAGCGCGCCGTGGATGTGCCGCAGCGCCTCGGCCTGCGCCGTGGCCAGGCGGCGCACTCCGCTGGTCACCTGGAACTCCGGCGCGAGATCCCGGCCCAATACAATCCAATTGGCGCCACTGATCCTGGAAGCTAATTCGCGCACGATGGGTTGATCATTTTGAATTGCAAATTCCGCACGAAGTTGCTGAGCACGCTCCCCGCGCCATTTCACTTCTAAGACTCCTTCGCGAACTGTGGCCGTCAATCCCTCAACCGGTTTGTATCCATCGAGGTTGCAATTCAATACCTGTGCTGCCGCACAGTGGGGGATCAACATGGCGCACAGCATCGGTCCGTGAATTTTCAAGAGGCGACCTCCTCAGCGAGTCTTCTCCATCTCCGGGCATGCGGCATGGGAATAAAAGCCATACAAGAAGGGGAAGTCCGCCGTGTCAAAGCAACTCCCGCCGGTCTGTTCGGCGCCCCGACAAATTCCGAAAGGCAGTCGTATGTTACCCCAAGACTGACGCTGCCGTAGTCCGAGACCCGTGCTTTCTGAACTTTCCATACTCTGTGGCGCGTGCTATAAAGAGCACGCACTCAAGGAGGCACAATGGCAGAGATTCGCCGTCGGCGATTTCTAAGCTCGGCAGCCCTGGCGCTCCCGGCCAGCATGCTCGTGAACACCGCGCAGGCTGATAGCGCCGATTATTCCGTGCACCAACTGAAAGTAACCCGAGTTGAGGCTCTCCTCCTTGAAAGACCGCTGACGGACCGTTTCTGGATGTCGATTTCCCCGATTGGGGGCATGAAACCGGTCGCCACGCGGTTGATTTTGAAGGTCCATACGGATGCCGGCGTGGTCGGTCTTGGAGAGGGCACAGGTGGCGGGGCGGAGTTGTTTCGGCAGGGCCTGGCCGATCTCGTGATTGGCGAAGATCCGTTCATGGTGGGGAGAGTTTGGGAAAAGCTCTTCGCCCTCACTTACAGTCGAGAACTGGTGAAGCGGGGTTGGTCAAGAACCGGGCTCATTGAGGCGATGGCGGCGATCGACGCGGCTCTTTACGACATCATGTCCAAGTCCGCGGGCCAGCCACTTTACAAATTTCTAGGCGGCTATCGAGCGGGCGTTCCGGCCTATGTGACGGGCGGCTACTACCGCGAAGGCCAGGGAATCCCGGAGCTCGTGAAGGAGGTGGAAGGCTACCTTAAGCAAGGTTACAACGCCATCAAACTGAAGGTCGGCGGTATCAGCGGCGGCTACACGATTGAGGCCGACTATCAGCGGGTCAAAGCCGTGCGCGACGCCGTCGGTCCTAAGGTCAAGCTGATGCTCGACGCCAACCAGGGATGGGACGTGAGCACGGCGATTCAGGCTTCCAATAAAATGTACGATCTGGACATCACCTGGCTGGAGGAGCCGCTGCACTGGTACGACGACGTGGAGCCGTTGAAGCGGCTAAAGGAGAGTACCCGCATCCCGTTGGCCTCCGGCGAGAGTGAAATAACGCGCTGGGGGGCGCGCCGCTTGATGGAGACGGAGGCAATTGACTTTTTGCAGTTTGACGCTCACGCTCACGGAGGCATCACCGAATGGCGAAAGTTGGCGAGTATGGCCTCGATGATGCACATCTGGATGGCGCCGCACCACGAACCCCACATTCACGGCCACCTGCTGGCCTCGGTCCCGAACGGGTACATCTTGGAATCGTTCGCCAACCCGGAGCGCGATCCCTTGTGGTTCGAGCTTTACACGCGCAGGCCCAGGATCGAGAAGAGCGTGCTTTACCTGGACAACATCCCAGGCTTGGGCATCGAGTTTGATCAGAGAACGCTCGACCGATTTGGCACCAAGTTGGTGTAGAAAACCACCATGGACAATTTCGCGGCGCTGTACCATTCGATGGGCAGCTATGCCGCCGCAAACCGGCCGACTGGATTCGGTCGCATGGCCGTTTACGGGCCGTCTTCGGAGCCAACCCGATGTGATCGCTCCGGCTTGTTCCCAGGGCCGCAAGGGACCGCGCGGCTGAGGTTGTGAAGGGAGTACGTTTTTCGTAGATGGTCTCTCAATTATGTAATCTTCCCACCCTCGCAATGTAAGCTCAAGGCTTCGCCAACCGCACGTACACGGCTCGAGCCTTGCGGTATATTTCGAGCATCGCCTGGCCGTCCTGCTCGCTGCGGAACCCCGAATAGCCCTCATAGAAGTTGACCTCGCGATCGATCCAGTCGATGAAGAACTTCGCATCTTCACGCACGATACCGCGTCCGTCGCCGACCTGCACGTAGACGGGGCTGGTGTGGGCGAAGCGAATTCGGATAGTCCTTCGGCGGAGCTTTTCCCGCTTGCCACCAGCGAGCGCCACCTTGCCGTGTACGATCCGAAAACCAGGCTGGTCACGCTCATTGGCACGTGTTTCAGCACGCACCACTTGCAGTTCGCCGAGGATGCCAACCACCGGTTGTGGACCAGCAGCGGCGGTGGCGGTGGGGTGGTTTCGGCTGGCTGAACACCAAGATGTTCGAAGAAACCCACGATGAGGAGAAGTCTCAGGGCTGGACCGCACTCATTCTCGACACCAATGGCAATGGAAAGCGGGACGCCTATGTGAAGCCCGACCAACCGGTCGATCCTGCGAAGGACAAGCGAATCGCGGCTGCTTTTTACGGCGTGGGAACGATGCGCCGCTGGCCCTGTCGGATGGGAAGTTCGTCGTCGTTCGCGTGCCCTATCCGATCGGCTTCTTCGCCAAAGGGCTGGACGGCCGGATCGACGATCCGAAAGCCGGCTGGAAGGGCAAGGGGCTGTGGTCGACCTACGCTACCCGAACACCTTTTCACGTCGAAGGCGGCAAATGGGCGACGAGCAAGGTCCTGCACTTCCAGCTTCGCCCTGACCCGCTCGCCAGGTGAACCGCACATGAAAACCCTGCGGAGGAAAAGCTTGGGTCTTTCACCCAGCCAGGTCAATGAAGTGTTCGAGAGGTTACCCCCCGCGGCAGTTCTGTCCTGCGCCAGCCGGTGCTTGCTGGTTCCCCGCGTCTGCTATAGTAAGAGGAAGAACCCGCGTGCAATCTGCCCAGCGCGCCGGATTGCGCGGCCAGGTGCTTGTGCTTCTATGATTCAGCTTTCTTCCGCCGGTAAACATTTCGGCTCCAAGGTTTTGTTTGAAGGTCTCGACTGGCTGCTGACCTCGGGCGACCGCGTCGGCGTGGTGGGCGCGAACGGCACGGGGAAATCAACTCTATTGAAAACGCTGGCAGGCCTCGAACCGCTCGACGAAGGATCGATTTCAGCCGGCAAGGCCATCACCACGGGGTATCTTCCCCAGGACGGTCTTTCGCTCTCCGGGCGCACAGTCCTTGAGGAGTGCCTTTCCGTCTTTGAGTCCCTGTTCGAAATGGAAAAGGAGATAGAAGCGCTTCGCCATCAGATGGCCGAGCTTGAGCCCGAGACCGGCGAGTACGCTCGCGCCGCCGAGCGCTACCACCGCCTCGAAACCGAGTTTCAGTGCCGGGACGGTTACTCGGTGGAGTCGCAGGCCGGCGCGGTGCTCAACGGCTTAGGCTTTTCGCGCCGGGACCAGGCCCGCCGCACCGAGGAGTTCTCGGGCGGCTGGCAGATGCGCGTGGCGCTCGCCAAGCTTCTGCTGATCAAGCCCAATCTGCTGCTGCTCGACGAGCCTACGAACCACCTTGACCTTGAGGCGCGCAACTGGCTGGAACAGTACCTGGGGGATTATCCTTACGCCTACGTCCTGGTCTCGCACGACCGCTACTTTCTGGACGTCACGGTGAATAAAATCCTCGAACTCTGGAACCGGCGCGCCTGGCTTTACACCGGTAACTACGATCGTTATCTCGCCCAAAAGGCCGACCGGCGCGCCCAGCTCGAAGCCGCTTGGCGAAACCAGCAAGAGCACATTCACCATCTCGAGACGTTCATCAATCGCTTCCGCTATCAGGCCAGCAAGGCCAGACAGGTACAAAGCCGCATCAAGGAGCTGGAAAAGATCGAGCGCATCGATCTCCCGCCCGAGGAGAAAGCGATCCATTTCTCGTTTCCTCAGCCCCTGGCGAGCGGGCGCGTGGTGGCCGAGTTTCGCGGCGTGGCCAAGAGCTACGGCGCGACGAACGTCTTCGCCGGGGTCCAATTCGTCCTCAATCGCGGCGACCGCGTGGCGCTGGTGGGCATCAACGGCGCCGGCAAGTCAACCCTGATCAAGCTGCTGGCGGGGGCGGAAACCGCGACGGCCGGCGAGTGCCGTTGGGGGCACAACGTACAAGTGGATTACTTCGCGCAGGACCAGTACAAGGCGCTCGACCCTGAGGCCCGCCTGATCGACGACATTGCCGCCGTGGCCCCCGCCGCCTTGAGCGGTCAGACCCAACTGCGCAGCCTGCTCGGCTGCTTCCTCTTTTCGGGCGACGAAGTCTTCAAGCGCATCGGGGTGCTTTCGGGCGGCGAGCGCAACCGCTACGCGCTGGCGCGCATGCTGCTTCGGCCGCCGAATGTTCTGCTCCTCGACGAGCCCACCAATCACCTCGACCTGCAGGCCAAGGACGTGTTGCTCGCGGCGCTCGAAGAGTTCACCGGGACGGTGGTGTTCGTCTCGCACGACCGCTACTTCATCGACAAGCTGGCCACCCGTATTTTCGAGATCGAGGGAGGCAAGCTTCAAGACTATCCCGGCAATTACGAAGACTATCTCTGGCAGAAGGAGCGCGCTGCGACTGGCCCGTCGGCAGGCGCGATTTCGGCGGGCAAAACGGACCCTGGGCCGCTCGCACCGCCACAGGTCGCGGGTGACGGCAGCTACCGAACGCCGACAGTGCAGCCCCGCAAGGTGAATCCAATCCTCATCCGAAGAATGGAAGAGCGTCGCGATGAGCTGGAGAAGGAGGTGGCGCGCTGCGAGGCCGAAATCGCCGCCGCCGAGGTCGATCAGACCCACTTCAAGAGCGCGCAGGAATCGATTCGCCTCGCCCGCTTGATCGGGGAGCGCCGCGCCCAATTGCAGACCCTGATGCGCGAGTGGGAGCAGCTTGCGGTCGCGATGGAAGAGATTGGCTAAGGCTCCCGGACCTGGCCAATGCTCCGAGAAAGGCGCGCGGCGCTCTCAATCAACCCAAGATTGTATTTCAGGGCGCGATCGAACGCCTCTTTCAGAGAGAGCTCGAGGACACGAAGAAGGGTGACTTTGGCCGAGAAGATTGCTGCCCTTTTTTGACGAAGGGCGCCATGGCCACACGGGAAGGCGAGAAGTCGACCGGGAACAGAATGTTCGGGGTTGTTGTCATGCTTTCAGGGCGCCTGGGTCTTCACTCGCCCGCTTTGGCGCCAAGGAATCCCTGCCTGGGGAGTGGCTCGGCATTGAGTTGTGGGCCTCACGGGCAAGGCTCAATCATGACCTCGTCGGCGTAACACCATCCCCAGTCCTCGCCCGGCTCGAGCGATCGAATAATGGGGTGATGAGTCTTTCGAAAATGCTTCGTCGCATGCTTGTTTTTCGAGTCGTCGCAGCAGCCGACATGACCGCAGGTCTTGCAGAGGCGCAAGTGGACCCACGAGTCGCCCATCTTCAGGCACTCCTCGCACCCGGCGGTGTTTGGCGACACATTATGTATCTGGTTCAGGTGTGAACAAGACGCCTCCATCACGCCCTCCCTCTATTCCGGCGATGACGGGGTAATGGGCTGCTTGATCGGCAGGTCCACTTGAAATCGGGTGTCACCGGGCTTTGACACTACCCGAATGTTGCCGTGGTGCTTCCGCGCGATGCGGCATGCGGTATCGAGTCCCAGGCCGGTTCCCTGCCCGACGCTTTTGGTGGTGAAAAATGGGTCGAAAATTCGCGCCTGGATTTCCGGCGGAATGCCCGGCCCGTTGTCGCCAATCTCGACCATGACGCGGTCCAAATTCAGTTTGGAGCGAATCCGTAGTTCACCCTTTGCATTCATGGCGTCAATGGCGTTGTCGATCAAGTTGGTCCAGATCTGGTTCAACTCGCCTCCGTACGCACAAACACGCGGCAGGTTAGGATCGTAGTCCCTGATGACGGTCACGCCTTGCTTCAGCCGATGTCCGAGAATGGTGAGCGTGGTCTCGATTCCGTGGTGTAGATCAACTTCCTGAAGCGGCGCCTGGTCCATGTACGAATATTCCTTGATGGCCCCGACCAGATCTGAAATGCGCTTGGTGCTGTTCTCGATCTCGGCAATCAGTCTGCCAATCGTGAGCACCGAAGCGATGCGGATGAGCGCGTCGCTCACCACCTTCTCTCCCACCTCGGCAGCCAAGTTTTCTAGCGTCGGTACTTCTACCCCTGCGTCGCCAAGGACTGGGGCAATCTTCCAAGGGTCAGGTACCAGGCGCCGTTCCAACCACGTAGTGATGCGCTCCTCGCGGTCGCTTTGGGCCAGCGGATCAACGGGCGTTGGGGCCGCATATTGCTGGGCCTCGCGCTCGAAGCGGAGAACAGTCTCGCGCTGTTCGGGGGAAAGAGCGTGGCGTGC
>QHZE01000752.1 GCA_003225335.1 Acidobacteriota bacterium
CCGTCACAGCCCCATAGCCCTCCTGCCAGGCAAATGACCGTATTCTCATCGTTTCATGAATCCATCGAGACGAGCCGGTCTTCGTATCTCGCAGCACGTCTGCCAAGCAGTGCGTGGCCTTCAGTGCAGCCAGAAAATGTACGTGATCGGCTACTCCTCCGACCTCCTGGGCGACGCCTCCCAGGTCTCGGAGAATTCCTCCAAGATAGGCATGAGTTCTGCACGCCATGATGCCGCCAGAATCGGTTCGCGATTCTTGGTACTGAAGACGATATGGTAATTCAAGCTCAGATGTGTCGATGGCATTGGTCATTGCTCCTTTCCATAGACACAAACTGGCCTGCCGCGGAATTTGCCAAGAAATTTTTAGTCCTCCTGCCCCTGCCGGGGCGGAGATCTTTGGGTGGCCCGTATCCAGGGGTTCGCAAAAGCGCTCACCCCTGGCTAAGCTCCCTCCGCTCCGGAGCGAAACCCCGTTCCGGTCTTCCTCCTCCGCTCCTTATAGCGAACAACCCAGCCCTAACAGCCGGGGCAGCACCGCACTCGCGAATCTTCGGGCCTCATTCGAAATGTACAAAACTCCAGGGAAGAGCATGACTGAAGCCCTCTCGCAGTCACCGGTCCCGAAAGCTAGAAGAATCACGAAGGGTTTTCCATGAGTCTATTGGTGGATGGACCGACGGGGTGGAGGCCATGGCCGCACGAAATAAAAAGGGCCCGGCGGTGAGGCCGGGCCCTGTGGATAATCGTCGTTGACTGCGCCTGGATCCCAAAGCTACCGGGATCCAGCCCTTCGATTCACTAAAGAATCTCCAGGAGGCAGCCGGTGCCGAACGAAGCCGTGCTTGTGTACTGGCTCAGGTCTTGGACCGCGCTGTTCTGGAAGATCAGTTGGAGCGTGTAGTTCGTGTTTTTCCTCAGCAGCAGCTTTGTCGTATCCGACACGAGAGGTTGCGAACCACCCGCACCCAGGGTCACACCCGTCGCTGACCATGCCATGTCGGGAATGTCATACACCACGTTGCTACCGAGCTTGACCTGGACCAGCATGCCGTTCGCCGCAGGCCAACTCAGCCTTAGAGCCGTCATAATCGCGTCGGCCGTAGTGCTTTTATTCGAGATCGCGATCTGGACAGTCTTGGAGCTGATCTTTTGGGTGCCGATGGTCAGGCTGCACGAGGCCCCGACAACGGTCGTCGCCGGGCAGCGCTTTGCCGGTGAGTTGTGCAGCGCGACCAGGTCGGGCTCCACCTTCCACGTCTCCTTGACGAAGCCGAGGCTGTCGAGCTTCGCCTTCTTGATCGTCACGAAGAACGTGTTGTGGAAGTCCCACTTGAGCAGCGCCGAGTTGGAGATCACGTAGGTCGCATGGTTCGCGTCGGTCGGTGGCGAATTGACCAGGAGGTTGATACCGCCGGTCGTGCAGTCCGCGTAGTTGACGGAGTTCACGACCTTTATCCTGCAGTACCCCGTGTTGTTCAGGTTCCTGGCGAGCGAGTGGTCAAAAGCAATATCGGCCGGTGTGAGCGTTCCGACGACGATCCTGCCGTCACCGCCGAACGGGCCGAGCGACTTGTAACCCGACGGAGTGGCCGCCGTAACCGCCGTCGCACTCAGGGTGTCGATGTAGAACTCGAGCCTCACCACCCCATTGGGATCGCGAAGCTGGAAGCCGGCCTTGTCGCTGCCGCTCAGGTTACCGAACGTGTGCCCATTCGACCAGCCGATGGAGTTGAGGCCGTAGCTGTTGTCGTTGGGCGCCGGAAACTGGTCGTACCTGATGTTCAGGTCACCATTGTTGTCGATGGTGCCGACCCCGCCGCTGACGCTGTAGCTGAACACGCCCGCCGGGCACGGTGTCGGCTCGGCATTCATGATAACTGTCGTCAACCAGGTCGCCCGGCACATGCTGGGATCGGTGACCGTGATGGTGACATCGTGGGCGCCCAAGAAGTAGGAACCGGTGAAGCTCACCGGTCCACCGCCAGTCACGGAAGTGGTTTGAGAGATCTTCCCGTCCACGGTCCACACCACGGACAACGGATCGCCATCGGCATCGGCGACGTTCACCGAAATGGTCGCGCTGCAACTTGGTGAAGCGCAGGTCATCGTGACGAGGGAAAGAACATTGGTGATGGTGGGTGGCGTGTTCTTCCTCGCCTCGTACGCGCCGATGTCAATCAAGCCGCCAACGATCTCCGGACGCGGAAAGCCGCGCTGGTCGGTGGCCGGACCCCAAGAATTCGTGTTGTCGCCCTTGTCGATGGCGAAACTGGCGCAGAGCAGCGCGTGTGTGAAGGTCGGCCCGCCGTTGTCCTGCAGTGGACCGAGGTTAACCTCTGTGGCGCTCCTGTTCAACCAATCACTCGCGGGGTCAAACGGTCCGCCTACGGAATCGAGTCCGTTCGTCTTGCCAATCAGGTTGAAGCCATCTGAGTAAACAGAGCCAGACGGGTCAGCCGGCACATTCGGATCATAAGGTTTATTGAAGAAGTCAACCGTTGCTGTGTTCGCGACGACAATAGTGTTCTTGAGTTCCAGAAGGTTGATGTTATAAATCCCGCCGCCGTCTCCCGTGAAGCCGGTGGGAACAACGTTGGTAGCAATGGTGCAGTTGAACAACGCCGCAAAAGACTGGTTGAAGATACCGCCACCGTGGGACGAACCGGCGCCACCGCTGCCGTTCCCGGCCCCACCGCTCGAGGTGTTGCCGCTCACGGTGCTGGTGTCTACTGTGACGAAGTCAAAATCGACGGCGATGCCGCCGCCCTCACCCGAACCGCCACTGCTGCTGTCGCTGCCGGCGCCGCCCACGGCGAAATTGCCGCTCACAGTGCTTCGGTCCAGCGTCGTGTCGCCACCGCCG
>QHZE01000753.1 GCA_003225335.1 Acidobacteriota bacterium
TGGCCGGTCGAAGCCGGCCCCGATGTTCGACCGGTCGACTCCGGACGTCACGGTGACCGGAAAGCCGGTCTGCAGTGTCAGGATCGAGCCGAGCTGCCAACCGCCCAAGAAGGCGTCGGCCAGGCCGCCGCGGTTAAGGAACTGCCGCCCCCTTCCGACAGGGATCTCGTAGAGAACGGAGGTGACCGCCCGGTGCGCGGTGTCGAAGCCTGAAAGTGCCTTCTCCGCGCGCAGGTTGTAGCTGTTCTGGGGGAAGAGCGTGTCGCCGCCGTGGTTGCGGATCGCGCTGGCCGTATCGATAGAGCGCGACCACGTGTAGCCGACGAGATAGGTCAGGCCCGCCGAGAAACGGCGCTGGAGTTTCGCCCCGAGGGAGTTGTAGCTGGCTTTGCCGCTGCCATCAACCTCCTGGATCCGGCCGAACTCCGGGTAGGGAGCGCGATCGAGCACCTTGCCGTCCGCGCCCGGGATCGACTCGTTGAAGGCACGCATCGACTCGAGCTTGCGGCTCGCCGAGCCGATGTAGCCGACCTCGAGCGCCGTGTTGCGGCCCAGCTCGCGCTGCACGTTGAGCAGGTACTGAAACGAGTACGGGGTGCGCCGGCCGTTGATGTTGGCCAGAACATACGGGTTGTTGATCTGAACCGTGCCCCCAAGGTTGCGGAATGGCGCGTTCCAGTTGAGACCGATGTCGGTCGGGGTCGCCTCGTCGCGGCGCCGGCCGGCCAGGTTGCGCGCCATGTCGAAGCGCGGGTTGCCCGTGTCCTGCGAGTAAAACATTCCGGCCCCGAGCCGGACGACCCACTTCGAGGTCGGACTCCAGGCGATCCCGAGCCGCGGCGCAAAATCGTTCCGGTCGTCCTTGACCAGCTTCTCGCCCAGACGTCCGTCGCGCGCCACCTTGATGTTGGGGTTGAAGCGCAGCAGGATGTTCTGGTAGAAGTCGCCGCTCCCGATCCGGACGAGCGTCGGGTGGCGGTTCAGGTCTGCGACGTGGGGCGTGGTGTCGTAGGCCGGGATATGGGCGTTGACGAGCGTGCCGTTGGTGTCAAACCACGTCGGGCTGAACTCGTAGCGCAGTCCGGCGTTTAGCGTCACCTTTGGGTGAATCTTCCAAGTGTCGTCCACATACCAGTACTGGCTCGTGGCCCGGAAGTGCGCCTCCGCGAGCGCCACGGACGCCTCGCAGCGCTTGCAGTAGCCGAGCAGGAAGTCGGCGAAGGCGTGGCCCGACTTCGTATCCGTCAGGCTCTTGGTCGCGTTCGCCTCGAACAGGAACGCGCCGCGGGCAAACTGGTTGCCGACCTGATTGTACCTGTCGTTGCGGATCTCGAAGCCCATCCGGAACGAATGCTTGCCGCGCGCCCAGGAGAAGTCAGGCGATCGGGGGCCCGAGCGAGACTCCGGGGATCTTCAGCTCCGAAACGACGTCGCGCTCGGTGGCCAGCTCGCGCCCCAGGCTGTTGAAGAAGTAGTTGTAGCCGGCCCGGAACTCGTTGACCATCGCCGGGGAAAAGACTCGCGTATTGCTCAGCATCGCTTGCTTGACATTCGTGAGCAACTTCGTCCCGTTGAGGTAAAGAGCGGGCGCGATCGCCACTTCGTCAGCATAACTGTAGCGGCCGAACCAGCTCGAGCGGGCGCTCTCGACGAAATCGACGCGCTGGATGAACTGGTCTTTGTCGGTCTGCCGGTTTTGCGAGTTCTGGTAGTTGCTGACCAGGCTCCCGGTGTTTGTGTTCGGCGCCGGGTAGAACTCCAGGAGCCTCTGCGAAGTCGGATGGATCCGGCTCTTCGGAATGACGTTGCCGGCAAACGGAGTCGAGCGGTCGAGCGGGTCGTAGATCGGGAGTGGAATCTCGCCGAAGTTCCCGTCGCGCATCGCAGCCGAGGGGACGGAGAAAAGCCCGAGACCGGTCCGTCGCTCGCGGAACCCCTCGAAGTTCGACATGAAGAAGAGCTTGTCACGGCCGTGGAACAACTGAGGAATCCAGACAGGGCCGCCCAGAGTGAAGCCGTACTGATTCCACTTGAAAGGCTGCTTCCGCGGCGGTACCGCGGTGAAGCCGTACTGGAGCGCGTCTAACTTGTCGTTGCGGTGGAACTCGAAGAGCGCGCCATGGAACTGGTTCGTCCCCGGCTTGGTCGAGACGTTGATCTGGCTCGTCGCCCGCCCGAACTCGGCCGGAAAAATTCCGGACTGCACCTTGAACTCCTGCAGCGCGTCGACCGACGGCAGGATCACGTAGGTGTTGAAGTTCACATCGGTGTTCTCGACCCCGTCGAGCGTGAAGCGGTTGAACATGCTCCGCTGCCCGGCAACCGAGATGTTCTGGGTCGAGCGGGTCCCCCCCTGTCTGGACCCGGCTTGACCCGCGCTCTGAAAGCCAGAGCTCACGTTTGAGCTCAGTGAGACGAGTTGCAGGAAGTTGCGCCCGTTGAGCGGCAGGTCGACGATGCGCTTGTTCTCGATGACAGTGCCGACGGTCGCGTTTTCGGACGCGATCAGGGCGGCAGTGCCCGAGACCTCGATCGTCGCCGTCACCTGCCCCACCTGCAGGCTGAAATCGAGGCGTGCCGACTGCTGCACCTGGAGCTCGACGCCGGTCTGGGTTATGGTCCGGAAGCCCGCCATCTCGACCTTGATAGTGTACGTACCGGGCTGCAGTGCGGGAAAGTGGTAGACGCCCGCTTCGTTGCTCATGGCCGTGCGCGTGGCATTGGTAGCGGGGTTCGTCACCGCGACGGTCGCGCCGGGGATAACGGCGCCGCTGCTGTCGCGGACCACTCCCGTGATCTCGCCCAGCGTTTGGGCGGCCGCGCCCGCTGTGACGCCGAGCAAGGCCGCGGTGACGAGGATGACGCGACACCTCATAAGTTGCCTCATCGATTCCTCCTGCTTAACGAATCTTCCGGTAAATTGAGCGCCAGGTTGAAACGAGTCTAACAGAACTCCTGGACAAGGAGAAGGGGTCAAGGGGCAAAGGGGTCAAGGGAAAAAGCTTCGTGAATACGGCAACGGCAAAGTCTTTGCAGGTTCTTGGCCACTTGGCGCTCAGAGACCCCGAGACCGACCCGAGCTCTAAATGATCAATGACCGATGACAAATGACAAATAGAGTGCGCCGTCGTGCCCATCGGGAATTTGTCATTGCTCATTGGTCATTGATCATTTGTCATTTTCAAGAGATTGCTACTTTGCCGAGACCCTGCCTTGACACCTTTGCCACTTGACCCCTGAAGTTGGCGAGTCTTATGATTCCGCGCGGTGACAACTATCGAGGAGGTCGAGCCCCTGTGCCGATCGGTACCGCACCCCCAGCCCGGGAGGCGGCGAGGCCTCCGCTTGCCGTCGTGAGACCGTCTATGCCGTCCCCGCTTAGCCGGATCGTGGACTCGTATGACCCCAACGCCCCGCTCGATCGAGCCTGGACCATCCCGTCGGAGTGGTATGTCGACCCGCGCGTCGCCGACTTGGAGACTCGGACCGTGTTTGGCCGGTCGTGGCAGAGGGCCGGCCGCGTCGAGCAAGTGGCGCAGCCTGGGCAGTACGTCACCGACGAGCTGGCTCGGGAGCCAGTCCTCGTCGTGCGCGGCGCCGACAGCCGGCTGCGTGCCTTCTTCAACGTCTGCCGGCACCATGCGGCGGCCGTGATGACCG
>QHZE01000754.1:0-2311 GCA_003225335.1 Acidobacteriota bacterium
AGTCCGGCTTTTTCGCTGATCTCAATAACTTCATCGACGGATTTCTTCCAGTGGGCGCCCTCGCCCCGCATATGCGTGGTGTAAATCCCACCGTACTTCGCGGCCACCTTGGCCAACTCAATCAGCTCATCGGTTTGGGCGTAAGCGTTGGGCAGGTAGATCAATCCGGAGGCGAGCCCGATCGCGCCCTCGCGCATCGCCTGATCCACCAGCGACTTCATTTTCTCAAGCTCGGCCGGATTCGGTGCGCGGTTGGCCTCACCCAGCACGACTTCGCGTACTTGCCCGCTGCCCACGTAGGAAGCGATGTTCACGGAGATACCCTGGCGCTCGAGGCGCGCAAAGTACTCGCCCAGCGTCGTCCAGTCACGGATCAATCCGTACTGTTTCAGGTTTTTTCCCGCACCGGGTGGAACCGGTGCGGCGGAGTGGTCCTCGCCCAGAATCTCGGTGGTCACGCCTTGACGAATCTTGCTCTGCGCTTTCCCGTCGGCCAGCAGAGTGCGATCCGAATGGCTGTGCAGGTCAATAAAACCGGGAGCGACCACCAACCCCTTCGCATCGATCACCCGGCTGGCCGTGGCATTGACCAGCCGTCCCACGTCCGCGATCTTACCGTCTTTTACAGCTACGCTGCCCTCAAACCACGGGCTTCCGCTGCCATCGATGATGTGCCCGCCGACAATGAGAAGGTCATACTGCGGTTCCTGTGCGAGGAGTGTATGTATGCGCAGCGCGATGGTGGCCGTGACCACTGCCAGAACGATGGACAACACGCGCTTTTGAATGCTCCACCGGCAGAGAGTTTCGAGGAGCGTGGCAAACCTCCGATATGGGAAATTCATTATGATCCCTTCGGCAAGCGCCCAGCTAGGTTAGGTAGTCAGGACGGCCGCGCACAAAAGAATCGGGAGAGCACAGCGCGGCAGAGCCGCAACCAAACAGCACCAAGAAAATTTGTGCCAGACGCAAACATTTTGGTTGTTAGTAGTACAGGGAAGGATTGCGAGAGTTCGCAGCCACTCCCCTCCCGTCGAGAACTCATGGATGAGCGTCGGTGACCGCCGCCCACATGCATCTGACCAAGCCGGCGCCGAAGGCCAGATGGTCCTCAGCGGTGGGAATACGCCCAAGCTTTGAATCGAATACGACAGTCTGCTCCATCCCCATAGCAGGAATCTTGAAGTCGTGAAACAACCCCTGGTTCACGGTCATCCGGCCTGGCATAACGGGTGTGGTAGAAAGACCGGCGTCGCGCAGTGGTCCGTTGAACGATGTATTTGCGACCAGAAGCTCGAAAAAGCGCTTTACTGACTCTTGAACCTGTGGACTGCCAGCAGAGAGAGGTCCCGCCAAGTACTCTCCATCGGTGTTGTGCATGGTGAGGAACAGATCAATTCGCCGTCCTCCAGCGATCCAATCCAGCATGGCCTTGTGTTGTGCTGCGATTTCAGGCATCAGCTTCGGATCGACAGCGTCCCAATTTCGATTCAAATCGAAACCATGGACGTTGAATCGGACGCCGCCGCGGGCTACACCATCAGGATCGGCCATGGGAAAGATCTTGAAGACGGCCTCGTTGCGAATACGGCCAGCCTTCGGGTCGGAGGAAAGCAAGAAGCGAAGCGCGCCTTCAGCCACCCAGGAGGTGCTGGCTTCCCAGGCATGCTGCCGGGCCATCAGCCATAAGACTTTCTTATTCGCATCCGACACGGAGGGGTTGGTGACCGTGAGCAGGATCATGTCCCTCCCCTCAACCGTCTTGCCGACGACTTCTGCATGAAGATAGGGGCTGCCGCCAGAAGCGGCCAACAGGCGCGCGAGATCGCGGGTGGTGTAAGGGGGCACGTGCGCAATCCACATGCGGTTTTTTAGAGGTGTGAAACGCAGGCGGAGGCTAGTTGTCAGGTTGTCCCATTGAACTTCCTGATCACCGAAGAACTGCCAGGTTTTATTGTCATAACTGAAGGCAGGTCGGGTAGTTTTTTTAATTGACAGCTCGCCGCTGCTGAAATTGTATTCGCCCAGAAGGTCGACGAAATCCAGGGTGATTTCCCGCCCCGCGGCGCCGTCGAGACGGAAATAGTACCAACTCGCCTGGCGGTTTCTCCCTTTCTGATCCACCTCACCTTTTACCGCGCAGCGAAAATGCGTGGCCGAGATCGGTTCGACCTTCCCCAAACTTCCGGCTTCAAAGTTGGTGTGAAGACTAACGGCGAGAAGTAATAATGGGATCATTGATGTCGCCTTGAATTGGGGGGCGATGGGCCAAAGGAGCCGAGTCGCTCGGCTTCTGCCCCCGGATGGCTCC
>QHZE01000754.1:2500-6895 GCA_003225335.1 Acidobacteriota bacterium
GGCCAAGTACCAAAGGGGGCATTGACAAAGCACGAGGTGTTGAACCACTCCAGCCGGGTTTGGTTGAAATTTTTTCGCGGGTCACAAATACGGTCTGGGTAGCCCCGGGAAAGCGCCACCCCGGTCAGGTCTCTGCCGTACACAGGCTGGGGACTTCCGGTCGAAAAAGTTGTTATGCCGCTGGCCGTCCAGCCACTCAGCACTTTGTTCATGACGGGACCCACGGAGCTCGCTAGCTCCTTTCCCCGCCCAAAGGGCAAGGTGTAGCTGTACCCCGTTATCAAGCTCTTCTCCGGCACCCACTGGGCTTCCCCAGACACACCGTAAGGATTTAAGAGGTCAGTGATGCCGATGTCGCTGGTTCGCATGTTACTAGAGGCTAGGCCTTTGGCCCAGGTGAAATTAGAGATCAGGGTCAGACCGTGCCACTCCCGGTCCCTTAGACTGACGATCAAGGCGTCATACTTGGCCCAGCCTATGGGAATCCAACTTCCGATCCGCCCCCACTGAGGGAAGAAGCGGCGCTGCGCGAGACTCATCCCCGCATACTGGCCGGTGGGCAAGTACGCGGAATTGAGGTCCATGAACATATACTCATGGATGGTATGGGAGCCCAGGTAGTCGGCTTCCAGGGTCCAAAATGAGCTAAAGCTCCTTTGCACGCTGGCGGACCATTGGTAGACCGCCGCCGTGGGCATGTAGGGTGAAATGACCCGGAAGGATGCCCCAGTATTGGGCTGGGGAATACCCGTGGGAGGCGCCGGAGGAAACATATCGCCCACAAAGACAGAAGGAACCTGTATCCGCCTGCAGCTCGGAACACCGTCTTCGGGGTGATTTGATAGGCCAAGCCTAAGCGCGGCGCGAAGTCCAGGTTGCCGGTTCGATATCCCTCGCGAGGCACGCCGGGATTGAGAGGTGCACACTCTCCCAAACATTTCGAATTATCCAGGTAATCGAGAGGGTTCTTGAGTGGATAGACGACATTACCGTTTTTGCCGTCCCATTGCGCCGTCGTGTTGCGCGGAACCAACCAGGGGTGCCAGTATTCATAACGCAGGCCAAAGTTCAGAGTTAGCCTCGAGCTGGCACGCCAGGAGTCCTGGGCATACCCACCGTAATACGTTTGATAGCCATCGTACACGGGCGAGATGATCAGCAGCGACTCGATCGTTGTACCCATCAGGACATCCGCCATCATATTGCCGCCCGGGTTGCCGATGAGAGATGCACAGGTACCGTTTCCCTGTGGACAGGCCTGGGAAAAGACATTGTCAAACTCAAAGTCTCCCGTGTCATAGTCGCTGGTGTTGTAATACAAGCGTTTTTGTCGCGCTTCCATTCCGAACTTCAGCGTGTGCCGCCCACGGACATAGCTCAGGTCGTCTTTCGCTTGATAGTTATTCTCGGCCGCGTGCAAGAGATATTCGCTGGGGAGATTCAAGTTGTAATCGTACGGCCCTTCAAACGTTGCGCCGCCCGGGAACCCGCTCGTGTTTTTCACGCCGATCTGCTGGGCCACATCACCATTGTTCGTAAGGCGTGTAAGAGCCCAGCCAGGCCGTGTGTAGCTGACCATGAAGTCATTCACCAGGGTCGGCTTGAGCACCTGTGTCCAGTGGAGGGCAACATTCTGAGAAGAATAGGGATTCTCCTGGCCTTCCAGGGATTGAATGCCAAGATTGGTTTGGGGCGAATCCGAGTGGGTATAACGCCCATAGATCGTGGCTGTGGTGCTCTTCAGGAAATCCATTCGGACGTTGTACTGGTTCGAATTCAGGACGTTCCTAATGTTGCCCGTAACCACGGGTTCGCCGTCAATTATGGCGTTGGGCCTCGCCACCCACTTTTGGAGAAAGGCCATGGATACGGGGTCGATACAGGTTGGCCGTGGAGCACAGAGGGTGGTTGGACCTAACGGTATTTTGTTACCCGGAAAGGGTTGCCGGAGGCCGGTGACGGGGTCATATTTGAAAGGGTTGTAAATTGTGGCCGCGATACTGGGATCGTTAAAATCTCCGTTAAAAACGCTAGCGGGGGGCACACCTTCGTAGCCTGCGGTACTCTCGCGCACCCGCATGCCCTCATAGTTGGCGAAAAACATCAGCTTGTCCTTCTTGATGGGACCTCCGAAGGCGGCGCCAAACGAATTCTGTCGATATTTGGGCAGCTTGGCCCCCTGCAAATTCGTGAAGAAGGTGGCCGCATCCAAATGGTTGTTGCGAATGAACTCATGGAGTTCTCCGTGGTAGCGGTTGGTCCCACTCTTGGTGATTACGTTGATGGCCGTAACACCGCTGCCGAACTCGGCGTTCATATTGCCACCCTCAACCTTAACTTCTAGGATGCTGGCCGGCGCTTGCAATTGGGTGGTTTGTTGGTAGACCGAGCTTTGCACATTCGAGCCATCAATCGAGACGTTTGCCCCGCTGTCGCGGTTTCCCCCTACACAGTTCCCCGCTTGGGTTTGCTCTCCCGTGCCAGTACCTGAAAGAAGTTCTGCCGCTTGAAGGGAATCTCATTCAAGAGCGTCTGGTTGATGGTTCCAGAGACCTCCGAGGTGGTGGTGGTGATCAGTTCCGCGCCCGCCCCGGACACCTTGATGGTCTGGCTCACGGTTCCCAACTCCAGCGTCAAATCCAATTTGGCAGGTGACGCCACTTCGAGCACCTGACCGGCAACTTCGGCCTTCTTGAAGCCATCTTTCACAACAGTCACAGTGTAGGTTCCCGGCTGCAGCGATACTACGGAATAGTAACCGGTTGCATCCGTGGTCGCCTCACGAAGACCTCCGGTGTTTTGATTCCTGACGACGACCGACGCCCGGGGGATGACACCCCCCATCGGATCCTTAACGATGCCGCTGATCCTCGATGTTGTCTCCACCTGCGCCATCGCAGGCACTAATCCCGTGACTCCCAATAACCAAGCCAAAAGCCAACACTTCAAGATTAGCTGATACGGCCCGCCTGCACGTCTCATCGCCGGCCTCCTCGCTCAAGTTGCGTTTTACTGAAACCTGCCCTGACCGAAAGAAAAAACCCGGTATTATCCGTGTTACTAGCTGTGCTTGATTTCGATGGGAAAGCCCGTGGCGGAGCCACGTTGTATCCCACTGCTTACGTGTTCGTACATCCGGCTCATGGCCGAAAAGGCATCCTTCTCCCTAAGCGACTCCAGGATGCCCCAGTGTTGTTCCACCGCCTGTGTGAGGTCTCTGGCTGGCCGCTTGGAAGGATCCAGAACTTTGAAAATGAGGGTAATCATCGAATAAAGGATGCGGAGAACCACTTCGTTCCGGGCGGACTTCCCGATCTGCAGATGAAATTGGAAATCGGTATCAACCCCGCTCTCACCCCGCTGCACTTCTTCGCTCTGCTGGTTGACGAACTTTTCAAGCGATTGAAGCTCATCTTCGGTCCTTCGGTTGGCGGCCAAGTAGGCAGTCCAACTCTCGATGACGCGCCGACCCTCGTAGATCTCCTCGATATCTTCGACACCGTGAAACAGCACTACGCCCAGGGTTTTACCTACCGATTCCGGTGATCGCTTCGTCACGAACGTGCCACTTCCATCGCGCGAGTCAACCAATCCCAAGGCACCGAGGCTCTGAAGTCCGCTGCGAACCGTGGTACGGCTTACCTGAAACATTTCGCACAGTTCTTTTTCGCTGGGCAAGCGGTCACCACTTTGAAAGTGGCCATTACGAATCAGGTCGCACAACTGTGCAAAGACCCCGTGGGAAAGCCTATCCTGCTTGAGTGGCGTTATTATGTCCTTTTCCAAGGCTGCCTCTCTGTCATGCTGTATTACAGCCATTCAGGAATACTTGTCAAGGGAAATTTTCATGGTCTGCGGTGAGATTAGGGAATCTGTGCCAAGTCAAAATCGCTTTCAACCGAAACCTTAGGAAACATCTGTGACGCGCGCCAGACATATCTCTGCTGACTATCAATTGACTTGGCGGGAGTACATCCCCATATGGCGCGCCCACTCGGCCTCCGGCCCGGGACACGGCGAAGGAGCGGCGTGGTTGGGGGCTTGACTCAGGGAGTGTATGCTTCTCCGGAATGACTGTTGCCTTTGAATGGCTGCGCCGGAAAAAGAAGGCAATCTCTATGCGCGGCCCAAACGCTATTCCGAGGAGGGAATGATGCGCAAATCCATCCTGCGCTATTTGCACCTTGCTACCAGTATGCTTGCGTTCGCCTTGCTCTTCGCCGCGAGTGGTTTCGGCCAGCAGGATTCGGGTAGTCCGATTCGAGTAGGGATCATCGGCCTCGACACATCGCACTGCGTTGCATTCACCAAGATCTTCAATGATCCGTCTAATCCTCAGTATGTCCCCGGCCTCCGCGTTGTCGCTGCGTTCAAGGGCGGCAGCCCGGATATTGC
>QHZE01000745.1 GCA_003225335.1 Acidobacteriota bacterium
TACTTCGTAACGGCTGACGAGAAGCTGTTCGCCTGGTCCAGACTGAGGAATGGGGAGCGCAGCAAACGGCACATATTGCAGCGACCCGTCAGGAACTATCAGCACGCGCTTTGCTCCGGTCAGCGCGACGGGGCCAAACAGCACTCGTGACAGTTGGCGGGCATATGCTCTGTATGATTGTTCCTGCCTGCGAACTCTCGATTGGTAATCGCTTGCGTTCTCTCCCGCTCTCAACCGAGGTGGGACGAGCGTCTGCCGGAAACTCTCCACCAACTTTCTGATTCGTTCCGATTGCGGCAGCTCATGTACCGCGACTTGGCCATGCTCGACCGCCCACACATAACTCTTCTTGTCTCCGAGCGAATATTCCAGCAGGACTGTATCCCCGGGTTCAATCTCGGCCTGCACTTCTTTAAGAGTCAGAGTCGGAGGCGGCGGGTCTGCGGCCTGCCTGGCTGTTGCAATTTCCGGCTGCGATCGAGGGTGCAACTGTTTTACTAGAAGTTCCTCACACGGCGCGTCCTGGCTGGCGGTCGTGAGCAGGTCCAGCAAAGATCGCGCTCTGCTCCGCTCAGACGCGTCGAACGCTTTTTCAGCGATACAGCGGCCCGGCTCCTTTTGATCGAGCCGCATCAGTATATCTATGTAAACGGCGTAGTAGGAGTGTACGGCCGCGAAGTAGGACGCCCGCGACTCGAAATGAGAGATTGAGATCCTTTGCTTTTCGACAATGTCGATCGTCTTTTCGATGGCGGATTTTGCTTCCTCCAAGCGGTTCAGGCGCAGATAGGTGCGGGCCAGTTCGTATTGGACTATGGCAACCCCTTCAATTTCGCCCAACTGTTGCTGCAAGGCATTTGCGCTTTCTAAGGAAGTAATGGCTTCGAAGTAGCTGCCAAGCTTTGTCTGTAGGCGCCCTATGCCGATTAGAATGTCGGCCTCGCCATAGAGGTGGTGGGCTGCACGGTAATGTTCCAGAGAGCGGCGGTAGAACGCTTCTGCTTGAATGTACTGGCTTGTGGCTTCGTAAGCATGTGCCAAGTCGGCTAGCGAACCCGCTATGGCCACTGGGTCACCCGATTGACGCGCCAAGCGCAAGTTCTGTCGGTAAAGCGGCAGCAGCGATTTGTAATTTCCCGTCATGGACAGGTCCTTTCCCACACCTCTGATCGCTTCCATTTCCCCGACCATGTCGCGCACGCTCGCAAAGATAGCTCTAGCCTGCTGATAGTATTCCAGTGATTACTGCCAGTCCCCGGTCTCGCGGTTTACATATCCCAGGCTATTCAGTACGCTCGCTTTTACGTCCTTATTGCCCAAAACCTGAAACACTGGTCTGGAAAGGCGGTAATTGCATTGCGCGGTTTCGAATTGCCCCTCTGTGATAGCGAATGTCCCCAGATAGGAACGCATCCGGGCAATTCCATAGGGGTTTCCTGTCGAGGACCACAATTGCAACGCCTGCTCGGCTGACTCCAGGCCTTGTGCCTGCCTGTCGCCAGAGAAAAGGCCGATATGGGCCAGCGCCAGCAGGGTTCGAGCCTCTCCGTTTTTGTCCCGTCCCCGCACGAAGAGCTCCCGGGCCTGGCGAAAGAAGTACTCGCTCTGCGCGCGTTCCCCGGCCAATTCCAACAAGGCTTCTCCGCGAGCTTCCAGGGCTTCGGCTTGTGCTAGTTCACTTAGATTTCGGCACGAATCAAGCGCCTCTTTGGAGTAACGATCAACCAGCGAGAACGGCCCAGTGGCCGCATATGTGCGCGCAATGCGGCTCAACGCTTTGCATCGCTTTTCTGGATCTTGCCCCCTGAGGGCTTCGCTGTAAGACGCGCGCGCCTTCTCATATCGGCTGAGGGTGGCGTAGATATCACCAGCTTGCAGGTAAGCACCAGCCGCTTGTTCATAGGAAGTTGCCCTCTGAAAAGCCGCTTCTGCCCTTCGCCGTAGCGCGTCTGGACCACGCTCCCTCGCAGACGAGTGCTCCGGTCCAACCCTGTTGCCCTGCTGGCTATCAGCGTGAAGATCTGAAATGCTCAGGGCTGTAGTCTGAGTGCACAGCGACGCCGGGTGCAGGATGAGCACCTGAGCCAGCAACGCAAAGTAGACCGCAGCCCGCATCGCTCACTCGGTTCATGCTGCTGTTTCCTCGCGAGGGATTGGTCTCGCGGTTGCCCGTTGTTTCGCTTCGTATTCTCGACGTTGTTCCTGATCAGGTCCCAACGAACCGAGGTTCTGCGCGCACTGTTGTGCAGAATAGACCTCGTCCAGCGCGAAGTGTTGTCGCTTTGCCTCGTTAGCCAAAATGGACGACCATCCCTCCTGGATGAACTTGGTCCAGCCGGTTTCAACCCAAACCTTTTTCAGCTCAGCAAAGTCTCGTTCCAGTTCGTGAATCCTCTGGGTTCGTTCCTTTGTGGGATGATCCTTGCTGCCCTTTGCACGCAATTCCTGCAATTTTTCCGTGTCATCAGGAATGCGATATGGGAAATAGATGGAAAGACCGCCTCCAGCGACTTCGCCGTCCGGTGGCGCGCCATCGCCGGTTTCCACATGCACTTCGTTCGCGATGATCGCCTCTTTCCTGTCGTTGATGACCTCCTGAATCTTTGCACACGTATCCTTCAGCTCAGCGCTGTAGATCTTGCTCTCCCTGAGTCGCTGGCAAAGGTCAACGAGATCCACGAAAAGACCGAACACAAAGCCCTGGGACTTCTGACGAGCCGTGAGAATCTCGCCGCGTGCCTCTTCTCTCTTGCTCAACTCCAGGAGAAGGCCGGCGAGCGTGGTCAGTAGTTTCATGAGGCGGTCCATTTTGTTTTTGTCTAGGTCAATGGCTGACATGGTGATCGCCCTGACGCCAGTTCTGGGATTGGCGATATAGTCGCGATAGGCCTTCCGATACACCTCCGGAATCATTTTGCTTGCTGCTTCCGGGTTAGCCAGATCCCTCAGACGCGGCAGTATGGCCTCGTATGGAAAACTCATATCGGGCACATCGTCCTGCGAGGCAACCATAAACTGAACATAGTCCCCAAGCTCGCTTGCAAGCTCAGCCATGCTCATCGAGCAGGCATCCAGTCCCAGGATGTCGATCTTCTTTTTTTCTTGTTTCGCTAACTGCGTCTCACTGAGTGCCTCCCTCAGCTTCGAGAGAGTGAGATATGTTGTCGGCTTGTCGGAGTTTTTCTTCTTACTCTCGTCCTCTGCTACAGATTTCGGGTCTTCATCCGACAACAACTCCGGCCCGTGGCCCCACAAAAAGAGAGCATGACGTTCGGCCTGTGGGTCTTTCCCCACGGCGGCGTCAATGAAGCGCCTGAGATCCTCCGGATCTGGAGTCCCGACCTTTGGTGGCACTTCAGGCGGCTCCGTCTCGCTATCCGCAAGAGGGCTGATATCTCCGAGTTTGTCAAAAAGATATCGCTTGGCCGGAATGATGCCATCTGTGTTGACCTCAGCCACCACAACAACGCCGTTCCCCCCGGCACGCTTGAGCTGTTTCAGCGATTCCACCGCGAAGTTGGCGAGCAGGCCGTCGGCAGAGATGTACACCATGATTTTCCACT
>QHZE01000397.1 GCA_003225335.1 Acidobacteriota bacterium
CATCGAACCGGCGATCGATGCCTTGAGATTTTCGCGCAGGCCACTTTCTCGGGCGAGTTCCGCCGTTTCGCCGGCTCAGGGCTACGTCACTGCCCGCCTTCGGGCCTTAAGTTAAGTCATTCCTTTCCATGCGGGTGCCAAGTTGGCCCATGCGGGCCATTGGCCGGGGAAGAGGCATCTTCCTGGTCCAGGCGCGCCCGGCCAATGGCCGCCGAACGGAGTTCCGTTGCCTGGGAAGCTTCTCTCCTTCCGCTGCTCCCCGGACTTTCACAGTTGTGCTCAAGGTAGAATGTGCTGTAGCCTCTAGCCTCCATTCACGGGCAGCTTCGCAATTATCGGAGGTGAAAGTGACTACTCTGTTGAAACACAGGTTTGTGGTACGGGCAACGCTTTGCCTGACCGCTACGGCTTTGCTTCTTGCCGCCGGCTGCTCGAAGGCCACGCCGACCGGTGCGCCTGCAAACTCGCCCGGCGTCGAGGTGGCGCAGGTCGAGCAGAAAGACGTCCCCATTTACAGCGAATGGATCGGTACCCTGGATGGGATGGTGAACGCCGACATCAAGGCGCAAGTGTCGGGCTACCTGCTCAAGCAGGACTACACCGAAGGCTCACCTGTCAAGAAGGACCAGTTGCTGTTTGAGATCGATCCGCGCCCGTTTCAAGCGGCGCTCGATCAGGCCCTGGGGCAGCTCGCGCAAGCCAACGGACAATTAGCGCAAGCAAAGGCGCAGCTCCAGCAGTCCGAAGCACAGGTTGCCCTGGCCCAGGCAAATCAGGTGAGAGCCCAGCTCGATGAAGACCGCTACGCCCCGCTCATGAAGCAGCAAGCCATCACCCAGCAGGATCTCGACAACGCGGTACAGAACAACCTGGCCGCCAAGGCTCAGGTCCAGGCGGCCAAGGCCGGCGTCGAAACGGCGAGGGCTCAGATCCAGGCGGCCAGTGCTGCGGCCCAGACGGCCCAGGCGGCCGTCGAAACAGCCCGTCTCAACTTGGGTTTTACTCGCCTCACTTCGCCCATCGACGGCGTCGCCGGGGTGGCCCGGCAGCAGGTCGGCGCGCTGGTCAGCCCGAACAGCGGACCGGTGACCACGGTTTCGACAGTCGATCCCATCAAGGTGTATTTCACGGCCAGCGAATCGGAATACCTCGACTTCCACCGGCGGTTCCCGAGCGAGGCTACCGTGGAGGCCGCGAGACGGCAGTTGCAGCTCGATCTCATCCTGGCCGACGGAACAACGTATCCGCACGCCGGGAGGGTTTACTTCGCGGACCGGCAGGTGAATCAGAACACAGGCGCGATCCAGATCGCCGCCGTGTTTCCCAATCCGGGAAACCTTCTGCGCCCAGGAGGATATGCCAAGATCCGCGGATCGATCAGAACGATGATGGGCGCCTTGTTAGTGCCGCAGCGGGCGGTCACGGAGCTGCAAGGCAGCTATCAGGTTGCCGTCGTGGACGCCGAGAACAAGATCGACATCCGGACCGTCAAGCCTGGCGATCGCGTCGGCGCCATATGGATCATTGAGGAAGGGCTAAAACCCGGAGAGCGGGTTGTCGCCGAAGGTGTGCAGAAGGTTCGTCCAGGCATGCAGGTGAACCCGAGGCCTTTTGCGGCGGAGATGAAGGGAAGGTAGCGCGTATGTCGGAATTTTTCATCAACCGGCCCATCGTTGCGATGGTGATCTCCATCCTGCTGGTGATCGTGGGCGCGATCACCATTGTCGGCCTGCCAGTGGCTCAATTCCCCAGCATTGCACCCCCGGAAGTTCAGGTGCTGGCCACCTATGTCGGCGCGGACGCACAGACGATCGAGCAGTCGGTTGCCACTCCCATCGAACAGCAGATGAGCGGCGTGGACAACATGAACTACATGTATTCCTTGAACGCCACGGCCAACGGGGGGATGACCCTGGTGGTGAACTTCGACGTGAAGACGGACCCGAACAACGATCTGATCCTCACTCAGATCCGCGAGACTCAGGCTGCCTCTCAGCTCCCGGCCGAGGTTACGAACTACGGGATCACGCTCCGGAAATCGGTGACTGCTCCGCTCATGCTGATCGGCCTGTACTCGCCAAACGGCGCCTACGACGCGCGGTTCCTGGCCAACTACGCTTACATCAACCTCAACGACCAGCTCACACGCGTGCCCGGTATCGGCAATGTCCAGGTTTTCGGCGCGGGCCAGTACGCCATGCGGCTCTGGGTCAGGCCCGACCAATTGGCCAAGCTGGCCATCACTGTCCCTGAAATCGTAAGCGCCATCCAGGCGCAGAACACCGTGAACCCGGCGGGACAGGTTGGGGGTGAGCCCACGCCGAAGGGGCAGGAATACACCTACTCCGTCCGCGCGCAAGGCCGCCTCACTTCGCCGGAGGAATTCGGGCAAATCGTAGTCCGCGAGACGCCGGATGGCGGGACCGTACGGGTCAAGGACGTGGCCCGCGTCGAGCTCGGCAGTCAGGACTACAGCGTCGCAGGCCGCTTGAACGGGAAGCCGAGCGCCATCATCGCGGTTTACCAGTTACCCGGTTCCAATGCGGTCGATGCGGCCGCGGGCGTCAAGAAAGTGCTGGCCGAGGCGAAGCAGCGCTTTCCGCAGGATGTCGACTACGTCATATCGCTTGACACAACGCGGGCCGTGACCGAAGGCATCAAGGAGATCGTCCTGACCCTGGTGATCGCGCTGGCCCTGGTGATTTTTGTGGTCTACCTCTTCCTGCAAGGCTGGCGCGCCACGCTGATTCCGATGCTTGCCGTGCCGGTCTCGCTGGTCGGCACGTTTGTGTTCTTCCCGCTTTTCGGTTTCTCCATTAACACGCTTTCTCTATTTGGTCTGGTGCTGGCCATCGGCCTGGTGGTAGACGATGCCATCGTCGTGGTCGAAGCTGTGGAGCGCCACATCGAGGCCGGCCTGGCGCCCAAAGCCGCGGCCTTGAAGGCGATGGAAGAGATTTCCGGCCCGGTTATCGGCATCGCGCTGGTTCTGTCGGCGGTGTTCGTGCCCACGGTTTTCATACCGGGCATCACTGGAAGGCTCTACCAGCAATTCGCCATGACCATCGCGATTTCGGTGATCCTCTCGGCCTTCAACGCCCTGACCCTCAGCCCGGCGCTCGCCGCTCTGATGCTTCGGCCTAGGGAGGAGAGGAGCGGTCCCCTGGGAAGGTTTTTCGATTGGTTCAACCACTTTCTTGAAGGGGAAACAAATAGTTATGTCCGCACATGCGGCTGGCTGATTCGCAAGAGCGCCGTCGCTATGCTTATGGTGGTGGCCTTCTGCGGCGCGGCTGCTTTCTTTGCCGGTAAAGTGCCGTCGAGCTTCTTGCCCGATGAAGATCAAGGCTACGTCTATCTCAATCTCCAGCTTCCCAACGCAGCTTCCTTCCAGCGCACTGACGCGGTTTGTAAGCAGATCGAAAAGATCATGGCCCAAACGCCTGGGGTCGAATATACCACCAGTGTCATCGGTTTCAGCCTGCTCAGCTTCGTGCGGACCAGTTACAACGCCTTCTTTTTCGTGACTCTGAAGCCATGGGATGAGCGCAAGACGAGGGAAGAGCAGTTGCAGGAGATCAAGCAGCGCCTGAACCGGGAACTGAGCAAGCTTCCGGAGGGAATTGCTTTCAGCTTTTCGCCGCCGGCGATCCCAGGAGTCGGCACTTCCGGCGGATTTACGTTCGTTCTGGAGGACCGCGCCGGCAAGGACGTTGAGACATTCCTTCCGAGCGTGCCGCAGCAATTCGTCCAAGTGGACCGGGACAAAGCGATTAAACAGGGCGTAGCCATCAACGATGTCTACAAGACGATCCAGGCTTTCATGGGCGGGCTGTTCATCAACTATTTCAACCGTTTTGGCCGGCAATGGCAGGTCTACATCGAGGCAGAAGGCGAGTACCGGACGAGAGCCGAAAACGTCGGGCAGTTCTACGTGCGGAACAGAAACGGGGAGATGGTGCCCCTTTCTGCGCTGACGAGATTCGAGTCGCGACTCGGGCCTGAGTTCACCATGCGCTACAACCTTTACCGCTCGGCACAGATCAATGGCAGCGCTGCTCCAGGCTACAGCTCCGC
This sequence comes from Acidobacteriota bacterium, assembly GCA_003225335.1. Classification (GTDB taxonomy): domain Bacteria; phylum Acidobacteriota; class UBA6911; order UBA6911; family UBA6911; genus Gp18-AA60. Next base: position 4,078 of record QHZE01000397.1, read on the forward strand.
ACAGGCGATGGCGGCTCTGGAAGAGGTCTTTGCACAGACGATGCCGCGTGAAATGGGTTACGACTACCTGGGGATATCGTTTCAAGAAAAGAAGGCTCAGCAAGGCGTGCCGGCCTCCGTGATCTTCGGGTTCTCACTGCTGTTCGTTTTCCTGATCCTGGCGGCGCTCTATGAAAGCTGGTCGCTGCCGTTCAGCGTGCTCCTGAGCACGCCGGTCGCCGTCTTCGGCGCATTCGCGTTCTTGTGGCTCCGCCGGGTCGTGCTCAGCGCCTTCTTGCCGGGCTACATGGTGCAAATCGAGAATGACGTGTATTCACAGATCGGCCTGGTGATGCTGATCGGCCTGGCCGCCAAGAACTCAATTCTGATCGTCGAGTTCGCCAAGGACGAATACGAAAAGGGCAAGCCGTTGTTTGACGCGGCGCTCGCAGGGGCCCGGCTCCGTCTGCGGCCGCTCCTGATGACGTCTTTCGCCTTCATCCTCGGCTGCGTGCCGCTGTGGACGGCGTCCGGAGCGGGCGCGGTGGCGCGCCAGATCATGGGCACCGCGGTCATCGGAGGCATGGTGGTGGACACCTTTATCGGCAGGTTCTTCATTCCGGCGTTCTTTTATGTGATGGAGAAGCTCTCGGGCGCCGGCAAAGAGCGAGCGCCGGCGGCTTTGCCGCAGAGGTCCGCGCCGGCGGAGGGGGACTGAAATGAATCACCGGCTCATGGACGGAAGGAAACGGCAGCAGGCCCCAAGTCGGGTGAGGCCATGGATCGGCGTTGCCTTGGCCGCCGGTTTAATGGCCGGCTGCGCAGTCGGGCCGAATTACCGCCGCCCCGCGGTCGAAACGCCTCAAACGTTTCGCGCGCCCGCGCCGCTGCCGGCGCCGGAAGCGGCATCCCTGGCCGATCTCAAGTGGTGGGACGTCTTCCGCGATGAAAAGCTGCAAGAACTGATCCGGACGGCACTGGCTCAAAACTATGACCTCCGCGACGCGGTCACACGTGTTGAGGCGGCACGCGCCAACCTGGGCATCACACGGTCTGACCAATTCCCGAACCTGGCTGCCGGCGCCGATGTGTCGACCATCCGCATCTCCAGGAACGGCCAATCGCCGCTGCCGGCATCGTTCGTGCCCTCGCAAACTCGCACCTTCGGGGATGCAACGCTCAACCTACTCTCGTTCGAGCTGGACATCTGGGGGCGATTGCGGCGGGCCACTGAAGCGGCCCGCGCCAGTCTGCTGGGGGCGGAAGAAAACCGCAAGGCGGTGGTTACGACGCTGGTGAGCGATGTGGCAACCGAGTACTTCAGCCTGCGCGAGCTGGACTCCGAATTGGAAATCTCCAAACGCACGCTTGAGGTGCGCCAGCAATCACTCGCTGTTATCAAGTCCCGTCAGGCCGGCGGGGTCGCAACGCTTCTCGACCTGCGCCAGGCCGAACAGCTGGTATACACCGCCGCGGCAACTATTCCCGCCCTCCAGCAACAGATCGAGCAGACCGAGAACCAGATCAGCCTGCTGCTCGGGAAGAATCCCGGCGCAGTGATCCGCGGGCGGAGCCTGACCGAGCAGGAGCTGCCACCGCGCGTGCCCACCGGTTTGCCTTCGGCGCTGCTGGAGCGGCGGCCGGATATCCGCACAGCGGAGCAGAATTTGATCGCGGCCAATGCCGAGATCGGCGTGGCGAAGGCCGCCTATTTCCCGCAGGTCAGCCTGACCGGATTCCTCGGCGGACAGAGCACGCAACTGTCAAGTCTGTTCGGCGGAACCAGCGGCGTGTGGAACTTCACCCCGAAAGTCACTCAGCCGATCTTTACCGCTGGCCGCATCAGATCGAACGTGAGGCTCGCAGAAGCGCTGCGGCAAAGTGCGCTGATCCAGTACGAGAAGGCGATTCAGGCTGGCTTCACCGAGGTCTCCAACGCGCTGGTCGCCCATCAAAGGGTGCGCGAAAGCCGTGAACAGCAGGAGTTGCTGGTGGCGGCCCTGCAGGACCGCACGCGCCTGGCCTATGTGAGGTATCGGGGCGGAGTGGACACGCTGCTGAATGCCCTCGACGCCGATCGGGATCAGTTTCAGGCGGAGCTGACCCTGACGCAGATCAGACGGAACGAGTTACTTAGCGTCGTCCAACTCTACAAGGCTCTGGGGGGCGGCTGGCAGTAGGGGGCTTGTAGCGTTGATGCCGCAAACAGTGGCTCGGGCGTACTCGACTCGAACTTCCTCGCGAAGGAGGCGGATGGTGGAACACATGATCCAATTTCTGACAGAGTATGGGTACATGCTGCTGCTGGCTTGGGTGTTGGCGGAGCAGTTCGGCTTCCCGCTCCCCGCGGCACCCGTGCTGCTTGCCGCGGGAGCGCTGGCCGGGAGAGGGGTGTTCCAATTGGGAACCGCGCTGGCAGTGGGGGTGACCGCGTGTATGCTCAGCGACTTGTTCTGGTTTCACATGGGCCGGCGCGGTGGCGGAAGGGTGCTGAACTTCATATGCCGGATCTCACTGGAGCCGGATTCTTGTGTGCGGCGCACCAGCAACACGATTGGGAAATACGGACCGAAGAGCCTGTTGGTAACCAAGTTTGTTCCAGGGCTGAATGCTGTGGCGGCGCCATTGGCAGGGAGCGGAGCGGTGAGCCTGCCGAGGTTCCTGTTTTTCGATTTCCTGGGATCCATTCTCTGGTGTGGCACGTTCCTGGGATTAGGATACCTCTTTCGAGGAGAGCTCGAAGACGTTGCGCTATTCCTGGGACGGTTCAAATGGCTGCTGGGGTTGGCGCTCCTCGTGGTCATACCCGCGGGCTATATCGCTTTCAAGCGTCGGCAGCGGCAGAAGTTCATTCGGGAAATCTCGATGGAACGGATCGAGCCGGAAGAGCTCCTGAAGCGGATCAATGCGGGAGAGCAAGTGGTGATCGTCGACCTGCGCCACCCTCTGGAGTCTCTGATCGATCATACGGTCTTGCCCAGTGCGCTCCGCATCCTTCCGGAGGAGCTCGAGCAGAGGGAGCACGAGATTCCGCGTGACCGCGAGGTGGTCCTGTATTGTACTTGACCCAACGAGGCAACCAGCGCCCGGGCGGCGCTGCAACTCAGGAAAAAGGGGATCCAGCGGGTGCGTCCTCTGGCTGGAGGCTTTGACGGCTGGCGGGACAAAGGGTATCCATTGGTGCGGGAGTCGCGGAACAAAATGGTGGCCGCGGGTCCCTTGCGCGATCCCTAATGCGGCTCTTCCACGTGGAGGATCCGATCGGCGCGCACATCTGTGAGAGTCTGAACAACGCCGCTCGGCCACCGCAGCTCGATGGAGGCAACGCCAGTTTCCTGGCCTAATCCGAAGTGCACGCGGCGGTCGCTGGAGGACATGAAGCCGACGCTGACCGTCACGTGATTATAGAGTGTTCGTCCGGATGGCGTGGTGACCTTGATTTTAGCGCCGATCGCATCCCGATTGCTTTTGTGCCCCGTGAGACGAAGCAGGAGCCAGTGGTTTCCATTGTCCGCGGAGTTCAGCAAAATCCGCGGCTTCTGATTCAGCGAGGTCACGACAATATCCATGAACCCATCGTTGTTCAGGTCCGCAAACGCCGATCCCCGCTGGAAACCGACCCGCAGGAAATCGCTGCCCATTTCCCGTGACACGTCGAGGAAGTCCTTTCCATCCCTGTTTTCGAAGATCGTGTCGTGCTGCTGCGAACCGGGACTGAGGTTGTCAACATCACCGTTAGCGGAGAACAGATCCTTCCATCCGTCGTTGTTGTAGTCGATGAACCCGTTGCTCCATCCCGATCGTGATCCGCTCATCAACAGGATCTTCGTGGCGGGCGAGACATACTGAAATGATTTCCCGCGCTGGTTGCGGAACAAGGCCCAGATTTGTCCCATCAGGTTGTTGTAGAAGACATCCACCCAACCGTCGTTATCATAATCCTTCACGTCACAGCCCATTGCCGAAACGGTTGCCCCCTCGTCGTTGTACGCCACGCCGTACAGCAGGCCGACCTCTTTGAATGTGCCATTGCGCTGGTTCAAGTAAAGAAAATTGGGTTCGGTGTCATTGGCGATGAAGACATCCGTCCATCCGTCGTCATTGAAGTCGGCGATCCCAATGCCCATCCCCTTGCCGGGTGACTTGCTGAATCCGGACTTCTCCGTGACATCCTCGAACCGGCCGTCGCCCAGGTTGTGGTAGAGCCGATGGGGAACTCGGACATAGATTTTAGGGTGGCAATAGATCTCCTCGTTGTCCTTGGAGCATCGCTGGTCGAGCTCTGGAGTCCAGAGGGTGTAATTCGACAAAACCAGGTCCAGTAGACCGTCGTTGTCGTAATCGAACCATGCTCCCTGTATGCTCAGGGTGTTCAGGGGCTGCTTATCTAATCCAGACTGGGCTGTCACATCGACAAAAGAGCCATTTCCCTGGTTGCGATAGAGCGTGTTCCTCCTCGTACCGCAAACAAAGAGGTCCGTGTATCCATCATTGTCGAAATCCCCGGCGGCAGCCCCATAACAAAAATCCAATTGCGACCCGGTGAGCCCCGCCTCAGGCGTCACATCCCTGAAGGTGCCGTCCCCCTGATTGCGCAACAGGCAGTTATAAAAGGATGCATCCTCTTTCTTAAGTTCCGGCAGCTTGGCGCCATTGGTGAAGTAGAGGTCCATCCTGCCGTCGTTGTCGTAGTCCAGTATGGCTATGCCGCCGCACATCGGCTGCTGAAAGTATTTCCGGCCCGTGTAATTGTTGTTTGTGAAATAGTTGATGCGTGAGCGGGGGGCCACATCGGCGAAATGGGGGCGCCGCGGGCCTTCCCCGGTCCGGCCCGCAAAAAGCGGAAGCCGGACGGCTGACGCAAAAGCGGCGACAGCAAAGAGGATGGCGCGACAATAGGGATTCAAAAGCAATGGCCCGGTGCAATTACAAGAAGTGCGAGTCAAGCAACGCGGCCGGAGAGGCTGTGAAAGATTGTATTTCAAACAGAATGACACCCAAACCGCGGTGATCGTTTTCGTGAAATTCGTAATACAGTTCCAGAAATCTTTGCTTTTTTCAGCAAAATTCTTGGCGGCCCTTTGCGCTCTTCGCGTCTTGGCGGTTAATTCGGGCTCAGTTTCACCGCGAAGGCGCTAAGTGCGCGAGGGGACCGCGAAGGTTTTATTTTGTTGGTTACCGCTCCGTTGCGCCGTGGAATTGGTGGCCAGTAAAAACCGCCACGAATTCCACGAATTAACCTAATTGCACCCTCACTTTTCCTTAAGGCTGTGTCGGACAGGTGGAGATAAGCAGCTGCTCCAGCCCTGTCAGGCAGCGGCATTCAGGGCTGGAACTGGGGGCGCCCGTCAATCGCGCCAGGGCACATCGCAAACCGGGATCCCGCGATCCCAGCGCTACCGCGGCCTGAAGTGTCAGCCGGGCTTCGCCCGGCCGGGCGGATCGTTCCAGCAACAAGCCGTGAGCCAGGTAGGCCCGGTCCCACTCAGGCCGGCGCAACTCGATTTCCCGGAGTGTTTTCTCCGCGGCGGCGTACCGCTCCATCAGCCCCAGCACGATGGCTTTCGTCAGCGGCAGGTCCGTATCTTGCGGATTTGCCTGGATCGCCTTTTCCAGCAAATCCAGACCATCCGCTTTTCTGTCAAGGTGCAGGAGCAGCAAGACAGCCTGCTGCACCACGCGGGGGCTGGTGGAGGTCTGACGGAGCCCCTGATCGAGCATTTTTTCCGCCTCGGACTTCCGCCCCGCGGCATCGAGAAGGGTGGCTTTGAGGAGCAGTCCATCTCCGGTCATTTCCGCCGAAGGAATCTTTTCCAGAAATTGGAGAGCCGGCTCCGGTCCGTCCGCGGAGAAGAGGGCGGCCGCCAGATCCAAACGTGCCGAGGGTCTTTCCGCTGCCGCGCGCTGCAGGAATTCCCGCGCCAGCGCATACTCCTTTGAACTCAGCAGGACGGATCCTGCCTCCTCCCAAATCCGGCTGGTTGCATTCAGCCCGAGCAACACACGAAATTCGCGGAGGGCATCCTCTTTCTGCCCGTCTGCCAGGAGGAGGCTAGCGAGATGGAGCTGGTAGTCCGGACGCTCAGGATGCTCTCGCGCGTCCAGGCGGAAGCGCTCAATCTGTCGTCCTCTCTGTTCCGGCGCTGTGAGCGTTGCCAATTCGATCATCCCGAATGGCTTTCGGACTTTTGGGAGACCTTGCGGACGGATTTTTTGATACTTCTCCATAAATACCTGGGCTTCTTCTTCACGTCCCAGGGCCATCAGAGCTCGTCCCATGTGCATTACGACTTCGGGATCCTCCGGCGCTTTGGCCAGGGCCTGACGCAAGACCTTTTCCGACTCGGCCGGCTGCTCCAAGGCAAGGCGGGCCAAGCCCATCAGGTCCAGAATGCGAATATTTTCCGGCTCCAGCCGGTGGGCGGCCTCCAGGTCCGGCAACGATTCGGCCATCTGGCCCAGCCGCTGCAGCATCCAGGCCCGGGAGAAGCGGATCGAGATAGAATCAGGGGCCATGCGGACGGCCTCCGATAAATGGGCCAGAGACTGCTCTGGCTCATTCCACCAGAAGACTCGCGCGAAAACGTAGTGCCCAAGAGGATCGTCCGGATGTTTTCCCAGATACCATGCCAGTTCTTTGCGGGCTTCTTCCCGGCGTGATTCCATGTGACCACAGGCCAGGGCCCGATCCCGGCGCGCGGCATCGTCGCCCGGCCGCAGTCGTAGATACTCATCGTAGGCTGTGGCCGAATCTTCATAGTAGCCGGCGTCTTGGGCAGCCCGCGAGAGCATCAGCAAGATATCGACGCGCCCGGGAGCCTTCTGGCGGGCCTGGGCCAGCACGAAGAAGGCCCGGATATAGTCCTGGCGCGCGGCCGAGACCCTTCCCAGTTCCAGCAGCAAGTCCACGTCCCCTGGACGGATCTTCAGGGCGGCCTCCAGAGCCCTCTGGGCGCGATCATAATGCCGGGCGCGCGCTGCAGCCCGGCCGAGATTAAAAAGAATGTCGAAATCCCCGGGTAGTTGGGTAAGCGCATCGTTGAATGCGGCCTCCGCCCGGTCGTAGAGAGCAAGACGGGCGCAGGAGAGACCCAGCAGGAAAAGCAGGCGAGGGTCGCCTTGGGCCGTTTTCCCCACACTGTCGATTAACGCCACGGAAGCAGGAGTCTCTCCGGCCCAGTGCAAGGCCTCGGCCCGCAGCAGCAAAACTGGCGGATCAGACTGTTTTACCCGGGACAGGTATTCCAGGGCTTTCTTGCCCTGTTTTTGTTCGGCGGCAATACGGGCCAGCTGCAGATTGGCATTGGGATGAAGCGGATTAATCTGGAGCAGTTTTTCGAAATAGGCCTGGGCCTTGGCTGTCTCGCCACAGACGAGATAGTGGTTCCCGGCATTGTTGAGGAGAGCCGGGGATGGGGAGCCCTGGGCCAAAGCCGCAAGATAGTATCGTTCCGCTTCGTCGCACTTTCCTTCTGCATCCAGCCGTGCCGCGTCACGCAACGACTGGGCCTGAACATTCAGGAAAAAGGCGAACACCGACCCGCACAACAAGACGGCCCCGCCGTCCATCTTGAGCATATAAATACCAGCCATCCCCCTCAGCGGGCAATGGAAGCCCTCTCTCCGGGTGCAATTAAAAGTGCGACTCGATTTCTGCGGCGGATCCGCAGAGTGCAGCCCAGCCGCAACCAAAAAGCCTCACCGCAGAGAGGCGAAGTACGCGGAGAGAGATTGGGCAAATAATGACAAATGACCAGTGACCAATGAAAAATGACAAATCGCAGTTCGTTGTCCGGACTTCTGACTGTCATTGTTCATTTGTCATTTGACGGAAAAAATTGCGCCCCCTCTCTCCGC
>QHZE01000398.1 GCA_003225335.1 Acidobacteriota bacterium
TCAAGATCTTGTTGACAGGCACCGCGCGGTTTTCGGATCGGCCCGCGAGGACGTACAGGTCGTCTCGGCTCCATGCCGCATCTGCCCCATCGGCGCGCATGTCGATCACCAGCTCGGCTTGGTAACGGGCCTGGCTCTCGACGCCGGCGTCCACCTTGCCTACACTCCAAACCGAGATGGCCTGTTTCGGCTCCGAAGTCTGAATTTCCCGGGTCAGGTCGACTTCGGCCTGGCCGGAATTCCACCGATGGTTCCCGGCGACTGGGGGAACTACGCGCGCGGCGCGGCACTGGCGCTCCGCCGTGAGCACGAGATCCGGAACGGAATTGACGGGATCATCACGGGCGACCTGCCGATCGGCGGCTTGAGCTCGTCGGCGGCAGCCGGTGTTTGCTATCTCCTTGCTCTGGAACGGGCCAACGGGCTAGAGCTTTCCAGCGCGGAGAATATTGTTCTCGATCAATGCATCGAAAACCAGTACATCGGACTGGACAATGGGGTCCTGGATCAGTCCGTCATCCTTTTGAGCCGCAAGGGGCAGCTGCTCTGGCTGGACTGCAAATCGGGCGAGTACGAAAACGTCCGGTTCGCGCCTGAGGCGCCGCCGGCAGAAATCGGAATTGTCTACTCGGGATTGTCACGCTCCTTGGTGAACACGGAATACAACCGGAGGGTCGCGGAATGCAAGGAGGCGGCGAGAGAGCTTCTGAGGCTCGCCGGTCTCTCCGCGGGTGAAACCGCCGTGCTGCGGCAAGTCCCGGAAGAGGTGTTCGAGGCACACCTCGACGCCTTGCCGGCAAAGCTCCGAAAGCGCGCAACCCACTACTTTGAAGAGTGCCGACGCGTGCCCCGCGCGGTCGATGCCTGGCGCCGAGGCGATCTGCCGGAATTTGGGAGTCTCATGAACCAGTCGGGAGAGAGCTCCATAGGAAATTATGAATGCGGAGACCCGCATCTCATAACATTGTACCGGCTTCTCGCCGGCACTCCCGGTGTCCACGGCGCTCGCTTCAGCGGCGGCGGCTTTCGCGGCTGCTGCGTGGCGCTCGTTGACGCGAACGCTCGCGACGAAATCGCCTCAAAGGTTTTCGAGCGCTACCCCCGAGAGCACCCTGACACGGCGGACGCATTCTCCGTTCACTTTTGCGGCACGGCGGATGGCGCCGGATGGCTATGAAGGCACTGATTCTTGCCGCCGGCTATGCGACACGCATGTATCCCCTGACATTCGACCGGCCCAAGGCCCTGCTTCCCGTAGCCGGCAAGCCGATTCTGGATTACCTCCTGGAAGGCATCCGCCAGGTGCGCGAGGTCGAGAACGTCATCGTGGTCACAAACCACAAGTTCCTCGGCCCCTTCCGCGACTGGCAGCGGCGGCTGCCGGATCGGGCACGTGTCCAGATCCTGGACGATGGGACGACCTGTAACGAGGGTCGCCTCGGCGCCGTGGCGGACATCCGTTTCGCTCTTGCGCAGGGTGCGGTTGACTCCGATCTTCTGGTGATGGGCGCCGACAATATCTTCCACTTTGGTTTCGCCAAATTTGTCGACTTCTTTCATCAGACGGGAACCGACTGCATCGCGGTCCACATTCAGCGTGACCGATCGAAACTCGCGAGGACCGGCGTGGCCGAAGTAGATGAAAACTGGCGCGTGACGAGGTTCGAGGAGAAGCCGCGAGAGCCGCGCTCGATCTATGCCTGTCCCCCGTTTTACGGCCTCTTGCGGGCGAGTCTCCGGCTCCTTGGAGAGTACCTCGATCAAGGGAATAATGCGGACGCTCCCGGCTATTTCATCGAATGGCTGGTACGGCGAAACGCCGTCCATGCCTTCTTTTTTGATGAGCCGCGCCACGCTATCGGAGACCTGGATTCGTATCGGGATGTCTGCCAGTTATTCGAAGGCCGGTAATTTGAAACCACAGATGAAACAGATCTGTGTTCATCTGTGTTCATCGGTGGTAGTGTTTCTTGTTGGTCACCACTGCGCTGCGCAGGTTCGGCGCGAAAGGAAGCAGCGACGCCAGGACGAAGGCCGCCTATTGCCTTCAAACAATCTTCCGATAGAGCCTAGTAGGCTTGTCGTGTTTTCTGAGGCATCCCCAGCCCGGAAAAGATAGCGCGGAGAACGATGAAAAAGAGAATTCCTGTCCGCAAGAAGGACAGGCGGAAAAGCACGCACAATGGACGGGCGAAGGAAAATTTACGCCTGTCGGAAGATAGATTCCGCAAGGTGTTTCATGCAGGCCCCGCTGCCATCAGCATCAGCACGCTTGGCGAAGGGGTCTTTCTCGACGTCAACGATAATTTCGTTCGCTTGCTGGGCTACAGCAGGGAAGAGCTCATCGGCCACACATCCCTGGGTCTCGGTATTTACGATTCTCCCGGACGTCTCGCGCAGATGGTCGAAGCCGTGCGCGCGCAGGGGGCGATTCGGGATGACGAAACCAAAGTTCGCACGAAATCGGGCGAGATTCTGAACGCGCGTATCTCTGTCGAGTTGATCTATCTCGAAGGAGAGGAGTGCCTCCTCGCCATCATCCAGGACGTTACCGGTCAGAAGCGTGCCGAGGAGGCGCGTGCCCGGGCTGAGGAGAAGTACCGCAGGATGTTCGAGGAAGCCGTGGAAGGTATTTTTCAAACTTCTCCGGGTGGACAGTTCATTACAGTGAACCCTGCGATGGCACGGATGTGCGGCTATGACGGGCCCGAAGATTTAATGTCCTGCGTGACCGACATAGAGCGCCAGCTCTACGTGCGACCCGAGCGCCGCGGGCAGTTCAGGAGGTTGCTTGAACAACGCGGGGTCATCCGGCGATTTGAGAATCAAATCCGCCGGAAGGACGGTAGCCCTATCTGGGTGTCCGAAAACGCGCGCGTCGTTCGCGATCCGCATGGGACTGTTCTCTATTTCGAAGGATCATGTGAAGACATCACCGAGCGCAAACGGGCCGAGGAGGCTCTTCGCGACAGCGAGGAACGGTACCGTGAACTGTTCGAAAACGCCGACGACATGATCTTCACAATGGATCTCCATGGGAACCTCACCTCGATTAATAGAACCGGGGAAGACATCTCGGGATACACACGCGCGGAAGCTCTTGCCATGAACATTGTTCAGGTTCTCCCGCCGGAGCACTGCGGGGCGGTCGAGAAGGTGTTGGAGGACATCGCGGCGGGAAAGGAAGTCCCGCGGATCTTTGAACTGGAGTTCCTGACAAAGAACGGCAACAGGGTGGCGGTGGAGATCGGCGTACGGCCGCGATACGAGCGGGGGAAGCCGGTCGAGGTGGAAGGCATAGGTCGCGACGTGAGCCAGCGCAAGGGTCTGGAAGCGCAGCTCCGGCAGGCACAGAAGATGGAAGCTGTGGGAAGGCTATCGGGTGGAATAGCTCACGACTTCAACAATCTGATGACCGTCGTCCTCGGCTATACCCATATTTTGGCGAAGAAGCTGGGACCCGATAGCCCAAATTGCGCCGAGCTGGAGGCGATCAAATCGGCAGGCGAACGTGCGGCGGCACTAACCCGGCAACTCCTGGCCTTCAGCCGGAAGCAGGTGCTCAAGCCTGAAGTGCTCGACCTCGACATAGTAATGGAGGATCTTCAGAAGATGCTCCGGCCGCTGATCGGCGAGGATATTGAGCTGAGCCTGATCCCCGAGCCGGACCTGGGCCGGTTACGCGCAGACAAAGGCCAGATCGAGCAGATTGTCATGAATCTGGCGGTCAATTCCCGCGATGCCATGCCTAAAGGGGGGAGGCTCACAATTCGAACCGCCAACGTGGATCTGGACAAGTCGTACACCCGCTTGCACGTAGGATCGCAACCCGGAGCCTACGTGATGCTGGATGTGACGGATACGGGTTGCGGAATGGACGAGGCAACGCTCGGACAGATCTTCGAGCCTTTTTTCACGACCAAAGAACAGGGCAAGGGAACCGGACTGGGAATGTCCACTGTTTACGGTATTGTCAAGCAAAGTGGCGGATACATCTGGGTAGACAGCAAGCTCGGCCTGGGCACATCGTGCAAGATCTTCTTTCCCAGAGTCGAGCAAGCCGTCATGACCCCGAAGGTCCGTGAGGTGCTCGCCGGACCTGCCGGTGGAAAAGAGACGATCTTGCTGGTTGAGGATGAGGGCTCGGTGGCGATCCTGGCTCGCAGGGTCCTCGAACGAGAGGGCTACAGAGTCCTTGAGGCGCGAGAGGGACAAGAGGCGCTGCGAATCTCCGGCCGGTATGTGGGGCCGATCCACATGATCCTGACCGATGTGGTGATGCCCGTAATGAGTGGCCGTGAAGTGGCACACCGCCTGTTATCGGAGCGCCCCGAAGTGAAGGTGCTGTACATGTCGGGCTACACGGATGATGAGGTCCTGCAGCACGGCATCCTCGATTGCGACATCGGCTTCCTCCAGAAACCCTTCACCGACGACACCCTGGCTCGCAAGGTACGCGAGGTTCTGGATACCCCCGCTTGAAAACTATAAACGAAACCACAGATGAACACAGAGCAGCAAAGCCGCAACCAAACTAAAGTCCTTCGCGTTTTCTTCGCGTGCTTCGCGCCTTCGCGGTGAAAGTCCAGCCCAGGATTCACCGCGAAGCCGCGAAGAGCGCGAATTTCGCGAAGAAAAATCCTTTCCTGCCAGCAAAGGATTTTCGGGTTAGTTGGTACAGATAAACACAGATCTGTGTTCATCTGTGGTTTCGTTTTGTGCAGTCTCTGCCCATTTGAAGCTACCGAAGAAATAGTCCGATCGGATTAAGCAAATCGATTAGGCCCTCTTGGGAATTGCGCCACGATGGCAAAAGGGTGTAAGACCATTAGACCTATGCCAGTCACAGTGTCAGAGACTAAGGCGGACGTGGACAGCATGTCTGGCATACCAGGCCCGACGAACGTGGATCAGCGATCCAAGCTTCAATAGATTGCAATGGGGGGTGTTATGAAGACTGTAAGAGACCTGCTCGGTGACCGTAGAGATATTTACGCGCTGCCCGAAGACGCGACGGTACACCAGGCCGCCAAGTATCTTCGCGACCGGAAAGTTCGCGCGACGGCCATTTGCGACGGAGAGGGCCGTCCGCTGGGCGTAATATCGCAGAGCGACATTTCCGACAAGATCGCCGCCGAGCACCTTTGCCCTTCTTGGGTCAGAGTTCGCGAGATCATGTCCACGCAACTGATCACGGTGACAAGAGAGAACGGCTTGGAGGAATGCCTCCGGTTAATGGAAAAAAACAATATCTACCACCTATTGGTCCTCGATGAGTCCGGGCTCTCGCTGGGGATGATATCAGTCCAGGATGTTTTCCGAATGGTGGCATCCGATGAGAAAGCGCGGGCAGACCTTCTTGAATCCTGGGCCTTCGCTTCCTTCTAAACCGGAACCGCTCGTAGCGATCCTCCAGGTGCTGCGTCCGACATGGAGTGCGGCGACTTGTCAGACTTGTCGCCGCACTCCAAAAGAGCCGTGATTGCTCATCTGCATCTCATCAGAGGGCGTCTGAAGCGAGTCGCACTTCTCGTTACAGCCGACGGGATTTGCTCGATCCCGCGAAGCTCCTGAGATCTATCCCGTTATCCTGTCCAAGTCGTTATCCCGTCACAATACGCGGATGCACCGCTGGGATGGCCATTTCAAATTTCAAATTTGAAATTTCAAATGCTTGCCCAGCCTCATTCGTCACTCGACATTCGTCATTCGGGTTAATGGTATGATTTGCCCGCATGAAGCCAGATCCCCGGGATGAGGAAAAGGATGTCGATCGGGAGGAGCCGCCGCCGTTTCTGGGGAGCTGGCAGCGCGTCTACGCTACGGTAGTGATCTACACGGTCGTTGTCATTCTCGCCCTATACGTCATGACCCTACGGCTGAATCGATAAAGAAGCATATGCGCGCCGCCGACTGGATTGTCGTGATTCTCTACTTTGCCTACGTGATCCGGGAGGGCTTCCGCCACGGGCGCAAAAACGCGGACCTCAACGATTACTTCCGGGGGAAGCAGTCCTTGCGCTGGTGGGCCGTCGGTCTCTCGGTCATGGCGACACAGGCCAGCGCGATCACCTACATCGGGACCACGGGACAGGCCTACGGTTCGGGAATGACTTTTATCCAGTTTTATTTTTCCCAGCCGGTGGTCATGGTGGTCCTGTGCATGACCTTTGTCCCCTTTTTCTATCGGGCCAACGTCTTCACCGCATACGAATACCTGGAACGGCGCTTTGACGCCAAGACTCGAAGCCTCACCAGCTTTCTCTTTCTGATGTCCCGAGGGCTTTCGGTGAGTATCGTGCTCTATGCCCCGGCTATCGTGCTCGGGGTGATCTTCGGTTGGAGCGAAATCACCACGGTCCTGGTCATGGGCCTCTCCACAATCCTCTATACGGCTATCGGCGGCAACAAGGCCGTGATCATGATCGATGCGAAGCAGATGATACTGATGTTTGCCGGAATCTTTGTGGCCCTCGGCCTCCTGGTCCGGAAGTTTCCAAGCGGTGTTTCTCTCGGAGACGCAATCCACATCGCGGGCGTCACCCGGAAATGGACCACTGTAGACCTGTCTCTGGATCTGAACAAGCCTTACACGCTTCTGTCCGGCATGCTGGGCGGCTTTTTCCTGCTTCTGTCCTATTTCGGGTGCGACCAGAGCCAGGTGCAGCGCTATCTGGCAGGGCGGTCGCTCCGGGAGAGCCGGATGAGCCTGATTTTCAGCGCTTTCCTCAAGATCCCGATGCAGTTCCTGATTCTCTCGATCGGCGTCTTGATGTTCGTCTTCTATCAATTCGAAAAGCCACCTCTCAACTTTAATCAGGCCTACCATGACCTTCTGGTGAGCAAAGCGCCGGCGGAGTATGCCGGGTTGGAACAGGAGTACGACGCCGCCTTCAAAGAGCGGCGTGATGCGGCTCTGGCGCTCGAAAGGGCCGGAGCTTCGGGACAGCCGGATCTAATCAAGGAGGCGGAAAGACGCTATCTTGCCGCTCACGGCGCCCTGGAAAGCTTGAAAGGAAAGAACAGGGATCTCCTCAGGAGGGTGATGGGGAATGAGCCTTCCGCCGAGGTGAACTACGTCTTTCCCTCGTTCCTCCTCCGCTATGCTCCCGCCGGCGTCCTCGGCATCATGCTGGCGGTCATTTTTGCTGCGGCCATGTCCAGCTTCGCCTCGGAAATCAACTCCCTGGCCAGTGCTACGATCATCGATTTCTACAAGCGCTACTTCAGACAGGAAGCGAGTGACAGCCACTATCTCTGGACCTCGCGCGCTGCCACACTCTTCTGGGGAATTGTTGCGACGACGGCGGCGTGTTTCGCGGGGAAGCTGGGATCGCTGATCGAAGCGGTCAATCGTGTGGGGTCTTACTTTTACGGGCCGATTCTGGGCGTCTTCCTTCTTGCGTTCCTGGTGCGGCGCTCCAACGGCGCCGGGGCCTTCTGGGGCCTGCTTGCCGGGGAGGCGGCGGTGTTCTTTGTCGCTTACAACACGTCGATTTCCTGGCTTTACTACAACGTGGTGGGCGCCGCCGCAGTGCTCCTCGCGGGTACCCTGATCAGCTTTTCTACGAGCTTCCCGGGACAAGTTTCGCCCGAGCGGCATGGTTGATGGACCAGGAATGGGGCAAGCGCAGTCCAGAGTTTGAAACCGCCGATGAACACCGGCGGGCGGAGGCAGAAGCAATAATTGGAATGAAAAATGAAAGGAATACCATCCATAACCAGAACGATCGCACTCTTGGTTTGCGCCACATTTCTATTTGTCCTGCCGTTTGGTTCAGCGAGCGGGCAGGTTCCGCCGGTCGGGATTATTGACTTTTATGGTTTGCGCAGCGTTTCTGAGCAGCAGGTGCGACAGACTCTCCAAATTCGAGAAGGGGACGCGCTGCCCGAGTCGGTGAAGGAGTTGGAGCGTCGTTTGGAAGCTTTACCGAATGTTCGGCAGGCGCGTCTTGCGCGTGTGTGTTGTGAAGCGGGCAAGCTCATTCTTTACGTCGGGATCAGCGAAAGGGACAGAGGGACTTTGCGGTTTCGTTCTGTGCCGAATGGCAGGGTTCGCCTGCCGGACAGAATGGTAAGGGTAGGCGAGGCTTTTTCCGATGCCGTTATGAGTGCGGTCCAAAAAGGTGATGCGGGCGAAGACGATTCGCAGGGGCATGCTTTGCTTCACAATGCCGAAGCGCGCGCTTTCCAGGAGCGTTTCATCACGTTCGCCGCGCAAGATTT
>QHZE01000399.1 GCA_003225335.1 Acidobacteriota bacterium
CGGCGTCGTGGCCTACGAAAACCAGGCCCGGCTTTGACACGGCCCGACGGTGGCCAGTCTGGCCGCCACGTTCGGCCGCGGGGCCATGACCAACGGATGGACCGACGTCGCCAATGCCGACGTGGTCCTCGTGATGGGCGGCAATCCCGCCGAGAATCACCCGGTCGGCTTCCGTTTTGTCTTCGAGGCCAAGAGAAACCGCAAAGCAAAACTGGTCGTCATCGACCCTCGCTTCAACCGCACTGCCGCCGTCTCGGACTGCTATGTGCCGATACGCGCCGGGACCGACATCGCCTTCCTCGGGGGGCTCATACATTACGCCCTGGAACATAACCTCTACCAGCGCGAGTACGTCAAGCTGCACACCAACGCTTCCTTCCTCATCAAGGAAGGCTTCTCATTTTCAGAAGGCCTCTTCTCCGGCTGGGACGAGAAGAAGAAGAGCTACGACAAATCCAGCTGGGACTATGAGCTCGACGCCTCGGGCTACGCGAAAGTCGATCCGGCCCTGGAGCACCCCCGCTGCGTTTTCCAGCTGATGAAAAAGCACTGTGCGCGCTACACGCCCGAGACCGTGGCCGCGATCTGCGGCTGCACGGCCCGGGAATTTGAAAAAGCCGCCGCGATCGTGTGCTCCACGGGAAAGCCCGACCGGCAGGGGACCGTCCTCTATGCGCTGGGCTGGACGCAGCACAGCCACTCGGTGCAGTTGATTCACACGGCCGCCATGCTTCAGCTGATCCTCGGCAACATCGGGATGCCGGGCGGCGGTGTCGATGCCCAGCGCGGCCATTCCAACATTCAGGGAGCCACCGACATGGGAGCGTGGAACATGCTCCCGGGTTACCTGCGCCTTCCGCACGCGCATCAGCAGTCGCTTGCGGAGTACCTGAAGGAAAATACGCCGAAGCCCCTCCGCCCCAACTCCATGAACTACTGGGCAAACACCTCCAAGTTCGTGATCAGCCTGCTCAAGGCTTACTACGGCGGGAGCGCGACCCGCGAGAACGGCTTTGGCTACGGTTACCTGCCCAAGCTCGGCGAGTCCGACAACTACTCGTGGGGCTACATCTTCGATGCGATGTACGCGGGGAAGATCGAAGGGCTGATCTCGTTCGGCATGAACCCTGTGGCCAACGGCCCGAACACCCCGAAGATGCTCGCCGCCCTTGCGAAGCTCAAGTGGCTGGTCGTGGCCGAATGTTTCGAGACCGAGACCGCCGCCTTCTGGAAAGCGCGCGAGCTGGCGGAAAAGTATTACGCGTCCGCTCACGAGCCCTCGCGGATCGACACCGAAGTGTTTCTTCTGCCCGCGTCCTGCTTTGCCGAAAAAGACGGCTCGTTCGTCAACTCCTCGCGGTGGGCTCAGTGGAAGTACGCGGCCCTGGACCCGCCGGGACAGGCCCTGCGAGATCAGGAGATCATGGCGCGCCTCTTCCTGAAAATCCGCCAGCTGTATCAGGAAGAGGGCGGGACGGCGCCGGAGCCTCTCCTTTCCATGACGTGGAACTGGGAGAATCCGGCGTCTCCTTCACTTGCCGAAGTGGCCCGCGAGATCAACGGGCGCGACGCGGAGGGCAAGCAGCTGCCGGGTTTCGGCGCCCTCGAGTCCGGCGGCTCGACCGCCTGCGGCAACTGGCTCTATGCGGGATCTTTTACCGAGGCCGGCAACATGATGGCCCGGCGCGGGCAGGAGGACCCCACGGGCCTCGGGCTTTATCCCAACTGGGCGTGGAACTGGCCGGCCAACCGGCGCATCATGTACAACCGGGCCTCGGCCGACGCGGACGGCAAACCATGGGATCCAGCGCGCGCCCCCGTGCGCTGGAACGGAAGGGTCTGGTCGGGGGACGTGCCGGACTACAAGGCCGATGCGGCGCCGGACGCCTTCGGCGCTTTCATCATGGTCCCCGAGGGGGTGGCCAAGCTCTACGCTGCCGACTTCGTCGAGGGTCCCTTCCCGGAACACTACGAACCCGTCGAATCGCCGGTCGCCAACCTGCTGCACCCCAAGGTCAGCCATAATCCGACCGCCAAAATCTTCCACAGCGATCTCGACCCGCTCGGTTCCGCCGAACAGTTCCCGTACGTCGGAACGACGTACCGGCTCACGGAGCATTTTCACTACTGGACGAAGAACATCGCGGCCAACAGCGAGCTGCAGCCCCATTTCTTCGTCGAGATACCCGAGGCGCTGGCGCGCGAAAAGGGCATCAGCAGCGGGGACATGGTGCGTGTCCGCTCGGCGCGCGGTTCGGTCGAAGGGAAGGCGATGGTCACGCGCCGCATGCGCGGTCTCCGGGTAGGAGACCAAACCGTCTACCAGATCGGGCTCCCGATACACTGGGGCTTCATCGGGCGCGTCACCGGTCCGCTCGTCAATAACCTCAGCCCCTCGGTGCTCGACCCCAACTCGGGGACCCCGGAGTACAAGGGATTCCTGGTGAACATCGAGAAGATATGACTCCAAATTCACGCGGTGGTCCCTGGCAGCGGCACGGAAAGGGAAAGAGGTTGAGGATCGCTCGCTATTGATAGTGAGTGAGCCCAGTCATTCACGGGCGAGACGCCCGTGCCACGATGGCTTCGTGGCATGGCCGTCCCGGCCATGCTTGCAAAACTTGACCGATTTGTGAACTGTGTGTCCAACCAAGTGGACCTGGTTGCCCCACTCAGTATTTTCGGAACGGACTCGCAGAAGATATGACAACCGGCCCGGATCTCAAGGCAATTTCGGCGACGCCCGGAGGCGCGGCCGCGACGACGCGGAGCCACACGGTCGCCAAGCTGATCGACACCACCACCTGTATCGGCTGCAAGGCGTGCGAGGTGGCCTGCCAGGAATGGAACAACCAGCAGTTCACCATCGGTAACTTTGCCGGGACCTACCAGACCCTTCCCGATCTGACGCACAGCTTCTGGAACCTGATCAAGTTCAACGAGAGCGAACAGGACGGGCAGCCGGTGTGGCTCATGGCCAAGTACCAGTGCATGCACTGCGTCGATCCGGGTTGCCTGCGCGCGTGCCCCGCGCCCGGCGCCATCGTCCAGAACGCGAACGGCATCGTCGATTTCAATCAGGACCAGTGCATCGGCTGCGGCTATTGCATGACCGGCTGTCCTTTCGACGTGCCCAAGCTGAATCCAATCACAAAGAAGGTTCACAAGTGCACCCTCTGTACAGACCGCGTCTCCGTGGGACTCGAGCCCGCCTGCATCAAGGCTTGCCCGACGAACTGCCTCAGCTTCGGCACGCGCGAAGACCTTCTTCGCAAGGCCGAGACGCGTGTGGACGCTCTGAAAGAGGACGGGCGCCCCCAGGCAGGGATCTATAACCCCGAAGGCGTGGGCGGCACGCACGTCATCTACGTTCTGGCGCAGGCCGATCAACCGGAGAAGTACGGCCTGCCGAAGGATCCACGGATCCCCTGGACGGTCGCGCTCTGGAAAGGCCCGCTGAAATGGGCCGGCAATGCGTTGCTCCTCGGCGGCATTCTGGGTGCTTTCCTGCACTATCTCCGTTATGGCCCTAAAGACTCCGGCAAGCCGGCAGACGGCATCGACTGAAACAAGGATCATCCGGTTCAGCACAGCCGAGCGGACGGTCCACTGGGCTGTCGCTCTCGCTTTTCTCTATGCGACGCTCACGGGGCTGGCTCTCTGGTCTCCGCGGTTGTTCTGGCTGAGCGCGATCTTTGGCGGCGGGACCACCGTTCGCGCCTGGCACCCGTGGGGCGGAGTGCTTTTCGCGCTGTTCTTCGCCGTCATGTTTCGAAGGTGGAACCGCCAGATGCGCCTCGACGGCGATGACCGGCGCTGGCTGCGTCTGGCGCACCGGTACGCCGTCCACGATGAGTCCGGACTCCCCGAGGCGGGTCGCTTCAATGCCGGCCAGAAGGCGCTGTTCTGGATGCAGGCCTCGAGCGGCTCCCTGCTTCTGCTGACCGGCCTGGTGCTCTGGTGGCCGGAAATCATGCCGCGGCTCTTGCGCGAGATTTCTGTCCTGATTCACCCGATCGCAGCCGTGGTATCGATCGGCGGATTGATTATTCACGTCTATATGGGTACGGCCGCGGTGCCGGGCGCCTTTCGTGGCATGACTCAGGGTTGGGTCACGTCAGAATGGGCGGCATCCCACCATTCGAAGTGGTATCGCGAGATCCGGCGCCGCTAGGTCCTCTTGGTGGACAGAAAGTTCACAAATCGGTCAAATTTGCATCAGGTGCGTGGCACGGGCGTCCCGCCCGTGGCAAGTGAGAAGCTCCGAAAAAATCGTAGCGCCGGCTTCCAGCCGGCAGAAGGCCCATTGAAATGCGAGGACTTATATGCCGGCGAGACGTCGGCGCTACAATTTTTTACACACTGGGCGTATGAGGTTGCTCGCTATTGATAGCGCCTTATACCCCCAAAGTCGGTGACCGGTGATAGGTTCGGGGCATATGCCTTAAACCCGAAATTCGAAATTCGAAACAAATCCCAATGATCAAAGCCCAAAATCCAAAACTGCCTGAGTGAGGGCTCGTTTCGGGAATTCAGTCTTTAGATTTCGATATTGTTTTGGATTTCGAGTTTCGAATTTCCAAATTTGAGCGATTTGCGAAGGTTGTGGCCACCAAGCAGACCTAGTCGAGGCATGGCCGTCCCGGCCATGATGCGTTTTTGAACTTGGCAGGAAGTGGAGTCGGCGAGTGGGCGTCACGGCTCGAAGTCAGTCGCGGGCAAGAAACCGCTGCCGCGAAGTGAGGGGAACTTGACTGTCTTGTGAACTCTGAAACCGGCCCGACAACGCTGGATTTGTGGAACCTGAGAGCTGCACGCGCGCGCCTGCTCGCCGAGCGGTACGGCGCGTCGCGGGAAATCCTTCTTTTCTATGCGGGGCTCGCGGAGTGGCAGGGGCAGATGGCCGGCCGCGTGAAAACCCTTGCGGGACTGGTGGAGTTTTTTCCCTCACTGCTCGATCTGGTCCGTCGCACGGGGCCGGCCGCTCTCGGTCAGGCAGCGCGCGACCTGGACGTGAGCCGGAGGCGCGTCCTCCTCGAAGAATACTGGGAGGGCCGTGCCCGCAACTCGCCGGCGGACTTCTTTGCTCGCGTCCTCCTGCAGCCCTACGCTGCGACCCTGACGCCCGGCCAGGAATGCCCCTGGTGCCAGGAGCCGCCGCAAGTTGGCCGTCTCCGGCCGCAGGGGGAAGGGCTCGCGCTCGACCTCGTCTGCGCGCTTTGCCTGCGTTGCCGTCCCTTTCCGCGCGCGCGTTGTCCTGGTTGCAACGAATCCGTGGAGGCCAACCTTTCTAATCTCTCGGCTCCGGACTTCCCGCAGCTTCGCCTGCAAGCCTGTGAAACTTGCCGCGGCTATCTCCCGCTGGTCGATCTCTCTCGTGATCCCGAGGCCATCCCCGAAGTCGACGAGCTGGCCGGCCTCCCTCTGGACCTCTGGGCGCACGACCAGGGATACCACAAGCTTCACCCCAATCTCGCCGGGATTTGAATCCCACATTTTTTCACCACTACTGTAAGACGCAAAGACGCGAAGAATCACCAAGAAGATTTTTGGTTGATCTTCGTGTCTTCGTGCCTTCGCGGTGGATTTTGGGGCAGGCTTTACCACGAAGGCGCGAAGACACGAAGAGTCGCCAAGTTTCTGTTTTCCGAGGTTGGCTGGACATGCCTGCCGGTGGTAGACTGCGCTTGCTGACCGAGACGCTGGGTGTTTGGACACGAAGACGAACATCGCCGCCAGCGGCGGTTCACGCTGAGGGTGATCCGGAAGCAGATAACCGTTCCACAGGAGCCGTTATGGACAAGTCAAAAAAGATCGACCGCAGGTCGTTTCTCAATCAAGCCACTTCAATCGTCGCGGGCGCAAGCGCTCTCGGAAGCACCGCCTTGTCCCACAGCCGCATTCTGGGCGCGAACGACCGCATCTCGCTCGGGCACATCGGAGTGGGCCGGCGCGGTCAGGGCTTGGCTTCGCTTGTCGCCCAGCTGAAGGCAAAGAACGTCGAGATGACTGCTGTGTGCGACCTGTGGAAAGTCAACCGCGAAGCGGCCGCCGCGCGGGCAGAGAAGGCATACGGGAGAGCGCCGCGAGCCTTCCAATACATGGAGGAGTTGCTGGCGCTCAAAGACGTGGATGCGGTGTTGCTTTCCACCGCCGATTTCCAGCACGCGACTCATCTGAAACTCGTGGCCGAGGCCGGCAAGGATTGCTATTGCGAGAAGCCGATGGCCAATAACCTGGACGAAGCCAAGGCTGCCCGGGACGCGGTGCTGAAGAGGAACCTGGTTGTCCAGATAGGGACCCAGCACCGCAGCGAGCCCTACCAGATCGCCGCGCGAGACTTGATCAAGACCGGGGCGCTCGGCGAGGTCAGCAAGGTCGAGATTGTGTGGAACTATCACGGGCCACGCTGGCGTGGCCGGCCGGAGGTCAAGCAGATTCGGGAGCAGGATACGGATTGGCGCCGCTGGCTGCTCGCCAAGCCGTATCGGCCCTTCGATCCCAGGATGTATTTCGAATTCCGCCTCTACAAAGATTTCTCCAGCGGCATCCCCGATCAGTGGATGAGCCACGGTATCGACCTGGTCCACTACTTTCTGGATGACCCTTTCCCCAGGTCTGTGGTCGCTCACGGCGGCATCTTCGCCTGGAAAGACGGGCGCGAGAATCCGGACACCTTCCAGGCGCTGCTGGAGTATCCGAAAGGTTTCCTGGTGAGCTACTCCACGAGCTTCGGCAACGATAGCGACAGCTTCACGCGGATCATGGGGAAAGCGGCGACCTTGATCAACATCGGAGGCGAAGGAAGTCCGCGTTGGAAATGCGTTGAAGAGAAAGGGACTCATGAGGACGATCCCGGCGTTAAGCGCGTGGAGAAATACGTCACGCTGCCCGGCGATGAGACCATCCCGCCGACCTTCATCAGCGATAACGACCTCTCGCACATGACCAACTGGTTCGAGTGCTTGCGCGGCCGGAAGCAGCCGAACGCAACGGTGCTCCATGGTTTTGCTCATTCCGTGGCTGTGATTATGGCCGTGCGGGCTTACCGGGAAGGCAAGAAGTTTTACTGGGACTCGAAGACAGAATCGATTCTGGACCGTCCGCTTGAGAAGGCTGTTTCCTGAACGCGCC
This sequence comes from Acidobacteriota bacterium, assembly GCA_003225335.1. GTDB lineage: Bacteria > Acidobacteriota > UBA6911 > UBA6911 > UBA6911 > Gp18-AA60. The sequence goes on from QHZE01000399.1 coordinate 7,135, forward strand.
GCGGCCCGGCCACAACCAAAGGACAAGAGCGCGGAATTCCTTTGTGCGAGGCATGGAGTTCCGCCTTCAGGCTACCCCTGCTCCTGTAGCAGGCTAAAGCCTGAACTCCAAACCTCACCGCGGAGACGCGGTGAGGTTCGGAGTTCGGTATCTCTACTTCCAGGCGCCGAGCAGCCGCCTGAGAAGGAGGATCTGGCCGAGGTGGTAGGCGTTATGGTCGGCCACGAGCAGCGCTTCGCGCAGGAGCGTATGCGCGGCCTTTGCCTCGGGGTGTTCGATCCGCGCGAAGAGATCCCTCTTGGTGTCCTCCACGATTTTCTGCATCGACGCCAGGTCGCCGCGAAACGCCCCCACGCTCTTGTTCCATGCGGCGTCGTCTGGAGGAGCTTCGGTCTGAGGCCAGTACCCCGAGGGAAAGTTCGGAGAGAGATGTTTGGGATTGCGGCTGAACTCGAGGATGTCCCACTGGGCAATGCGCATGTGCTCCAGCAACTGCCATGCCGTATGCGCGGCGCCCGGCGGCTTCGCACCGCGCAGGCGCGAGGGGAAGTCCGCGATCGCGTTGTCAAAGCTCAGATGTGCCTCGCCTCCCTTTAACAGATGCAGCACATGGTTTCGCAACAGTTGATCTTGCATGATCATTCCTCCGCCGCTCATTTATGCGAGCCTGAGTATTTTAGTGTCTTTGGGCCTTCCGTGTAACCCGGAATGAAAATGCCCGGGTGGCTCTTTGTGTCTTCGTGTCTTCGTGGTCAGTTCTGTTTCGCTGGATTCACCGCGAAGACACGAAGACGCGAAGAATCACGAAGAGGGACCTAGCCAACCTAGCCGGACTTCCAGGCGCCAAGCAGCTGCCTGAGAAGGACGATCTGGCCGAGGTGGTAGGCGTTATGGTCGGCCACGAGCAGCGCTTCGCGCAGGAGCGTATGCTCGGCCCTTGCCTCCGGGTGCTCGATCCGCGCGAAGAGATCCCTCTTCGGGTCCTCCACTCATCCCCGCGCGTGCCATCAACACGTACTCGTCCGTCGGGTCGTAGTCGGTCATATAGCCCACGTCTGTTCCGAACAGGACCTGACCGCCGGCCGCGGCGTAGGCCCGAAGCTGCGCCACACCGCTCGCGGCAAACCCTTCGGAGACTTCCCTGAGGCGGTCACGAGTTTCATAAAGCCACAGCTTGAGCGTTGGAATCACCGCCACGCGTTGCGTCTTCATGCGGGCAATCAGCGCGTTGTCCCACGGCGGCCCGTCGGGCGTGGTGTGGACAAAAATGTCCACGCCGTTCGAAAGGCCAAGCTCGAGCCCCTGTTGATTGGTCGGATGCCCCAGCACGAGCTTGCCGAGCGCGTGGCCTTCCTGCACCGCCGCGGCCACGGCTTCAGGCGGCATGGCAACCATGGGCCGCGCAAACCAGCTCACCAGGTACAGCTTGATGCCGTCTGCGCCCTGTTGAACGTGTTCGCGCACAGCTTTCCGCGCCTCTTCGGCGGTCTGGACTTCCGGCATTTCTCCGGGAATCAGGTCGAGTACGCGGAAGACCTCCGGTTTCGGCCCCCCGCCCTTTGGAAAAATAAGCTCGCCCGCGGTGAGAATCGCCGGGCCTGCGACTTCGCCGGAGTTGATTCGCCGGCGAATCACGTTCGTGAGACGGAGATACGAGCCGGTGTCGAAGACATTCGTGTAACCATACCGCAGCAGCATTTCCCGGAGGTGCGACTCGAGCTCAGCCGGAGCGACGGTCGCGGCGTCCAGCCAACGGTTCTGCGTGAAGTGGACGTGGCTGTTCCAGAAGCCCGCGAGAAGCGGCCGGCCCGCGCAGTCCACTCGGGTGGCGCCCCGCGGAATCTTCACCTTATCCCGCGCCCCGACGGCGGCAACCCTGCCCTGGCGGACGACGACCACACCGTTTCGGATCGGAGCTTCCTCCGGCGACGGGTAAACCAGGCATCCGACCAGCGCAAGATCCGGAGCGCTCTTTCCGCCCGCTGAGCGCCGGGGTTCCACGCCCCACAGCAGACGTGCGGCCAGCGCACCCGCCAGCAAGCATAATCCGCCCACACGTGTTGTTTTCATGCGCAACTCCTCCGCAGAAGGTTTGGAGTTCAGCCTTCAGGCTGCACCGCGCCCGAGAGGCTCAAGCCTGAACCTAGCAATGACAAATGAAGGAAGTGAGACTTGCAGATTGGTCCCTCGCCTGCAATTTGTCATTTTTCATTTGCCATTGGTCATTTGTCATTGGCAAAACCGGTACAGCCTGCCCCGGGATTTGTCATCTGTCATTGGTCACCGGGTAGGCGGTTGAGAAAGACACGGTCGATTTGAACCCTTCCGCCGTTCATCTCGTATAGAGTGCATCAGGACCGGAAGACCGGCGTCTCCTCGATTCCATTTTTGAGAGAAAGGGCCCGCGATGCAATTCTGGATTCAGGATGTGAAATTCGGCGTGAAGCTTTTGTGGAAGAACAAGGCCTTCGCGGCCGCGGTTGTACTCACCCTGGGTGTTTGTATTGCCGCCA
>QHZE01000746.1:0-2287 GCA_003225335.1 Acidobacteriota bacterium
CTGGCCCCAGATACTTCGCCAGGTTCCTGGTCGTCAACCGAACCCGGGTATGGCGATCTTTCTTGACCACCTCAACCGCTACTTTGCGGCAGAGCGTGCCGATTTCCCGTTCGAGGCTCCGCACCCCAGCTTCTCGGGTGTACGAGCGGATGAGGGCGAGCAGGATGCTGTCGGGACACTCGATATTGTGCTCCGTGAGACCGTTCGCCTCACGTTGTTTTTTCAGCAGATACTTTTTTGCGATGTGGAGCTTTTCCCATTCCGTGTATCCCGGGAGACGAATAATCTCCATACGGTCTTGCAGCGGGCGCGGGATCCGATCCAGCGTGTTCGCCGTGCAGATGAACAAGATCTTTGAGAGGTCATAATCGACGTCGAGATAATGATCGTTGAAAGCAGTATTCTGCTCAGGATCGAGCACTTCCATGAGCGCTGCGGAGGGGTCGCCCCGGAAGTCTGTGGACATCTTATCCACCTCATCGAGAAGAAACACGGGGTTGCCTGAGCCCGCCTTCTTGATCCCCTGGATGATTTTCCCCGGCATCGCGCCGATGTAGGTGCGCCGGTGGCCACGGATTTCCGCCTCATCGCGAACTCCACCTAGCGACACGCGGACAAACCGCCGACCAGTTGCACGCGCAATAGATTTGCCCAGCGAGGTTTTCCCGACCCCAGGAGGACCGACAAAGCACAAGATCGGGCCTTTCAGTTGCCCTACTAGGCTCTGGACTGCCAGGTATTCGAGGATCCGTTCCTTCACTTTTTCCAAGCCGTAATGGTCCTCTTCCAGCACCCTTTCCGCCTCCTGGATGTCCAGTTTATCCTCGGTATACTCATACCACGGTAAGGACAGGAGCCAGTCGATGTAGTTGCGGACGACGGTCGCCTCAGCGGACATAGGGGACATCATCTTCAACTTCTTCAGTTCTTTTTCTACTTTGTCCCGCCCCTCGGGCGACATCTTCTTCTGGCGGATTTTCTCTTCCAGTTCCTGAATCTCGTTCTTGAATTCGTCCTTTTCGCCGAGCTCCTTCTGAATCGCCCGCATCTGCTCGTTCAGATAGTACTCTTTCTGAGTTTTCTCCATCTGTTTTTTGACGCGGTTGCGAATCCGGCGCTCGACCTCCAGGATCTCGATCTCCGACCGCATATAGCTCAGGACTTTCTCCAGGCGTTCGGCAGGGTCAAAGGTTTCCAGTAACGTCTGCTTATCTTCGAGTTTGATCCCCAGATGCGCGATGATGGTGTCGGCCAGGCGGGCCGGGTCATCAATAGCCGCCACTGACATGATCATTTCTGGGGGGATTTTCTTATTGAGCCGCACGTAGTTTTCAAAAGCGGCGTTGATGCTCCGCACCAACGCTTCGAGTTCCGTCACGCGGTCACACGTTTCGTCGATCTCATCAACCTCGACCCAGAAACAGTCCGCTTGCTCGAGATGACGCATGACCCGCCCGCGCCGTTTCCCCTCCACCAGAACTTTGACAGTCCCGTCGGGCAACCGCAGGAGTTGTACAACATTCCCTATGGTCCCAACCCGGTACATGTCTTCAGCCGTGGGATCATTCACCTTGGCGTCCCTTTGGGTCGCAAGGAAGACAAGCTTCTTGCTGGCCACCGCCTCTTCGAGCGCCTTGATAGACTTCTGTCTCCCGACGAAGAGGGGAACAACCATGTGAGGGAAAACAATAATGTCTCTTAAAGGCAAAAGCGGCAGGCGCACACTCCCTCCTCTTTCTCGATTGTCTTTTCTGTCATTGCGAAATAACATGGCCGGTCTCCTCTCCCCCCAGTGGAACCTCGCCACCTATGCACTTTCAGCCGCGGCCTTTTGATAGAGCACGATGGGTGAAGCGTTACGCGTCACGACCTCTTCAGAGATGAGGACCTCTTTGATGTTCGGCTGAGAGGGGATATCGTACATGACGTCCAGCATGATGTTTTCCATAATCGCCCGCAATCCCCGGGCACCGGACTTCCGCTTGAGCGCCTCGCGCGCAATGGCCGTCAAGGCTCCTTCCGTAAAACGCAGATGGACACTCTCCAGGTCAAAGAGTTTCTGGTATTGGCGGACCAAGGCGTTTTTCGGTTCCCGCAGGATACGCACGAGCGCCTGCTCATCCAACTCTTCCAGGGTCGCGATGACTGGGAGGCGCCCGATGAACTCCGGGATCATGCCAAATTTCAGGAGATCTTCGGGTTGGACCTCGGCCAGCAGGGCACTGGCGCTGCGATCTGCTCCACCCTTCACTTCCGCGCCGAATCCCAGACTCTTGCCACCGATACG
>QHZE01000746.1:2322-3205 GCA_003225335.1 Acidobacteriota bacterium
CCACCGTGCCTTCTATGATTTTCAGCAGCGCCTGTTGCACCCCTTCCCCAGAAACGTCGCGGGTGATAGAGGGATTGTCCCCTTTGCGCGCGATTTTGTCAATCTCGTCGATGTAGACAATCCCTTTTTGGCATTTCTCCACATCATAGTCGGCATTTTGCAGCAAACTTAAAATGATGTTTTCGACATCCTCTCCCACGTATCCAGCCTCGGTGAGGCTGGTAGCATCACCGATGGTGAACGGCACTTGCAGAAAGCGGGCCAGAGTCTGGGCCAGCAGCGTTTTTCCCGATCCCGTGGGCCCAATCAGGAGAATATTGGATTTTTGCAGTTCGACGTCGCTCGTCACCATCTGAGAGTCAACGCGCTTGTAGTGGTTGTGTACGGCAACCGCAAGGATCTTTTTCGCCCGCTCCTGACCGATCACGTACTGATCGAGGACCCGCTTGATCTCTGCGGGTTTGGGCACGGCTGACACCGAGGCAAAGGAGTCTTCTTGATCACACTCCTCAACGATAATGTCGTTACACAGATCGACACATTCGTCACAAATGTACACAGTCGGGCCAGCAATGAGCTTACGCACCTCGTCTTGACTCTTCCCGCAGAATGAGCAGACCAAGTTCCCCGGACGATCATCACCGTGTCTGGCCATAACCGCTCCTCACCATTTTTTCGTGCTTCGGCTCACGATCACCTCGTCGAGGAGGCCGTACTCCAGCGCCTGCTTGCTTGTGAGAAAGAGATCCCGGTCAGTATCGCGCTCGATCCGCTGGAGGCTTTGTCCCGTATGCTTGGTCAGGATATTGTTCAGTTGCTCACGGAGCCGCAGGATTTCCCGGGCCTGAATGTCGATGTCACTCGCCTGTCCCTGCACCCCCCC
>QHZE01000400.1 GCA_003225335.1 Acidobacteriota bacterium
CCTGATTGCGGCTCTTTCTTGAGCAGTTCGTCGATGACGGCTTTCGCCGCATCGTAATCCCGCTTCAGGTAAAGCGAGACCGCCAGTTCGTGCTTGATCTTAGGATTGTCAGGATCGAGCTCCAGAGCCTTCTGCCATTCATTGGCCGACTCCCAGTGGCGGCCCTGGTTGCGGGAGATTTCGGCTCTCAGCTCATGGACTTCCAGGGAAGGAGGGAGTCCGGCCAGTTTCGAAAAAGCCGCAAGTGCGAGCATGTTGCCGGCCTGGACTTGCCAGTAGTAGCTTTCGGGGGAGGCCTGCCTCGCGTCGCGCTCGAGGACCTCACGATATCTTTCGCCGAGGAAGTCGCAGACCAAGGGTTCTTTCTCGCAGTCGGGCTCGCCCAGCTCAGCTTCCTTCTGCTCTTCCTTGTCCGCCCAATCCTGATGCCCGGTGGCGCGATATATACGGCTGACCGCCATGTGTATGCCGCGCAGCTTCGGCTGTTTTTCGAGCGCCTTCCGGTAAAAGAAAAAGGCGCTGGCATACTGTTTCTGGGCGATGCGGGAGTCAGCAATCAAGGCAAACCAGTAACCGGACTCTGGGGCGATTTTTTCCAGTTTCGCAAAGACTTCTCCCGCCAGACCTTCGTAGGACTTCCCGAGGCCATACCACGCCCTCGGGCTGTCCGCCACTTTCTCGGACACTTGGCTGAATACAGCGATCGATCTCTGGAACTGCCCGGTGCGCAAGAAGGCGTCCCCGAGGATCTGCAATGCTTCAGGGTCGCCGGGCCTTTCCTTGAGGTAGCGTTCCAGGGATGCTATCGCCTCCTTGGGCCGGCCAATCTCGAACTGAGCGGACCCCAGGAGGAGCCAGGCCTGGGTGAGCGCGGGGTCCGCCTGAACCGCCAGGGCAAGGTACTTGACCGCGTCGTTGAATCTGCCGCTGTTGCAGTAGGCCATTCCCAGGTTCATCTTCATCCCGGGGACGGCGGGGAGCTCGCGGACCAACTCGGTGTAGAGCCGCACCGCCTCTTCAAAATTCCGGGAGCTCATTGCCGCTTTAGCCCGCTCCGATTTTTCCTGAACGGCGGCGGACTGGCCGAACACCGTCCAGGAAACCAACAAAATCGCGGCTCCAACCTTAGGAACCATAAACTCAGCAACGGCCAGGTACTCTTGGTTTACGCGAATCTCTTAAACTGCACAAAAATGAAACCACAGATGGACACAGATAAACACGGATGTTCATCTGTGTTTATCTGTGTCCATCTGTGGTTCGTTCAGACGTTGGGCAAAGGCTAAAAAAAGCGGGCGCTGAGTTTGCGCCCTGCGCCCGCCGGTTGGTACGTCAATGATCCGGTCCCTAGAATTGGAACCTGAATGAGAAACGCATGACACGGTTCGGAGCGTTTATGTTCGTGTTCGTGATGGTCATGAACGCGCCGACGGTCGAGTCGCCGTTCGGTGTGGCGAAATGCGCCGTGTTGGTAAGGTTGAAGGCTTCCCAGCGGAACTCCATATGAGACTGTTCCGTCACCCTGAACTGGCGGAAGACCGAAAAATCCAGGTTCACCCAGGAGGGGCCTCGCAGAATGTTCCTACCACTGTTACCATAGCAATCATTTGCGGGACTCGTGGATGTTACAATGATCTGGCCTGCGGCATTTCTGGCCAGATGCTCGCAAACCCCGTTTTCTGCTGTTCTCCAGTTGGGATTTGGGGTCGTTTTGTCCGATAGCATTTCGCTATTGACCGAGACAAACGCGTTCCGATCATAATAGGGACTGCTGGAACCAATCCCACCCAGATTCTGCACATCGGCCTGGACCTGGTCGGCCGTCTGCAGGTTAGCAACGGCTTTCAGTCCGCTGCCGGTAACGTTGAAGGGTCTGGTCTGGTTAGCGGAGAAGATGCCGTTAACCTGCCAGCCGCGAATCAGCTGATTGGCGAAGCCGTTGCCCTGCTTCCCGAAGGGCAGCTCATACACCATAGCCATCTGAAGAACATGGGGGCGATTGAAGCCGGTCTGCGCTCGACTTCGGCTGATGAGCGCCGGGTCGTTCCAGGATATGCCGGCCCACCCGTCGTCATCGGTCATGTTGATCGCCCTGGAGTAGGTATAGGCGCCCTTGACGAAAAGCCCGCCGGTGAAACGCCGATTGACGGCCACCTGCAGCGAATGGTAGTTGCTGTTGAGCCACCCGTCGTCGGCCAACTGGTGAACTGTCTGTGTTCCCACGTATCCCGCGGACACGACAAAATCCTTCCGCAGCTTCCGTTCCCACACCAGGTTCCAGGACTCGATATAGCCCCGGTGGATTTTATCCGGGGGCATGCTTCTCATCTGAACGTTATACGGCAGAGGGACGACGCCGCTGGACTCATCCGGACCCGTGAAGAGCGGGATCCCCTGAGCCAGGGTTGTGAAGGGAATATAGGAGTTGGGCGCAGGGAAAGTCGCCGCGACCGTGAGCGGGTAGAATCCCCGAAGCGGACGGCCGAAGGGGAGCGGGTCGTAAGTAATACCGAAGCCCGCCCGGATGACGTACCAGAGGATAGATCTCGTAACGCAGACCCAGCGTGAGAGTCAGGTTCCTGGTAGCCTGCCACCGGTCGCGGAAATACAGGGCATGCTGCCACTCCCGCGTGGTCATCAGGTCCCACTGAAGACTCTTGCCCATGTTGTTCGGCAGTCCCAGAAGGAATGAAGCGTAGGCATTCTGGTCCGTACCGGTCGCTCCCTGGGGAAGGGTCATCCCTTGATTGAAGTCAAACTCCCCTCGAGGTCCGGAACCGATTTCCGGCTGCCAGTGACTGAGGTCGAGCTTCACGATGTCGTATCCCCAGCGCAACTCGTGTTTGGATTTCGAGTAGCTGAAGTTGTGGGTGAAGCTGTAGCTCTTTTCCTGGCGGAAAAGCGGGCTCCAGCCATCGACCTGGCCAAAACCGCGATAGCCTGCGATGTTGAAGTAGGGTATTCCTCCGCAGCGGCCCTCGGGGCAAGCTCGCGCGCTGGTATCGTTGGTTCCGGGGATACCCAGCACGTCCTGGCCGAAATTGCCCAAGGCCAGATCGGAGGTCAGAACCTGCTGGTTCATGTCGCTCAGGCCCCAGTTGCCGTCCACGAGGAACTTGGGCGACAGCGTCCAGCTGTGCCCGACACCCCAGACCTTGACGTGCGTGATCCCTTCGCCGTCACCTGCCCCAGACGTGATGGCTCTGGCTGCGATACCAGTCGATCTTGGTGTCGGTGTTGTACCGGTTTAGGTCCTGAATCCCCGTTGCCTGGTAGTTTGCGACCACACCGGGGAGGTTCGGGCTGGGGAGAAGAGCCTGCATCTTGACGGCAGCAGGGCTGAACCGCGTCGAGGGAATCGTGTTGTTCGGAAAAGCCGTGCGTGGATTTGTTGTCGGATCATAGATCGTGGTGTTGTACGCGCTGAAATTACCGGCTTTCTGGTCGTCGGTTGGCAGGGTCACCTGCGAGGATTGACCAAGACGTTCCATTGTCGCTTCAAACCCGGCGAAGAAGAACAGCTTGTCCTTTATGATGCGCCCGCCGACCGTGCCGCCATCGATATTGCGCAAGCTGTGGGGCGTTTTGTCCCCATAGAAGAAAAAGTCCCTGGCGTTCGTGACTCTGTTCTCGTGCAGCGCAAAGGCGGAGCCGTGGAAAGCGTTCGTCCCCGATTTGGTGATCACCGTCGTCGCGGCGCCACCGGCAAACCCCGTCTCGGCGTCGAAATTGTTGGTGGCAACGTTCACCACCTCGATGGTTTCCGCCGGCGGCACATAACCGGAGTGATGGGGCAGCCAGACATTGATGCTCTGGGCCCCGTCAATGCGCGTGTTGTTGCTGTTGCGCGCGGTCCCGTTGACGTTGGTGGTCAGTGACCGCATCGGTGTGTCCGTCACGGCGTTCTGAAATTCCGACGGCGTGGCGCCCGGGACCAGATTGATAAGGGTCTGGTAATTGCGATAGGCGCCAAGGGGCAGATTGGTGATTTCCTTGGTTTCAAGCTGGACGTGAACGTCGGCTGTATCGGCTTGCAGAAGCGTTGCCGCGCCTGTTACCGACACTGTGTCCGAAAGCTGGCCGATCTGGAGTGCGACGTCATGACGCGTCACGTTACCGACGGTCACGGAGACGTTTTTCGCCTCATACTCCTTGAACCCGGTCATGGTGACAGTCAGTGTGTAGGTTCCCCCCGGAACGTTCTTGATTGTATAGATGCCTGTCTCGTTGCTGACAGCCGATTGAGTGTAGTTCGTATCCGGATTCACGATCTTGACTTCGGCGCCCGGAACTCTTGCACCACTGGAATCCGCAACGTTACCGGTTATGGAACCATAAAGAACCTGGGCATAGGCCCCCGCGGGAGCAATCCAACCCAGTGATAGAGCCAAACACAAGCCGAATGCGATGAGGCATCCGGGCGGTTTGCTAACCATTGAGCCTTTCTCCTTCCCGACCAAATTTAGGTCAGTTCCGTATTCGAGGTTTTCCCTTCCCGCGAATGGCCCAGAGGCTCTCTCTTACTTTGACCCAAAATGATGGTCCATGGAAGCAACCAAGTCCAGCCCAAATTCGGGTGCAATTTGGAGGTGCGAGTCAAGTGTTAATTCGTATTTTTCCCCGCCCTCCTGGGAGCACACGCATGCTCTCTTCACCGCAAAGACGCGAAGACACGAAGATTCGCCACTTTCTTGCCTGTGTGAACCTTCGTGTCTTTGTGTCTTCGCGGTGAGATTTTTTTTGTTGCGGCCCCGCTGCGCTGTGGACCGCTTTGTTCAGCGAGGCTGGTCCGCGGCCGCGACGCTGAAATCGCCGCCCACCTGGACTTTCCGATTGTTTGAGCGGTCGACGACTTCGACCTGGAGTTGATAGGCGCCCGGTTCCAGGCCTTCCAGGCTCAGTTCTTTGACAAGGACGACCCTCTGGCCGGAGTAGAACTGCGCGGACTCGCCTTTTTCATCCGTTGCAACGGCGAGGACCTTGCCGTTTTGAAGCAGTCTGTAAAAGACCGTGAGCGAAGGGGCGCCGGATGCCTGATCCAGGGCGGCGTTGTAGACCTGGAGGTAAACCCCAAGGGGCATCCGCGGAGTGAAGCGCTTGTCCAGCTTCGGGATGACCTTTACATCCCCAAGGACAAACATATCGTTGCCCGCCGGAATTGTTTTCAGAGGCTGGATCGCGTTTGAGAGAACCAGGGAGCTGCTGCCCAGAGACTCGCCATTGTAAGCCGGTGGAAGTATGCCTTGTTGAATAATGCCCACGTTTCCGCTGTTCAGGTCCTTCAGGACCAGATCCAATTTGTAGCGCATGTTTCGGTTCAGCGTAATGATCTTCTGGTATATGGAGGATTTCTTCAGCCCTTCATCCGAGTTGTCTTTTCGGAACCCGGTGACGACCTCGTCCTCAAACTCCTGCACGGTCCGGTTCGACAGGCTGGTAACGCTGCCATACACAGCAATCCGGGCGACCTGGGCCGCGCCTTCGGCCTTGAATGTCAGGTCCGCGTTGCGGATCTGAACCGTGATCGGAACCAGGACCTGGGTGTCATTCAGCTTGAAGTAGTCGCCGCGGACTTCGAAGGGCAGAATGGAATATTTGACATTGGCCTGCACTATTTCCTTTAACGCCTTGAACTTGATGATCGGCGCCGCCTGAACTTTGGCGGCCAGCTCGTATCGGGCAAACGGCGTGTCCGTCCTCCGGGCGAACCACTGCGCGGGGCCGTACTGGGCGCCGCCCGCGCCGGGATTCAGGGCCGGATGATCCGCGCGGCTCGCAAGATGTTCCTGTTCGGCCAGCGTCGGACCCAAGCCGATTTGCAGCAGGGCGTCTTTTTCCCACGGGAATACGGCCAACTCATATTTGCCGGTGTTCGTCGAATCGACGAATTCCAGCTCGATGTTAGTACCCAGGCCTTCGAGGTACCGGTAACGCCACTTCTCGTAAGGATGAACCGTCGTCGTACCGCCCCCCTCTTCGATCGGCCTGTTGTAGGCGCCGCCGTCAGGACGGGACTCTATGGAGTCGGGCTTGCCGTGAATAATGTAGATTCGTCCGCGGTCCGTCATCCAACCGGGATCGCCGCTGGCGAAGTGCTCGTTGGCATAGGCGATCCGGCGATAGTGCTCCTCTTTGAACTCGTTTTCCGGGGTCCTCGGGTCCGGGTCCCGGCGGGTCCAGAACTGCTCGATGAACTTCTCTTTCTCCTCCGGCGCGGAAAGCTTTTCGAAGACCGCTTTTTCGTCGTCCGTGATGATGTAGACAACGTCCTCTTTCAGCCATTTCTTGAAATAATCCTGTCTTTCATCCTGCGGGCCTTTTGAGTTTTTTTTCTGGGAAGCAGGAAGCGGCGACAATGACGCGAGGAAGGCGAAGAGAAGACTCGCGGCGAGAAACCGGCTAAGGGCTCGCGCAGAAATAAATTCACATTTTGGCGCGAGCGCCGGGCGGGCAGATGCGAGGCGCCGCGACGAAGTCGATGTCGGACACCGTCGAGGAGCGGCAACAAAGCCGATACGCGCCCTTCGCCGCCGCGCCCCTTCGGGCTGCGGCCCGCAGGCCCGCTGGCTTTGTTGCTCGCTCCTCACATACCGCCCCGGGTATAGCTCGTCGCTCGCGCCTCGCCAGCGGGCCTGGGGGCCTGCAGCAAAATGTGAATTTATTTCTGCGCGAGCCCTAAGCTTCATGGGTCTGCCCTCGTAACACACGACCGTCAAGGTTAACGCCACACGTAGCGCGAAATTATAGCATCTCACCCAACAGCGAGAAAGATCGGCCGAACTTAAGACGCCGACGCGAGGAGTTGTGGGAAGCCAAGCTCAAGGAGAATTCAAGCACCTTATTCACCACGGAGACACCCGGCACACGGAGATGCACGGAGAACCCCGATGCCTCTGTGAAATCTCCGTGCCCTCCGTGTCTCCGCGGTGAGAGGTGCCTGATTTTGGCGCGAGGACCTGTGCTATCGTATGGGTAGTTTCTATGTGGAGCGCCTCGACTTGCCGGACTCGAATGACTCTGAAAAGACCGCGCGGTGCTGCTGCGGGCTTGCTTGCGCTGTCGTTTGCCCTGTCCCTGCATGCCGGGGGGATTCCAGCTCTCCCAAAGCCCCCAATCGACAATTTCGCGCCTCCCATGCGGGAACAGATTCGCCAGGCATACGAGGATGCCCTGAAGAATCCGCAACTGGCGGGCAGCAATGGGCGCCTTGGAATGCTCCTGTATGCCTACGAACAATTCGAGTCTGCCGCGGCGTGCTTTGAGCGCGCGCGCGCCTTTGACCCGAACGATAATCGGTGGGCTTATTACCTCGGAAGGGTGCAGCAGACTCTGGGGAAGTATGATCAGGCCGCGGCCTCGTTGCGTGAAGCGCTCCGGCAAAATCCGGAGTATCTTCCGGCGCAGCTGATGCTGGGCGAGTGTCTTCTGGCCGCGGGGAGATTGGATGAGGGCCAGAAAATCTGCGAGGCGGTTGCGCAAAAACATCCGGATGCCGCCGCGGCGTATTACTGGTTGGGTAAAGTGCAGGCGGCCCGGCGTGAGCTCGGTTCCGCCGTCGAGCTTTTCAGCAAAGCCTGCGACCTCTACCCGAGCTTTGGCGCCGCCCACTATGCGCTTGCCCTTGCTTATCGCGATCTTGGCGACAGGGCGAAGGCGCAGGAGCACCTTGCTCTCTATCAAAAAGACAAGCTGAGCTGGCCGACGACACCGGACCCCGCTCTTCGCGCCATTGACGAGATCAAGACGGGAGCGGCCGCCCATCTTAAGAGGGGAGTCCTCCTCGAATCCGCGGGTCAGATGGAGGCCGCGGTTGAAGAGCACGAGCGCGCTCTGGAGGCCGATCCCCAATTCGTGCAGGCGCACATCAACCTGGTCATCCTCTACGCAAAGCTGGGCCAGGCAGCAAAAGCGGAACAGCACTACCGCGCGGCAATCGCGATCAACCCCAACCTTGCGGAAAGCCACTACAACTACGGAGTGTTGCTTACCGGGCGAGAGAGGTACACAGAAGCGGCAGAAGCGTTTCGCCGGGCTCTGGAGATAAACCCATACTACGCCGAGGCTCACAACAACTACGCGTATCTGCTGATGATCCGGGGGGAACTGCAGGAGGCCGCGCAGCACTACAGGGCCGCGATCGCTAACAAGCCGAACTATCGGGCGGCGCAATTCAATCTCGGCCGGATCCTCATTCAGCAAGGAGAGATCCAGGAAGCGATAAGTCTCTTTCTTCAAACGCTGACACCGGAAGACGCGGACACTCCGCGCTACACGTACGCCCTGGCCGCGGCGTATGCGCGCGCAGCAGACCGCGAAAACGCCTTGAAGTACATGCGCGAAGCGCGGCAGAGGGCGGCGGCTCTCGGCCAGTCAGACCTTCTGAGCTCGATCGAAAGGGATTTGCATATTTTGGAAAAGGGACCACGCCCACAGTGAGGCCGGCCTGGGCGTAAGGAATCCAAGGAATTCGAGGAAGTAGCCTCATACCGCAAGGTCTCTCACGGGCGAGACGCCCGTGCCACGGCATCTTCGTGGCACGGCCCTTCCGGCCATAGATTCTTGAATTCCTTGGATTCCTCGGATTCCTTAGATTCCTCGGATTCCTTGAATTCATTCCTCCGGCTCGCGAACCTGCAAGACCTGGTTCGCAGCCACACCCCGCAGCACCTGGACCTTGCCGCTTGGCCAGAATATTTCGATCTTGTCCACGCTGTCCGCCTTACCCAGACCGAAGTGCACCCCGTGATGGCTGGAAGAGGCGTAGCCGACGCTCGTAGTCATGCTGTTACTCTGGCTTCCAATCCGGATGCGCGCGCCAATTCCGTCCCGGTTGCTCCGGGTTCCAATGAGCTTGATCAGAAGCCAATGGTTCTCTTTCGGGCTGGCGTTTTCCCAGAGCTCCAGCGGCTCCCCGAGCGCGGTCACGACGACGTCCATTCTGCCGTCGTTGTTGAAGTCGGCAAAGGCGCTGCCGCGATGGGCCCTCGCCATCTCAAATCCCTCTCCGACCTCCCTGGACACGTCCCGAAATGTTCCGTCTCCGGCATTGGCAAAGATGCTGTTAGGCTGTTTGTACTCGGTCGCCTCGAACAGCTCGATCCGGTCGTTTACGTGGGAGTTGGCTGAAAACAGGTCTTTCCAGCCGTCGTTGTTGAAATCGAAGAGCCCGTTGCTCCAACCGCTTCTGGGCGAGCTCGCGAGGCTCAGGCCGCTCGCAAACGTCATGTCTGTGAAGAAGCCCTTTCCGTCGTTGTGGAAAAGCGGGAAGGTCTCCCCGGCGAGCGCCGTGACGCTGATGTCCGGCAGGCCGTCGTTGTCGTAGTCTCTGAAGTCCACGCCCATGCTGGATACCGGTTTCCCGTGCTCGAGCAGGGCCGCGCCCGCGGAGAGTGCCGTTTCCTGGAAGGTCCCGTTGCCTCGATTGTGGAACAGGAAATTGGGCAACTTGTCATTCGTGACAAAGGCGTCCATGTAACCGTCCTGGTCATAGTCCGCAAAGGCGACACTCATCCCCCTGCTCACGTGCTTCAGGATGCCGGCCTTTTCCGAAACATCTTCAAACGTTCCGTTGCCTCGATTATGGTACAACGTGTTGGGCAGTCCCTCGAAGTACTTGGGGTGGCAGTAAACCCGGATGTTCCTCTGCTGGTCTCCACAGAAGCGGTCGTACGCAGGCGACCACCTGGCATAATTGACGACAAACAAATCAAGCCACCCGTCGTTGTCATAGTCGAACCAGCCAGCCGCCACAGACCACACCGGGCTCTGAATTCCAGCCCGAGCCGTCACGTCTTCGAACCTGCCCTTCCCGGTGTTGCGATACAGAATGTTGCGATTCACTCCGGCGACGAAGATATCCACGTGGCCGTCATTGTCGTAATCCGCTGCGGCAACGCCCATCGAATAACCTGCCCCTCTGACTGACGCCTGGTCGGTCACGTCGGTGAATTTCATCCCGCCGTCGTTGCGGTACAGTCGGTTATAGAACCTGGATGACTCCTTCTCCATCGATGGGATGGCCGCGCCATTTGTAACGTAGATATCCGTGAGCCCGTCCCCGTCGTAATCAAATGCTGCGACGCCCCCAGGCATGGTCTCGATAGCGTGCTTCTGAGGGGTCGGATTATTTTCGAGAACGAAATCGATTCCCGCAGTCCGGACGACATTGCGGAAACGGATCGGAGCGACCGCCTTGTCGTTGTTCGGGCCGGAGCGCACCAGGACGTTTTCGGTAGGGGCAGCCCTGCATGGCCGCCAGGACCATTGAGAAAAGAGACTGAGAATTGCAATCACAAGCGGCAATAGCAGAAGTCGCAGAAAACTCATTGGCCTCGCACTCTGAGACGCTGTTGCGCCCGACGGTAAACCTACCATTAGTCACTTGGCCCGGAGAATAGTGTTTGTCATTCAGATTCTTACCCCTTGTAACCTGAACTGGGAAATTGAGGCTGGCGGATGGATACGCTTGGACAAGATCTCATTGGTGCTCGTAATGTGGAAGCAATTGGCGCGGCCGGGGTATTGAGACGCCCCTCACGGTAGCCCTAGAAAACTCACCTTTCTAATTGCACCCAGCCGTGGGGCTTGACTTTTCCGAATCCCATATAATACAAACAGTTCACCATCCCTGGATCCCAATACTGATTGCGCTTGAGAAGTGTAAGCGCTCTAGGAGGGCTTAAGTATGATCCGCATACGCGAAAGTAACCCGCTGCGGTTTGCTTTCTTCTGCGTCTGCCTTGCTCTCTGGATTGCATTTCTAGTCCCGGAACCGGGTGCGGCCCAGGTTCTCTATGGAACAATTGTAGGGAACGTAACGGACGCCAGTGGGGCCGCTGTCCCGGGTGCCACAGTGACGATTACGAATAAGCTGACCAACGTGTCACGTGAGACGATCACAAACGAGGTGGGCGCCTACACTCTTTCGAACGTACTCGCCGGGACGTACACCGTCAAGGTCACCCTCACAGGGTTCAAAGAGTCCACGAAGACGGACGTCTTGGTTACTCTGAACAACGTCACCCGCGTCGACGCGCCGCTGGAAGTCGGAACGGTTTCGGAAACTATCACCGTGGCCGGGGAAGCTACGCCTCTCCAGACCGACAAAACAGACGTGCACAAAGAGCTCACCACCAAGGAGGTCACCGCGCGAGAGGGATGACAACGAATGTCAATGGTACCGCCCGCAACAGCAACAACACGCGCCTGGATGGGGCAACGACCGTCCTGACGTGGCTTCCTCACCATGTTCTCTATGTAGCTCCGCAGGAGTCGATACAGACGGTAAACGTCTCGACCAACAATTTTGATGCAGAGCAGGGACTCGCGGGTGGCGCGGCCATTACGGTCCAGACCAAGTCGGGGACCAACCAGCTACACGGCGTTGCCTTCGAGTATCACAACAACGGCGCGTTAAAGGCTAGGAACTTCTTTACTCCCTCGGATAGAGGCGTGCCAAAGTACATCCTGAACATGTACGGGGGAACGCTGGGGGGTCCGATAAAGAAGGACAAGCTGTTCTTCTTTGCAAGCTGGGAGTCGATGAGCGAGCGCCAGAACTTCTGGGCCTTGAAAACGGTCGCGACCGCCGCGATGCGCACTGGAGATTTCAGCGCCACCGGGGTGAAACTCTACGACCCGAATACGGGCAATCCCAATGGCTCGGGACGCTCGGAGATTCCGAACGCCAAGATTCCAGACACCCGAATAAGCTCCGTTGCGAAGAAGATGCTGGCTTTGGTCCCCCAGCCTAATTTGCCGGGACCTGTGGACAACTATTACGCGGAGGCTCCGCAAGCTTACGACCGGCACAACTACGACTTCAAAACCGACTGGGTTCGGTCTCCGAAGCACACTGTTTGGGGAAAATACAGTCTGATGAATTCTCCGGTGCAATGTCAGTTCTCTCTTGGGGAGGCCGGAGGGGCAGGTCTCTGCAACGGCGGGCCGGGTCTGGGTAATACACGAGTCCAATTGGCCACGCTTGGCAGCACCTACATTTTCTCCCCAAGATTCGTGGTAGATGGCACGATCGGGTTCAGCCGCTACGCTCATAAGACCAGGGGGCCCGACTTTGGCACGAACTTTGGGCTCGATGTTCTGGGAATTCCCGGCACAAACGGCCCCGACATCCG
>QHZE01000401.1 GCA_003225335.1 Acidobacteriota bacterium
GTAGCACTCTGCAATGCCGTCGGTTTAGGGCGGGCGACTTAGTCCTTGCCGGCCGCCGCTGACCGCGCGATCGCGAGACGCTTTCAGCTTTATGAGGGCGTACCTTCAGCAGCAATGAACGAGCGTGATGCGCCGAAGACTGATCCAGCAATCGGGGAGGACGAAATGGCGACGCCGGTACAGATGAAACACAAGGTGTCCGGCATTCTGAAGAAAGGCTACTACGGATTCTCCTGGACGAGCTTGTTCTTCGGCGGTTTTCCCGCCTTGTTCCGGGGAGACGTAGCCTACGGTCTCGGCGTGCTTGCCGCTGGCGTTGTTTTCGGCGCATTCTCGGCGGGGTTTCTATGGTTCGTGATCGGGCTAGTGTGGGCGTTTATCTATAACAAGAACTACACACATCGATTGCTTCAGGCAGGATACGAGTTCACTGACACACCAGAACGTGTTGCGGAAGCAAAACGGGCCTTGGGAGTTGCATTATAAACAACTCCACAACCGCAGCGGAGCCGCAACCAAACGTGTGAAACCACCGATGAACACGGATCCGTGTTCATCGGTGGTTTGCCGTTAAAGCTTGCTCTCTGAGCAGGCTGAAGCCTGAACTCCGAACATGGACGGACGAAATTTCAGGGTTGGCTTGTAGGCTGGTTTACAGGCTGTTTTTCCCACTCGCGATGCGAAATGCCGTTGAGGTCCCAGACGACTTGACCCTCGCGCAGCGTCAGCTCGCACTCGAGCTTCGAATTCCCTGGCATTTTGCCGCCGGCCACGTCGACAAAGCCGAAATTACCCTGCCGCAGCCTCAGAACGGCCACGTCTGCGGGGGCCCCGGCACTCAAGTGCCCAAGCTCGGTGCGCTTTATCTCCCGCGCCGGATTCCAGGTGGAACGCAGGATTACATCAGGTAGCGCCATGCCCATGTTCAGAAACTTGGACATGACGTTGAGCATATCTTTCATTCCGGCGTTCATGCTGCCCCGGTGCAGATCGGTGCTGATCGAGTCCGGGGTGAATCCTTGCTTCATGGCGGGGACCGCCTGGCGGAAAACAAAGCTCCCACCGCCATGGCCGACATCGAAGATGATCCCGCGCTTCCTCGCTTCCAACACATAAGGGCGGACGTTACCCTGCTCATCGACTATCGGAATTCTGCCTCGGACTTGCGCGTAAGTGTGAGTGAGGATATCACTGGGCCGCAGGTGCTCGAGCAGCAGGTCTTTCAAAGGCAGCTCGGGAACGACTCCGCCGAAGTCCACCATCACAGGGACATTGGCGAGGCGCCCGGCCTGTACCGCGCGATCTACGGGATCCCACTCGGGGCCTCGATAATGGGCGACCTTGACGCCCACGAGGGTTTGAGGGAACTGCCGGACGCGCATCGCCGTGAGTTTTGGATCCATGTCGGCCAGGCTTTGCTCCGCCGGATCACCTCTCATGCCCGAGCCCACGATATTCAAAAAAGCGAGAAGGCGAGTTTTTGAGTGATCGATCACGCGTTCTTTGAGCTCGCGAAAATTTCGCCAGCCGGAGCTCCCCACGTCCACTGCCGTGGTCACGCCGCTCCGCAGAGTAAAGCCGTCCGGCGGAAGAGAGTTGAGCCCGCCGCCATAGGAGCCGTCCGGGTCTGTGCCGAAGAAGGCATGAACATGGATGTCGATCAAGCCCGGAGCGACGATTAGTCCCCCGGCGTCCACCACCTGTCTGGCCTGATCGGCAGCAATATCCGCAGCCACACGCGCGATCTTCCCGCCGGCTATCGCGACGTCCAAAACCGAATCGATCTGGTTCCTGGGATCGATGACCCGCCCTCCCTTGATCAGCAGGTCAAACTGTTGCGCCTGGGCATGAACATTCAGACCCATAAGCCAGGTCGTCACGACCAGCGCAAGAAACTGAATCGTCATGTAAGAGCGCACCGTAGTTTCTCCTCCTTTTTTTTGTGCTGGCCAGAATAACTCAGACCCGGACTCTTCTCAAAGCCATCACGAGCCCGACGAGTTGCGGGAAGCCAAGATCGAGAAGAATTCAAGCGCTTTGTTCACTACGGAGACACGGAGTACACGAAGATGCACCGAGACTGTCGGGGGGACGGCGTGTAAGCGACGGATTGCGCGGGCGGAGGTACAGTCGGAGTGCCGGTCCTTATAGTAGTTCTGGAGCCGCTTTTTGGGCTTCGGATCTCGGTTTGCGGGGCTTGGGAGTCCCCGCTCTTCACGGGCGGGGCTATTCACTGGCGGGCCTTCGACCCTGGGTAAAGCGGACCCGACAAAAACTTTCGAGAAGAGAGCGCTACTGTCCGAATCGCAGAAGATACATCATCGCTTTTATGGAACCGATGACTTCGCTTGGCTATAGCTAAGCTAGCAAAGGGAATTGCAGGTTAGTAGCACGGAGGACACTCGGCCAGATCCTCATAGATCTCATAGAGATATTCCACTCGCTCTAACTCCTCGATGACCGCATTCGCCTCTTCAGAACCCGGAGCCCGCCGGACTATCTCTGCCAGGCGGGCCCTGACCTCTTCCACCCGCACCCTGGAAGCCGAAAGCAACACCTTCGGCAGTTCCTCCAGAAGCCCATGCGCCTCCTCCAGTTTCATGTGAATCTCACACTCCGCCCCCTCCGGTCCCACGCTCTTTATCCAGATATCATCTTTTCCAGGGCTTGTAATAATCCTAATCATCGGTCCTCCTCATCGCTCCCGTAGTTCTCGTTTTCAAACTCCGCAAACTCCCACAGCGGGGGCTCGGAACCCCCGTCTGTAAACTTCTTTTCCTGGTTTCTCCGTGGATTTCCGTGCCGTCCGTGGTGAAGGGCTGTTACCTCTGCCGCTTGAGGAACCTTCCAGGCGCCTGGCCGGTCAGCTTGCCGTCGCAAAGCACCGGTGCGCCGTTGACAATGACGTGTTGGACGCCGACCGCATAGAGTTGCGGTTCATCCCAGGTGGAGCGGTCGGCGATCGTCCTGGGATCAAAAATCACGATATCGGCAGCCAGCCCCTCTTTAATCCGACCCCGGTCATGCAGGCCAATGAAGTCCGCGGGTAGGGAGGTCATTTTTCGAACCGCCTCAGGTAAGGTCAGGACCCGCAGATCTCGGACATAGTGTCCCAGCACCTTCGGGAAGGCGCCCGTGGACCGCGGGTGCCCCTGGGCAGTCACACCGTCCGAATAGATGCCGTCACTCACGATCATGTTCCACGGCTGCACTAGAATGTTGCGCACGTCTTCTTCGCGAACGGCGCCGAGCGTGATCCACACCGGATGACCTGCTTCTTGAAGGAGATCGCAGACGAAATCGAAGTTGTCCTCTTTCCGTTCGCCGGCCAGCTCGGAGAGGTACCTTCCTACCAGTTCAGGATAATCCTTGCTGCCGAGGATCCGAATGTGGGAGTACCCGCCCGCCTTCAGCCACGAAAATCCTCCGTTGATCCCATTCTCGCTTGGGTCCTTCAGACGGCTTCGGATATCGGGATCGTGGAGGGATTCCCTAAAACTAAACCCGTGCAGCGTGCCAGGCACGCGAATGATTTCCGCGAGGTCGGCGGTTGCCGAGGCGTCGTAGGGACACTGGTCGGTCACGACGTTCAGACCCCCGGCCCTCGCCTCTTCTATCAACTTGACAACCATTGCACTTAGTCCCTGGTTTTCAAGCCCGGTAACCTCCTCGTGAGCGATCTTCACTGGAATCCCCGCCCGTCTTCCCACTTCGATGGCTTCGCGACACGACTCCAGCAGGGCGTGCCCGGGGTTGCGCACGAGGGAGTCGTAAATGCCGTTGTGGCTTGCCGCCTCGCGCGCCAGTTCCACCAACTCGTCTGACTTACTGAACGTTCCCGGTTGATACATCAGGGCCGAGGAGAATCCTACGGCTCCCAGCTCCATTCCTTCGCGCACAAGTTTTTTCATCTCGGCGAGCTCTTCCCCGCTCGGCGCGCGGCGTTCTCCGGCCATAACCAGAAATCGGATCGCATTGTGCCCCACATAAAACGCAACATTCGTCCCGATGCCATTCTTTTCGTAGAGGCCGGCAAGACGACGAATCTGCTCCGGAGACACGGTCCCGTCGGCGCCGCCGACGATAGTCGTGACTCCCTGGCGCAGCAGGCCCTCGTTGAAGCGCTTGGCAGGATCTGTAATCGTAAATTCCGTGTGATTGTGGACGTCGATGAAGCCGGGGGCGACTATCAGCCCTTCTGCGTCGATGACGACCCGGGCATCCGCATTTTCCAACCGGCGGCCTATCCGCGCGATCTTACCGTCCTGCACGCCAAGATCTCCCCTGGCGGCTTCTCTGCCTGTGCCATCCAGGATGGTTCCGTTCCGGATGAGAAGATCATAACCTTGGGAACGTGCGGAAATCGCCGGGTGTGGGCGAAATAGCCCGTACGCGCCTGCCAATACAAACGATAGGAATAAAACTGCGCAAATCCTCATGCCTGGGCCAGGTGATGCCGTCATCACCTTGCTCTTTCGGCATAAACAGGCATCTTGTTTGTTGAAAAATCGAGGGTTTTAGCCGCGGAGCGCAATTTCCTGCTTCAAAGGGGTAGTGCGCGAGAAGGATTCCACCTCGCCGTCACCGCCGTGCAGCCAGCCGCAACCAAAAACTTGGCCATTCTTTGCGTCTTCGCGTCTTCGTGGTAAGGGCCGGGCCTAATCCACCACGAAGACGCGAAGAATCGCGAAGAGTTTCGGGTGCGTAGGGTTGCCATAGATGTCTTTGTGGTGAAGTTGCGTTCGCCGGCAGTTGTTTCCTCAAGAGCGTTACTGTGGTAAATACAGTCATGGCGATGAAACCGGATTTATTGCGAAAAACCTTTGTCATTCTTTGCGCCTTGGCGCCATGGTGGCGGCCTCTTGTCTCGCCACAAGGACATGAAGACACAAGACTCGTTCCCAGCGGAGCGGTCGTTGAGAAGGTAGCGTCCGGCTTTCGCTTCACCGAAGGCCCGGTAATGGATCACAATGGAAATATTCTCTTCACCGACATCCCGAATAACCGCATCATGGTTTACAACCCGGCAAGCGGCAGAGTCGGTGTTTTTCGCGAACCGAGCGGCCGCGCCAATGGGCTCGAGTTTGACGCTCAGGGCCGCCTGCTGGCGTGCGAGGGAGACTCCACGGACGGCGGGCGCCGGGTATCGCGCACCGAAAAGGACGGCAGGGTGGTCGCACTGGCGGACAGTTACAACGGCAAGCGGCTCAATAGCCCCAACGACCTGCACCTCGACAGCCGAGGCAACATCTACTTCACCGACCCTCGATACGGCGACCGGAAAGGAGTGGAGCAGGACAAGGAGGCGGTCTATCGCATCGACCCCAGCGGCAAGATCACTCGAGTCCTGGACGATGTGCAGCGCCCCAACGGCATTTTGATCTCGGCCGACAACAAGACCCTCTATCTTGCGGACAATAATAATGAAGAAGGTGGCAACAAGACTCTGAATGCCTACGACATCCTGAGCGACGGGCGCGTAGCGAACAAGCGCATTCTGCACGACTTCGCGCCGGGGCGGGGCATCGACGGAATGGCGATCGACGCGGAGGGGAACATCTATGCGACCGCGGGGAGCGGAGACCAGGCAGGAGTCTACGTCTTCTCGCCGCAAGGGAAACAGCTGACTTTCATCAAAACCCCTGAAGATCCCACCAACTGTGCCTTCGGCGGCCCGGATCGCAGCACGCTCTATATTACTGCGGGCCAGTCCCTCTACCGCATCAGGCTCAATGCGCGCGGGCGGTTAATCTATCCGCTGCTCAAGCAGTGACGACGGCATTTTTTCTTCGGCCTCAGATTGCACGGACTGAGAAAAACTGGCGACGAATTTTTTTTCGTGTAAATTCGTGTAATCGTGGCATGTCTTGCAAAGTCGCAATGGCTTCAACGGATTGCTGTTGAAATCGTATGACGGTTCAAAGATGGAAGCGGGACATGGTCCCGTCGAGAACTGAGCTGAATCGAGATTGGGGAGCCAAAGGTTTTTCCTGCGAGGTCTGGGTAGATCCTCCCGGGCGGAAGTGGCTGAATTTTGTTCATGACACGGATGAACTGGTTCTGGTAATTAAGGGGATCATCCGACTCGAGGTAGAAACGGATGCGGTGGAACTTCATCCGGGCGAAGAGGCGCTGATCCCCGCCCATGCCAACCATTCCGTTTATAACATCGGGGGGACCGAGGCTCGCTGGTACTTCGGTTACCACTCCCGTTAGGATGAATGCTGTGTCGCAGATCAATATCCACAAGACGGTCTTTGACGTGTGCGTCGTGGGATCGGGAGCGGCGGGCGGTGTCCTGTCCTCGCGGCTGGCCGCGCGCGGTCTCAACGTGATCGTCGTCGAGGGTGGGCCCAAGGTCGATACGCGCGCCGCCTTTCCTACCCACTCCATGCCTTTCGATTTCAAGAATCGGAAAATGCCGGTGATGATGCCGGGTGTCGCGGGATTCGAAGACGAGCGGACGCGCGGTGTCGGCGGGAAAACGCTCCTCTGGAACGCCGTATCCTGGCGGCTGAGCCACCGGGATTTCAAGGGCTACACACTCGAAGGGGCGGGAGAAGATTGGCCTCTGGATTACTCCGATCTTGCGCCCTACTACGACCAGATCGAGCGAGAGATCGGTGTTTGCGGAAATGCAGATCACCTGGAAGATCTCCCCGACGGTATCTTTCTGCCTCCCATGCCGATGCGCTGCTCGGACCGGATCATCCAGCGCGGCGCGGCCCGCCTGGGCATTCAGGTAATTCACGTCCGCAAGGCAACGCTGACGCGAAGCCAGGCTGGCCGGCCCGCCTGCCACTACTGCGGCAACTGCATGGCGGGCTGCGATGTCATCGCGAAATACAATTCCGCCGACGTTCATCTCGCTCCCGCCGCCCTGAACCACAAATTGACCATCATGCACAACTCCGTGGTGTGCGAAGTCACTCTTGGTTCTGAAAACCGCGTCAATGGCGTTCGCTATCTGAGCCGCGAAACTTTGCGGGAGGGCACGATTCAGACGCGCGCCGTCGTTGTTTCCTGCGCCTGCGTGCAATCGGTCGCACTGCTTCTCATGTCCAAGTCCCGGTACTATCCTTCAGGCCTGGCAAATTCGAGCGGGGAGCTGGGCAAGAATTACATTCCGCACTTCACCGGCAACATCAACGGCTTCGCCAGGGAATTGATCGGCTCGAAGGCCGTGAATGAAGAGGGGGCCCTGGACCATGCCTACATTCCTTCTTACATGCATGCGCGGAGGCGAGACCACGCCAGGAGCTTTGCAGTCCAGTTCAATTACCACAACCGCCGTCTCGCGCCCTGGGCCAGGACTGTTGACGGATTTGGAGCGGGGCTCAAAAGGAGAATCAAGGAGCTCTATCCGGCGTTCGTGAATTTCGCCCCTTACGGAGAGATGCTTCCTTCGAGCGGAAGCAGAATCGATCTCGATCCCGAGAAGAAGGATCGCTTCGGCTTGCCTAAAGCTCGAGTCCACATCCAGTACGGAGAAAACGAGCGCAAGCTGTTTCAAGCCATGCGCAGAGAGACGCGCCGCATCCTGGAGGCAAGCGGCGTGGACATCATCTCCGACAGCCTGGACCCTGCGACCAATCACGAACTGGGAGGCTGTCGCATGGGCAACGACCCTCGCCGTTCGGTTGTCAACGCGTTCTGCCAGTCGCACGACATTCCTAATCTGTTTGTTGTGGATGGGAGCGTCTTCCCTTCCGCGTCGGAAAAGAACCCGACGCTCACGATCATGGCCCTGGCCGCAAGAACGGCAGATTACATGGCCGAGCGCTTTCGAAGAGCCGAGCTCTGACCTGTGGAATGAACAGGATGACAGGATCGACTGGATTTTTGGGGGACAGGTTAACAGGATTGACTGGATCTATTGAGACAGGAGCACGAGATTTTAGTCGATCCCGCAAAGCTCGTGAGATGTGTCGATCCTGTCCATCCTGTTATCCTGTCTATCTGTTAATCCTGTTATCCTGTCTCGCATTCGCGATTCCCGAGAAGCAGTCTGCGCCGCGCTGGCCCATGTTTCGCAAACATCTGCTCGACAGCGGAGCCAACGAATCG
>QHZE01000402.1 GCA_003225335.1 Acidobacteriota bacterium
TCAATTTTTGCGCAGCTTCTTTAGCCCGCGTTCTGCTTTCGCTAAGCCACACAGTTTGCGAGAGCGAACGCGGGCTAAAGCCCGCGACTACGTTGCCCCGCCTGTCGTTGAGTCGGCCGTTACCAGACCCATTTCTGGGAGCCCTGGGCCTCCGCCCGCAACTTGACCTGCGCCCATACCCCGACCTATTCTGGATATTCTGCCAGATTAGTTCTCCCGCAAGGAGCAACATTCGTGGCTGAGCGAATCGATTTGCTACCGACAGGGGCTAGTCCGTTGGACCACCCTGCACTACAAGCCTGGAGCCGATTAACGGCCGAGCCGTCTAGAGTGGGGAAGGTTTCGATGCTAAAGCACCGAGCCAAATCCACTGTCTATCGAATCGAGAGCTTCGGGCAAAAGGCGTCCCTTATCCTCGCCAAGTATTGCCGGCGGACCGTAGCGGCGCACGAACGCATCGTTTACGAAGAAATTCTGCCCGGCCTGCCGATAAAGTGTCCCCGCTACTACGGATTTGTTCAGGGCGACCCTTACGACTGGCTTTTTCTCGAATATGTGGAAGGCGAAATGTACTCCAGGCAACGCCAGGACCACATGGTCCTGGGGGGCAGGTGGCTCGGACTCCTGCATACCTTAGCGCAGCGCATACCGGCGGCAGCACGATTTCCGGAGTTGGCTCCCGCCCATTATCTAGACCTTCTTCGGCGTGGCCACGAAAACCTTTCTAGGTACCTGCAACAAGTCACCTTGCCGGAACCCGATCTTGCGGCTATCGAAAAGGCATTGTCACTCTGCGACTCCTTGGAATCACATTGGAATCATGTCCAACGCTGGTGCGAGTGCATGCCTCGAACTCTGGTTCATGCAGACTTCAAGCCAAAGAATATTGTAATTCGCTCGGTCCCCGATGGGCTGGAACTTGTCGCGTTTGATTGGGAGCATAGCCGGTGGGGCATTCTGGCAGAGGATCTCGCATACATAGACCTGGCAGCATACTACGCCGTTGTTCAACACTACTGGCGAGATGTAACCATGCAGGACCTGCAGTTCATGAAAATCGTGGGGATGATTCTGCGTGGAATAGCGGAAATATATTGGGAGAGTTTCAAATTTTCTCCCCAGTGGGAAGTCTCGACCGCAAAAATAGAGCGCTACCAAATACGTATGGCCGAAGTGATGGAAGAGCTCAAATTGGGAGCATGAGACAATGCCGGACTACTCGAAAGTTGAAACCCAGGCCGGAGCAATAAATGCTGCAATCCAAAAGCATAATTCGAGCTCAAGCCTGATGGTCGAGACGCTGGAAAGTGGATTATCCCAATTACGAAATCAGCCTGTGCGTATCAGCGAATTGCAGCGCGAAGTCTGCCCATTTGTCTCCAGCTTCCTGGCCGAGCACTTGCGCGTTCTTCTCGATACCGGTGAATCTGTTCCAGTGTTCTTCAAGGATATGAATCCCCATCATCAGGTGAAAACCGCGCAGATAGTTCGTGGCGACAGCATGGCCCCAAGTTACCACGAGCTGCATGTGTATCAACAGATTCTCGCTGGAGCAGACCTTGGTACTCCTCAACTTTATGCCGTCCGTTGGGAGCCGGACAAAGGTATATTCTGGTTTTTCTTTGAGGACGTTGGAAACTCCCGTCTGCGCGACTCTCGAAATTTTCAGCGTTGGATCCCGGCCGCGCGGTGGGCCGCCCGTTTTCATGCCGCAACTCGTAATTTGTCCCCATCGCAGACCAGCTTCCTTCCAGTTTGGGACCTTGCGCACTACAGCCGCTTAGCCGACCGGATCAGCGGGATTCTGGCGGAACTGGATGCCAAAGATCGCACTATCGTTGCTGAGGCCCTCGAACACTATGTGAGTCGCATCAGTTGGTTCGCAACTCTGCCCAAGACCGTCATCCACGGCCAGTTTTTTGGAAAAAACATTATGGTGCGCGGACGACGCGGCGATCGGACGCTCGCCGTCATTGATTGGGAGACAACGGCTCTGGGCCCCGGTAGTTTTGATTTGGTCAGCATTTCGTTTGGAAAGTGGACCGAAGAGCAAAGGCTTTTCATGTGGCGCACTTATTTTGAGGAATACCAGGCTCGAACCGCCCTCTCACTGAGTTGGAAGGAGTTCTGCGCAGAGTTCAGGGAGATGGAAATCTACCAGGCCCTGGAATGGGTGGGATGGTGGCGCAATCGAAGCGTTTCTCATAATTTTGGGAAGTGGATCAAAGAACTGACAAGAGTGATAAAAGACCGTCGACGGCATGAAGCTGACCGGCACGCAGTTGCACAATAATCTAAAAACACCTGCTTATTTGACGACCGTGCAAAGCCCAAGATGGGTCAAAAATTGAACCGGACGCCGAGTTCGACCATGCGAGGCGCCTGCGCGGTCGTCGACTGACCAAAAAATGGGGATGTCATGACGCCGCTGGGATTGTTGAAGTTCCGATGGTTGAATGCATTTTGAATATAAATATAAGGCGTTGCTGTTGTGGTCGCCCGGGGATTGTCGCCACGGCTGCTGCGCCGGCCACGACCGCCGCGGCCGCTGCGGCCGCCGGATTCACCATCTCCTCGAGCGCCGTCGGGAACAAATGCTTTGCTTTTGAGCAGAGGAATGGTCTTCGAAACAGTGATGGTGTCATCGAAGAAGCCAGGGCCCAAACGCAATATGGTGCTCTTGTTGATCTGATAGGACAACGACATCCTTGGATCGAAGTTGTTGTAATCCCTGAGATGATTTTGGATCTGATATCGCAGCCCGGGAGAAACCAACAAGCGATCGGATAAGTTGATGTCGGTTTGAATAAAAGCGCCGAATTCAAGTTGGCTGACGAAGAGGAAAGGGTTGCCCAGGTTCATCGTGAATGTTGTCGGCTTTCCGGCAAGGTATGCATCGAGGCTGGAGAACGTATACGTGCCTGGAAAGTTGCTCGCATTGTAAGCGCGGTTGCGATAGTAATCGCCCCTGCACGCCGCCTTTCACCGTCAGCGCCTTGTTGTTGTAGATCAGGGTATCGCCAAACAAGAAGCTCCTGTTGGTTGTTTCGCTGACATTCTGCGAACCGCCTGCCGAAAACGCATCGAGCACGTTGATTGCCCGCGCTTGCGTGATCGGGTGGGTGGTGTTGTGCTGGTAGGAGATCTCAAAGCGCGTTTCATGGACGAAGCGGGTCGAAAGAACCGCTGTGTCACGGAATTGCAAATTGTGTTGCTTCAGCGCCAGGTTCGATGCCTGTTCGGGAAGCGTGAACTGGCCGATATCCACATTGGATCGGGTATTCGACGTGTAATCCAAATTGAAATTAAGCGTGTTGTTCTGAGTCACGGCGAATTGCCCTCGGCTGCTGAAGTTTTCTCGCAGGTTCGGTTGAGTAATGGAGGAATTAAACGGTCCATTTCCTGTTAAGGCCTTGATGATATTCGTATTGAACGAATCATTGCGTTGAGCAAACATCGTCATCGTCAGCTTGTCGCGCACGAACGGTCCGCTGAAGGTTCCCTGAAAATTCTGTCGCGAATATGGAAGTTTGACTGGAGCATTGAACTGGGTCGCGTTCAGAGCGTCGTTTCTCAAATTGAAATTGAAGTTGCCATGCATCTGGCCGGCACCGGGTTTCGTAATGATCTCGACGCGTCCGAAGCCGGCGCCGCTGTACTCGGTTGTAAATGGATTGGTATTAATGCGGATTTCTTTGATTTGTTCCTTTGGTGGGATCCGGCCGCCGAAAAACCCATCGACGACAAACTGCACACCGCCGGCAGCGGTGGCTCTCGGGCCGGCGAGTTGCGTCAAGTAATTCGTCAGCTCATCTTCGTCCTCCGGCAAGCTTTGAATGTCGTCCTCTTTCAGGACCAGCGCGGTTTGGTTATTCTGCGGGTCCAGTGTGATCAGGTTCGGGTTGTCCTGAACTTCGACTTCTTGAGTGAGCTTTGCAACCGGCAGCGTCACCGTTAATGGTCGATTGTTTGTGGCGGCAACGGAAATGCCTTGCACGACCTTTTCGAAGCCAGCAGCTGAGACTTCCAGAGCGTAAGACCCAGGAGGAGCTTCAATCGTGAAACTGCCTTCCGGTCCCGTTTTGGTGGCTGCGATGGCCGTATTTCCGGCGCCGATCAAAGTAACGTCGGCACCAACAACCAATGCGCCCGATAAGTCGACTGCCTTTCCCGTAATTTTGACTGTTTGTGCCGTGAGTTTCGCAGCGATAAGAAGCAGTGCTACTAATATCGAGAACCGTTTCATGCGCTTCCTTTTGACAGCAGCGATTCCTCCGAGTCTTCTCGTTCAGTGACGTTCAGTATCTTCACAACCTATGCTTCACAACCGCAATATCGTCCGGGTGCCCCGACTCAATCGCAACCAGCCGTCCCCGTTCGATCCTCAGGACTATGTCGCAATGTTTCAGTGCACTAAGCCGATGCGTGATGATGAACGTCGTCCGGCTGCGAACTAGCCGCTCCATTGCTTCCAGCAGGGCAGCCTCAGTCGTGACATCGATCGAACTGGTCGGCTCGTCGAGGATGAGAATAGGCGCGTCCTTGAGGAATGCTCGAGCGACCGAAAGACGCTGGCGCTCACCGCCGGACAGCCGCATCCCGCGTTCTCCCACAAGTGTGTCGTAACCATCCGGCAAACGGATAATAAACTCGTGCGCGTTAGCCAGCCGGGCCGCAGCAACAATTCGATTTTGATCTGCGCCGGGACGGGCATAGGCAATGTTCTCGGCTATGGTGGTTGAAAACAGGATCGGCTCCTGAAGGACGATACCAAACTGGTTGCGGAGATCGGCCAATTTATACTCACGCAGGTCCACGCCGTCCAGCAAGATCTCTCCTTCCGTCGGATCATAAAAACGCGTCAGGAGATTCATGAGCGTGGTCTTGCCGGCACCTGTCGCTCCCACGATACCCACGCATGCGCCTGACCTGACATTGAACGAGATATCCTGCAAGACCGGCTGTCCCTTATTTTCATAGCTGAACGAAACGGCGCGGAACACCATATCTCCCATCGCCCGTGTCAGAGACCGGGGATTGGCGCGCTCGATTACGTCAGGCGCCGCGTCAAGCAGAGCGAACGCGCGCTCGGCGCTGACGAAGTGGGACTGCATGGTCGCCATTTTCTTACCAATTGTTCGAAGAGGGGTATAGAGTTGGCTGAGATATCCCATCACGAGCAGGAGGTTACCGAGGCTCAGTTTTCCGGCTTTGATGTCGCCGACGCCGAAGTAAAGCACGCTCGCCATACCCGCGGCTGTAAGCAACGTAACGGCGATCCCATAGCCGCCTTCCGTCAGCGTCTGCTGGAGACGGGCCTGCATTCCTTCGTTGGACTTCTCCATGAAACGGCCTTCCTCCCGCTCTTCCTGGCCGAATGCCCTCACTACCCGGGTTGAGCCCAACACTTCCTGCACGACAGCCAAGGTGGAGCTCTCAATGTTCTTCACCTTGTGCGATTGGCTGCGCAATTGAACGCGGTAGTGCCGGGAAACTAACAGGACAAGTGGTGAGACCGCCAGACCCACCGCTGCAAATTTCCAGTTGATGCGCGCCGTCACGTATACCATCGACACAAATGTGATCACCGATGAAACAGCCGGAACAATGCCGGTAATGAAGATGTTTTGAAGAGCACCGGCGTCGTATTGAATGCGGTAAATGGAATCCGCCGTTCCCTTCGAATCTAGGTAGGACAAAGACAGCCTGTGAACGTGATGAAACAGCTTGGCGCGAAAGCCGCGAAGCATCTGTTCACCCGCATAGGCGGTTAAAACCGAACTGGCAAACTCGCGAAGCTGATTCAAAAATGCCAGCACCACCACGAGAATAGCGGCCAGCGCGAGCAAAGCACCTTGAGAAGTCTTGACCGCCGCAGGCAATATCACATCCAGATAGCGAGGCAGTGGGTGCGTGCCAATAACGCTGTCCACGGCGATCTTCAAGGGCACTGGCGTCAGCAGGGACAGCGGCGCTCCCAATAGGCCAACCAAAAACAGAGCGGCGAGATGCCAGCAATAAGGCCGCACCTCTTGATAGAGCCTCCAGCTAATGGTTTTCATTTGCATACGATTTCCGAAATCCGAGAGACTTCAGAGATCGCCACACCGTTGCGGTCACCACTCCGAGGCTTTCATAGGCCAACACTGCGAGTATGACGGCGAGGGTCCCCAAGGCGGTCGCGGCAAACCACGCGTGATCCCAGGCCGCCGGGCCCGACAGCAAAACAAGTATGCCGGTCACCGCGATCGGCAGAAGAGCGAGCGTGGGGAACGCGTGGACGCGCACCATTTGCTTGCGTGCGCCGTATTCTTCATTGACCAGGCGAATCCGGATATTTCCGAAAACATTGCCGCACACTTCTGGTTCCGACTCTTGCGACTGGATCGTCACAACCTGTTGGTAAGGATCGAAGTGGCCCCCACTTTCAATATGGAGTCGCCGGGGGACAGATCCCAAAAACTGAAGCTGCCGGGCGCTCCGGAAACGGTTTCTTGCGTTTGACCAGACGTCTGGTTCATCAGCACGACTTTTGCCCCTGCGACGGCCGCTCTGCTCTCATCCTCGACAACGCCGGTTAGCTTCACACTACTTTGGCCCAGGAGGAACATCGGAAAGATCACCATCGCATGGAATACGCGGATGATGGAGCACAGGCCGTTCGTCCGTTCGCCGATTCCGTCCGTCATCACCGTTCTCCAAATCCGAGTTCGCGCAGGGATCGAGACACAGCGGCTGTTACCAGTCCCAGGCTCCGGTAGGCGAGGGCGCCGAGTGTCGCGGACATTGTTCCCAAAGAGCCGGCCGCGATCCAGGCGTGATCAGAGACAGCCAGCGCGGACAGAATTAGGAGTAACGTGATCCATATCAGAGGCAGAGAACACAACCGGGGGTAGGTGTACACATGCACCAATTGCTTGCCGTCATATTCTTCGCTCAGAACGCGAATCCGGGTATTCCCGAAAATATTGGCACAGACCTCTAAGTCCCACGCGTCATAGTCACCTCCCCTCCGCACGACGGCGCCCCCGGCGCGGACTCCCGCTTCGATCATGCTTAGCCATTCGATCGCCTCCCGCCTCTGTTCGGTCCAATACCGGAACCTGCAAGGCAGGGGCAGCCGCGAGCCGGCCGTTCTGTGTTGGCGGCAGAAACCGGCCTCGTAGGTCCAGCGTCCCCAAAGACGCGCGAGCGGCTGCTGCAGACCTAAGAACGCGGTGAGGGCTTTCAGTCGCAGGCGTGCGAAGCGCGTTCGAGTTGAAAAGTGAACTCGGGACGCGCGCGCGGTGCCTGCGACGAGTCCGGATGCAACGCCGAAAAACAGCAACGGCGGTGCCAGCAAGAGACGACCCCAGAAGCATGCCAGCAAGGAGAGGCTCGCCAGGATGATATTGATCAGGACCCATTCCGGCGCGCCAGGCAGCGAGTCCAGCAGCCCGAGTGGTGGATGGTAAATCCCGGCATAGCCGGCTGTGCCCCACGTTCCCTGATAGATCCGCGGGCGCGCCAGCGAGACCGGGCGCAGCAGTCCGTCGCTGTAAATGCGCCCTCTCCAGGCAATCTGGCGGGCGGAATTGTATTTCTCCGGCCACTTTCCTTCGAGCATCGCCTCGGCTTTGCCGTAGCCTACCTGCTGCTTCCAGAACGCGGAGAGTGTGCTTCGGCAGTGATGCCACACGATGGCTGCGGGACTGAAACCCAGCTTTCCCCCAGACTGCCGGATTCGCCAACAGATATCCACATCATCGCCGGCGACTCGGAACTGCGTGTCAAAACCGCCGACGGCCTGAAGGCAATCCCTTCGAAAAGCCAT
>QHZE01000403.1 GCA_003225335.1 Acidobacteriota bacterium
CGGCTTCGCCATCCTGGCATTGGTCATCGCTTGTGTCGGTTTGTACGGCACCATGGCCTACACGGTCGCGCGGCGCACGGGTGAGATCGGGATTCGGATGGCGCTCGGGGCGCAGCGTGGCGCCGTCGTCTGGATGGTGCTGCGTGAGGTCTTTGTGCTGGCGACAGCCGGGCTGGCGCTCAGTGTGCCGGCGGCACTAGGGACGTCAAAATTTGTCGAATCTTTTCTTTTCGGAGTGAAAGCCAATGATCCGGGGGCGCTGATGATGGCAGTGGCGATTCTCCTGGGCGCCGCGCTTGTGGCCGGTTACGTGCCTGCGCGGAAAGCGTCTCGAATCGATCCGATGATCGCGCTACGGCATGAGTAACTCCGCGCCCCTCCGGGCTGCAGGCCCGCGGGCCCGCTGGCATCACTGATTTCGGATTGCGGATTGCGGATTTCGGATTGTCGTGATCGCGGCTGTCCTTAATTCCAAATCCAAAGTCCCAAATACCAATCCGCAATCGTTAGACTTCAATATCAATCATGACAATCCGCAATGCCAGCGGGCCTGCAGCAAAATGCGAATTTATTTCTGCGCGAGCCCTCAGGTCCGGGCGTCGAGGGCTCCCTTCACGCGTTCGGGTGTGAATGGGACCTGACGGATGCGAGCGCCGGTGGCGTCGAAGATCGCGTTGGCAATCGCGGCGGCGACGACGGTGACGGCCGTTTCGCCCGCGCCCATGGCTTCCCCTTCAGACCGTTGGATCAGCACGGTGTCGATCTTCGGAACATTGGCGCCTACAAACGGCGTGCGATATGTCAGCCAGTCGACCGACGTGATTTTCTGATCGTCCCAGGTCACTTCTTCCAGCAGCGTGCGACTCACGCCGTGCAGGGCGCCACCCTCGAGCTGATTTCTCAAGCCGTCAGGGTTGGAAATGGGTCCGGAGTCGTTCGCGATGACGAGGTGCTTCACTACTACGGCGCCCCAGTCCTGGTTCACTTCGACTTCGGCCACCATCGCGCAGTATCCGTTGTCACCTTCATACAGCACACACGAAAGACCACGGCCGGCCGCAACGCCGGTGCGGCGAATGCCGGGGCGGGGCGACGGCCGGGCCTCCCAGTTCGCCGACTTCGCCGCCGCCTTGACCACCTCTATCAACCGGGGATCGCTTAAATGGCGAAGGCGATAGTCGACCGGATCCGTTTTGACCAACGCCGCGATCTCGTCCATGAACGACTCGTGGGCGAAGGTGTTCTGCAACCGGGCCGGCGAGCGCAAAGGTCCTGTCCAAAACGGCGACGGCACGTTGTGTATCAGGACACGCTGGCTGGGCACCTTTCCCGTCCCGCCGCAGCGTTTGCCCACGCAGCCGGTGACATATGAAGGAACCGCGTTACTGCCGTTGGAAAAGTTTGTGGGATCCGGTGCGGGTGTCCTTGCCGCGAAGGCTGCGGGCTCAAAGCCCGCCAGGAAGCCCGTGACGACATTGCCGGGATTGTTGGCGCCCGGCCGGCCGCCCAGAGTCGGCGACCACGACTCATGATCCCAGGCTATGATCGACCCGCCCGCATCGAGGCCCACACGCTGGTCGATGACGTAAGCGACGCCGAAATTCTCCCACGCCATCTCATCCTTCCGGGTGAGCTGGACGCGCACCGGCTTGCCAACCGCCTGCGACAGAAGCGCCGCATCGTAAGAAACCGTGTCCGCGCCATTGATACCGTAGCAGCCGGCGCCCATTCTGAACCTGACGCGCACGTTCTCGGGCCGCAGGCCGAGAACCTTGGCGACGGTGTTTTTGAGCGGGTACACCGCCTGGGTCGCCGACCAGACTGTGGCCTTGTCGCCCTGCACCTCCGCAACGGCGCAGGAGGTGCCGAGTGATCCGTGCATCTGATATGGATAGTGGTACGTGGCTTTCACGATCTTCGCGGCGCTCGCGAGCTTCGCATCGACATCGTTTGAGTTCACGGCAAATGTGTCCCGCGCCGGTTTCTGATTTCGCAACCAATCGTAGAAGTCTCGCTGGTCCGGCAGCGTTGCGCCCTGCGTCCAATCGACCTTCAGCTTGTGGGCGGCCTGAATGGCCTGCCACGGCTTCTCTGCGACCACGCCGACGAAATTGTTTTTGACGACCACCTTCACGACGCCGGGCAGACCTCGAACGGAGCCTTCATCGACGCCAACCACCCTCGCCCCCACGGCCGGCGGCCGGACGACCTGCCCGTGCAGCATACCGGGCAGTCGCACGTTGTGGACGTACTCGAACTGACCGGTCGCGATCGCAGGGATTTCCACGCGCGGCACCGGTTTTCCAAGGATAGTCCATTCGCCCGGGTCTTTTCGTCTTGCGCCGCGATTGAGCGCAACACCGAACGCGCGTCCCCCGGCCAGCTCGCCGTAGCCGGCCTTCTTGGACGTATCCGTTGTTACGCCGATCACGCCATCCCTCGCCGTGAGCTGATCGACGGGGACGCCGAACCGCGTGGACGCGCGCTCCAGGAGCGCTTCGCGAGCCGTCGCACCGGCGAGCGCAAGGTTGTTGCGGTTGAAGTTCGCCGGATGCGACTGAGCGCCGGATGTCGTGCCCTGGTCCGGTGTGAGTGCCGTGTCGCACTGGATGAGTTTCACGCGATCGAACGGCACACTGAGTTCTTCCGCGATCAACTGCGTCTGTGCCGTGTACAGCCCCTGACCCAGTTCACATTTGCCGGTGTACGCGGTCACGCTGCCGTCGGCGCCGATTGCGATCCACGAATCGAGCTGACCGCTGCCAGGGCCATTGAAGTCCGGAGGCACTGCTTGACCTGGCGCCGCACCCGGCGGGGACGCCAGCCCCCCCATGCTAAAGCTGATGATCAGTGCGCCGGACCCTTTGATGAATTTTCTGCGTGAAATTCCGGCGCTCTCGAGCGCGCCCAGTGCATCCGGGCTCATTGCCTTCAAGGTGTCCAGAGGTTTCACGCTTTCACCTCCTCGGCATACCGCTTGATAGCGCGTATGATTCGCGCATTCGCGCCACACCGGCACAGGACGCCGGACATCGCCTGCTTGATTTCGGCGTCCGACGCTTTCGGATTCCGATCCAGGAAAACTTTGGCCGTTAGAATGATGCCGTTGATACAGAACCCGCATTGCATGGCCTGCTCATCGATGAACGCTTTTTGAATCGGATGCGGCTTCTCGATGGTTCCGAGCCCTTCGAGGGTAGTGATTTCGGATCCCGCCATACTGCGCACCGCCGTGACACAGGACCGGATCACCCGGCCGTTGACCATCACCGCGCAGGATCCGCACTGACCGAGCCCGCAACCGAACTTCGGTCCGCGAAGCCCGAGATCGTCACTGAGGACGTAAAGCAACGGAGTCGCCGGGTCTACATCTACCGGATGGGTCCGGCCATTGACTTTCAAATTCATGACGGCCATGTCAGCTCCTTTCCAGCCAGGTTCTATATAGACAGGCTAACGGGATGACCAGGAAAACTATGGTCCACTGTGCTCTTTGGAGTGGGGCAGCTTGCTGCCGCCTTTGTTCGTCTGGAGTTGCTCCGGCTCCGGAAAGGCGCAAGCAAGCTCTGAACCTTTACACGCATCTCGTTAATCGGACATGTGCCCCGGCACGTTTGGGGTCGGAGACCGGCCCCGCAGTTGCAGGTGCTCTTCCACCCCAGAGGGGTGGGAAGAAATTAGCCAGCGATCCCAATCGGAACATCACGCGCCCATGCGGCCATCCGGTGTAGGGCTCCCGGACTACTTCGCCGTTGATCAGATCTCCGCGCTCTTCCTCCGGCATCTGCCAGAGGTCCTCGGCCGTGACGCGCGTCTTCGTTGCCATGGTCGCCTCCATCTGCGTTCAAAGATAGCACACGCATTGCGGATCGCGGAATCCACGCTCGATCTGGTCCTCAAACAAGCCCCTTGGTTTCAAACGGGAGTCTCTATTCCCCCGGAATCCCGATCAGCGGCCAGATCACGCCGGCCAAGAAGGGCCGGTGGAAGAGAATCGGGAGTGGCGCCGCGAGCCAGAAAAAGGCCCAGGCTCGTCCAGCCCAGCCAGTCAGAGGGTGCCCGGCGCGCGATAGGGCGCGCTCGACCAGCACGAGCCCTCCGTGAATCATGAAGTAGAGGAGCGGAAGACCGAAGCCCGCGCGCACTGGCACCGTGATCGCCATTTCGTGCAGCAGACCAGACAGCGCGAACCCCGCCATCAGGGCCGGCCCGCGCCCGAGCCGGTCTGCCAGCGGACGATAGACCGCAAGCGCCGTCATCTCGGAGAACGCGAGGTTCCATCTGCGTGCCCAGAATTCGCCGAGATTCTGCGATCGCAGCGGCGCTCGAAAGAGCGCACCGCACGCGACTCCTCGTAGCCTCCATGCACCTGCCAGGAGATTGCACAGGCCGAAGTGCAGGAAAAGGCTCAA
The DNA here is from genome assembly GCA_003225335.1 of Acidobacteriota bacterium. Classification (GTDB taxonomy): domain Bacteria; phylum Acidobacteriota; class UBA6911; order UBA6911; family UBA6911; genus Gp18-AA60. The sequence continues at coordinate 4,413 of QHZE01000403.1, forward strand.
TCCAGGCAGCAGGAGAACCGACGCGAGCAGCCTCGACTGGCCGCTCGTCCACGAGATCCTCGCTAGCATTACCAGCGCCGCGCCGATCACCGCATGCAGTGCGCCTCGGCGAATCAGCGTGCCCGCGCCCGGCAGCGCGCCGCTCTCCGCGGAAGCGAAGAGTCGCGGCTTCATTCCCAGCCATGCCCCTGCGAAGCCAAGCCACGCGCTGAAGGAGAGCGGTTTCATGCCTTGAGCTCTCTCTTCGATGACGACGATGACCTTCATGACGAGGAGCGCGAACCCGATCAGCGCGATCATGCGAACGCCGGGTGGCTCTCCAGCAACCAGCTTCTCGACGCCGAGGGTGCCCACGACCAAGGTCGTCCACGCCAACGCCCGCGCCACCACAGTCGTCAACCGATGTGCAATCGCATGGCCGGCCACGATCACGACGACCAGGCCTGCGGCCAGGACCTCGACGACCCAGAGTTGAGATGGAAGGTATGGGGACATCGACGCCTCAGGACGCCGCCGCGTAGCCGTAGACGGCAGTCAAGAAGACAAAGAGGCCCACGAGCGCCATCTCGGCCATCTTGTAGAAGGCTCCTGACGGAGCCTCGGAGCGGTCGAAGTAGAAGAACTGAACGAGCACGCGGGCTCCCCAATACAGCGCGATGTATCCGGCTACGACGCGCGCGAGCGGAGAGCGGTCGAGAAGCCAGTGGGGTGCGAAGGCCGACACCACGCCGAAGCAGATGTTGGTGGCCCAGATGTATGCGGCGTAGGTCCAGAAGACTTGCCGAGTGAGCGGGCGCAACTTGGCCAGGTCGTCCCCCCAACGAAGGATTTGCGGCAGGGCCAAGCTACAGAGCGCGAGACCGAGCTGTCCGGCTCCGGCAAGGATCAACAGAACCTTCATCGAAGTTCTCCTGGTGACCTATAGGCATTTCTATCGCGAGCGGATTTCCAAAGGAAGCGAAATTCCGCCGCGGGCGTGGCCGTGGGCAGTTCTGTTCGGGGCATGTTGACGGGTCCAGCCACCGGAAAGGGTTTCACCGGCCTTCAGGAGGATGGATGGGGGATCGGTTTGGCGCCCGCAAGGCGCTGACCCGTGTTGTTGTCTGGTGGTCGATTTTCACGGCTGCGACAGGCTGGGTGAAGAACTGGGTGTCGACCAGTGGGCGCCCACTCCGCCAATCAGCAGCCCCACCAGCGCAAGAATCATGCTATCCCGCATGGCCAACCATATGATGTCCGCACGGCTAGCTCCCAGAGCCACCCGGATACCAATCTCATGCGTGCGTTGGGCCACGGAATAGGCCACGAGCCCGTAGATTCCGCCTGCCGCCAACGCGAGCGCCATCGCCGCGAATATCACTAGCGGTCACGTCCCGGCCCCGGATTTCCGGCAATCGATCCGGATTTCGCCCGTCATTTCGAGTTCAAGAGATAAATGAGCCTCAGGCCTTCGAGAGCCAGCCAGGGTGAGAGGATTTCAATCACCCCGGTTTCCTTGGCGATAACCTCCGCCAGGCTTCCGGTGCCGATAACCTTCATTTGCGGACCCAGGATGGCGCGAAAGCGGGCCACCATCCCCTCGACAAGACTCACGTAGCCGAACAAGAGTCCCGACTGGAGCGAATGCACGATGTTTTTCCCTATGGGAGATGGCGGACGTTGCAGGTCCACCTTCGGCAGTTTGGCCGCGCGTTGGAAGAGCGCCTCGGCCGCGATTCCTATTCCCGGCGCGATCGCTCCACCCAAGTACTCACCTTCAGCCGAGATGGCGTCGAAGGTCGTTGCGGTGCCGAAATCTACGATACAGGCCGGACCGCCGTACAGCTTGAGAACAGCAGCGGCGGCGGCGACGCGGTCCGCGCCCACCTGCTTGGGGTCCTCGTACTTCACGTGCACTCCGGTCTTTGTGCCGGTGCCGACGACGAGGGGCGCCCGGCCGAGGTACTCGCGACACGCCTGTTCGAAGGTGGCAGTCAGCGGGGGCACGACAGAGGCCAGGGCAATGCCGTCAATCTCTCCCGGGCCGACCTTGGCATGCTGGAAAAGATTGATAAGCAGGATGCCGTACTCGTCCGGCAGGCGCTCCTGATCGGTGGCCAGCCGCCAGCGCGCACCGAGCGTCCCGCCGTCGTACAAGCCGATAGTGATCTGGGTGTTTCCGACGTCGATGGCAAGTAGCATAGCAAGCACCTCCGAGGAATTCCCCGCACTACTAAATCGAAAATCCTTCGCAACCTGGCAAGGATTTCCGTCAAATGAACAATGACAAATGGAAGTCAGAAGGTCCGGACAACGAACTGCCATTTGTCATTTTTCATTGGTCATCGGTCATTTGTCATTTTCTTTCTCCGCAGAGTCCGTCGCGCCTATCTCTAACGCAGAATAAGATTGTCGATCAGACGGACTTTTCCGATGCGCACGGCCAGTGAAAGCAAAGTGCCTTCTCGTACTCGATCCAGTTCCTCCAGCGTGTCGGGTTCGGCTGCCGAGACGTAGTCCGCCCGAGCGAGCGGCTCGTCCGCTACGGTCGCCAGCATCGTTGCCCGGAGTACGCCGGCATTGCGCTCGCCTGCATCAAATTGGTTTTTAGCGGCGCCAAGCGCGCGGTATAACACTGTCGCGGCCCGGCGTGCGTCGCCGGAAAGATATGAATTGCGGCTGCTCATTGCGAGGCCATCGGGCTCGCGCACCGTGGGACAGACCACGATCTCGACTGGGAAGTTGAGGTCTTTCGCCATGCGCTTGATAACGACTACCTGCTGCGCGTCCTTTTGCCCGAAGTAAGCTCTTGCCGGCGTGAATGCGTTAAAAAGTTTTGCGACGACGGTGGCGACGCCCCGGAAGTGAGCGGGCCGGTACGCGCCTTCCAGCGGAGCGCTTACGTTTTCGACGGCAACCCAAGTCTGGAAGCCGCCCGGATACATCTCCTCCGGAGATGGCACCCAGACGACGTCTACACCCAACGGCTCCAGCAGCCGCAGGTCCCGGTCGAGGTCGCGAGGATACCTGGAGAAGTCTTCGCCTGGCCCAAATTGCGTGGGATTGACAAAGATGCTCACCCCCACGTGGTCGCATTCAGCCCGGGCCCTCGAGATCAGTGAGAGATGGCCCCCGTGCAGCGCTCCCATCGTAGGCGCCAGCCCGAGCGTGCCGTTGAGCGAGATCCGAACCCGCCGGAGGTCTTGAACGGTGTAAAGGATTTTCGTCTGCATAAACTGCACAAAAAATGAAACCACAGATGAACACGAGCAGCAGAGCCGCAACCAAAAACAAGAGGCCACGAACTCATTTGTGCCAGGTTTGGATCTCAGCCTTGAGGCTGTCCTGGGCCCGTAGCAGGCTAAAGCCTGAACTCCGAGCCTCACCGCAGAGAGCGCGGAGGTCATCCCTGGGAGCGCACGCTTCCAGCGTGCTCGGCGTTCCACTCCGAATGCGGGAGGGCACGACTTCAGTCGTGCCGCAGGAGAGACGCTTCAAGAGCCTTTAGCCTCTGAGGGCTGTCAAACATGTTATCAACACGCTCCGTAACGGCATGACTGAAGTCGTGCCGTCCCGTACTCACCCCCCCGAAAGCGTATTTTCAAAGGCGACGCGAAGAACACAAAGATCCACCACGTTATTGCCCGTGTGAATCTTCGTGGCTTCGTGTCTTTGTGGTGAGATTTTTTTATTTGCGGCTGGGCTGCTCCGTGTTCATCTGTGGTTTCGTGCATTCTTCTGGTTCCGTCTATGCGCATCGGCTCGCTCTCGCAGAACAGGACTCAAGCCGTAGGGGGGACAGTTTGCTCTTCGAGGCTTTCCAGCAGAGCACGTAACTCTTCCTCCCTGATGGGATAGCAATGCTCCGCTGAGGGGAAACGATGAGAAGTCACGTCAGCAACGTAGTCCCGGAACGCCTGCATCATTTGGGACTGCAGGTTCGCGTATTGCTTTGCGAACTTGGGGGTGAACCGATCGAAAAGGCCGAGCAGGTCATGCGTCACCAGCACCTGACCATCACAGTGCGCTCCCGCCCCGATACCGATGGTAGGGATATTGAGGCGCTTGGAAATAAGCTCGGCCACCCGTTCGGGGATCGCCTCCAGGACGACGGCATAGCAACCCGCGCGTTCGAGAATCAGAGCATCTTCCAAAAGCCGGCGTGCCGCCTCTGCCGACGTCGCCTGGACCTTCAGTCCCCCCAGCTTGTGGACGCTCTGCGGGGTCAAACCAAGGTGTCCCATCACCGGAATTCCGGCTGTGACGGTGGCTTCGATGCTGGCTGCCACCTCGCGTCCGCCTTCGAGCTTGACGGCATCCATCCCCGCCTCCTGAAGGAACCTGCCGGCGTTGCGAACCGCCTCGGGTGTGGAGACCTGGTAGGACATGAATGGCATGTCGCCGACGAGGTGGCACCTGCGGACGCCTCGCGATACGGCTTTGCAATGGTGCAGCATGTCCTCCATGGTGACCGACAAAGTATTTCGGTAACCCAGCACGACCATCCCAAGGGAGTCGCCGACGAGGATGGCGTCGACGTCAGCGCGGTCCAGCGCCTGCGCCGTCGGGTAGTCGTAGGCGGTGAGCATGGTGATCACCTCTCGATGTTCCTTCTTGGCTTGAAGGGTGTTGATGGTGACTTTTTCGCGGGAATTCGGCGGGACATGCATGGCTATCTTCTCCTCCGAGTAAGATGCCTCGTCGCTACATGGCGAGAGCCGGGTTGATACTCTTGGTACACGCCGTCTCGGCCATCTCTGATCCGAGCGGCAGACCTATTATACGGCGGCGCCCTCGTGGCTTTGTAGCGGTTCGTTCGATTCCAAACCCGCTGCCGTATCTCGTCTTTGTCATTGCCTTTGTGCCACGGGGTTTTCGTGGCATGGCCGTCCCGGCCATGCCTGACATGGATCTTTTCCTGACCGGGTCTTACACGGGCTGGACGCCCGCGCCACGGGCGGAGCCCGCCTCTTGCAGGGCAGCACTGACGTGATTGAGTGTGACTTCGACATCTTCGCGGGTGTGCGCGAAGGAGATAGAGCACTGCTTTGTCGCCACGGGAAAATAATAAACGCCCCGCTCTATCAGATTGCGGCGCATACGTTCGTCCAGGCCAAAGTCGTGATTCCCGGCCAAATCGTGCCAATCCCACGGGCAGTGGCTCATGAAGTACACGCAGAAGGCCGATCCCTGGCGGGCCACGACGGCTTTCAACCCGAGCCGGTTGACCAGCTGTTCCAAGCCTTCCTGCATCAGTCCGCCC
>QHZE01000747.1 GCA_003225335.1 Acidobacteriota bacterium
TACCACCTGGAGTATTTCTCACAAGATCCGAAGAGGGCCGCCGCATACCTCCGGCAGGGCGACTCGCCGGCCGATCCGAAGCTCGATCCGCGCGAGCTGTCGGCCTACGGAGCGGTCGGGAGCCTGCTGCTGAATCTGGACGAAGCTGTCACGAAGGAGTGAGCCATGAACCCGATCGATGAAAGAAAACTGCTTCTGACGCGCCGTCATTTCTTTGGACTGGCGGGGATGGGGCTTGGACGGGCCGCGCTGGCGTCGCTCCTGGCTCGCGACGCCGAGGCCGACGCCTTGCCGGGATTGCCGCATTTCAAGCCGAGGGCAAAGCGGGTCATCTACCTGTTCCAGCACGGCGCGCCCTCGCAAATGGACCTTTTCGACTACAAGCCCGGCCTGGCGCGGTTTCGCGGAAACGATCTGCCGGACTCCGTGCGAATGGGTCAGCGCCTTACAGGGATGACCGCATATCAGGAGAAGTTTCCGACAGCCCCTTCCATTTTCAAATTCGAACGACACGGCCAGTGCGGCATGTGGCTGAGCGATCTGATACCGCACACGGCCCGGGTCGCCGACGAGATCTCCCTGATCAGGTCGCTGCACACGGAGGCCATCAATCACGACCCCGCCGTCACGTTCTTCCAAACCGGCTTCCAGCTTGCGGGGCGGCCCAGCATCGGCTCCTGGATTTCCTACGGCCTCGGAAGCGAGAATCAGTCTCTTCCAGCGTTCGTCGTCATGGTCTCACAGGGAACCGGAGGCACGCAGGCGCTCGCGGACCGCACCTGGGGGAGCGGCTTCCTTCCGACCGTGCACCAGGGGGTGAGGTTCCGGGCGGGGGCCAATCCGGTCCTGTATTTGAGTAACCCTGACGGATACTCGGAGCAGGCGCGCCGGCGCTTCCTGGATGACCTGACCCGGTTGAACGAGCTGAAGTTCAAGGACTATCAGGACCCGGAAATCACCACCCGGATCGCCCAGTACGAGATGGCATTTCGCATGCAGGTTTCGGTGCCCGATCTGACCGGTCTTTCCACAGAGCCCGAGTCCGTTTTTGAAATGTACGGACCGGATTCGCGGAAGCCCGGCACCTACGCCGCCAACTGCGTCCTCGCGCGGCGCCTGGCCGAACGCGGCGTGCGTTTCATCCAGCTCTTCCACCGCGGCTGGGACCAGCACAGCAACCTCCCCCGGGAGATTCGCGGCCAGTGCGAGCAGACCGACCAGCCGACCTGGGCTCTGATTCAGGATCTGAAGCGGCGCGGCATGCTCGAGGACACGCTCGGCTCGCCGGCGGCGGGATCAAGGGAGGGCTGACCTACGGCGAGACCGACGACTTCAGCTACAACATCGTCAAGGACCCGGTCGACGTTCACGATCTGCACGCAACCATCCTCCACTGCCTCGGCGTGGATCATACGAAGTTGACCTTCAAATTTCAGGGACGCCATTATCGGCTGACCGACGTGCACGGCCACGCCATCCAGGCACTCCTCGCTTAGCGCACCTTCGAATACCGGCGTATTTGGGGAACTACCAATGAACACAGATAAACACGGTGCAGCCCTACCGCAACCAAAAAAATCTCACCACGAAGACGCGAAGACGCGAAGAATCGCAAAGGAATTTCTTCGCGTCTTCGTGGCTTTGTGGTGAACAGGGTGCTTGCGCTCCCAGGAGAACGCACAAAAATCCTTGCCAGGTTGCAAAGGACCCCCGTTTATCCTGTCACTCTTCACGGATGCCTGTCATTTGTAAGAGATCACAACCTGCTGAAAGCCGCCTCCCAGCGAGTGCATTTCGCTGCTCTTAAAGCCTGCGTTGCGGAACATCTCTTCGTACTCACGGAAGGTGTAGGCGTCGCCGCTCGGAGTGGTGCCCAGCATCATGAGACTGAAGGAAGCCGCCCTGGGAGGGGACACTCGGTCTTCGTTGGGAACGAACTCCAGCGTGATCGCGCGCCCCGCCTTGCGCAAAGCGGCGTGGGTTTTGCGCAGGAGCCGTTCACAGGTGGGCTTGTCGAAATGATGCAGGAAATTCGTCAGAAGTACGACTTCGTAGTCATTCCCGAAATCCGCGTCGAAAGCGCTGCCTGCAATGGTCTTGTAGCGGGCGCCGATCCCTTCCGCCTTCGCATTTTCAACAGCGACCTCCAGAACGTTGGGCCAGTCCAGGGCGACAATTTCCGCTTCAGGATACTCCTTCGCGAAAGCAATGCCGAATTTGCCATGCCCCGCCGCGATGTCCAGCACCCTGGCGCGGCGGGAAGGATCGAGCGCGGCAAGCCGGGCTAGCGCCTGGGCGGGAATCGTGGTTACGGGCGCCATGGAACGCGCAAACTCGACCCACATCGGATGTTGCGGCGCTACCGAACCCTCCTCGCTTATCACGGTTCCCCCCTTGCGCACGACGGCCGCCAGGTCTGTGAACGCGTCCGTCAACATCGGAGAAAGCAGAAACTTGATCGCCCCGCCGAGGTATGCGGAAGATGCCCTGCTCAGGAATACTGCGGAATCATCCGTGAGGCCGTAGCGGCCGCCTTCCTTCGTGAGAAATCCAAGCACCACCAGGTAGTCGCAAAGAGTGCGCGCGCCGCGCACTGCCGCCCCGCACCGGGCCGCCAGGGCCTGCGGCGTGTCCTCGCCTGCCGCGATTGCGGTGAAGATGTCCAGCTCAATCGCAGCCTTGAGAGCAGCGGTCCGCTGGTATGCATTGACAGTGTCAAAAAACAATTCCGGAGACGGCATCTGAGCTTCAATCGGTTTTCCCATATCCTCTTCCTCTCCCTAATCCATCAGGTTCATTTTACACGAGCAAGGAGACACTTCACGCTTCCCCATGCCTCTGGTGAAAATTCCAGCTCCCTTGCAATGCGTAGGGGCATAAAAGCCACAAAATGAAACCACCGATGAACACAGAGCAGCTGAGCCGCAACCAAAAACTTGGCGATTCTTTGCGTCTTCGCGTCTTCGTGGTAAAGACCGGACCCAATCCACCACGAAGACGCGAAGAACGCGAAGAATCACGAAGAGTTTTCGATCAGCGGAAAAATTCTTTCCAGCATGCAAAGTTGACGCAAAGGGAGTTGTCGAGGCTCACGTGCCGGCGAGACGCCGGCGCCACGATTTTTTCTCACCGACCAGCGTCTCCGCGGTGAGATCGGTTTTGGTTGCCGCTGGACTGCGCTGTGTTCATCTGTGTTCATCGGTGGTTTCGTTTTGGTTGCGGCTCGGCTGCAATGCGTAATTCGTGGCCATGCCCTTCCCCTCCCCGATCTGGCAATCACAAAACAAGTCACGATTCAAGAGAATTTTCAAAAGCCCGAGCCTGCTTTGGCCGATTAGAACTTTTGGGCTATTACAATACCAAAGAGAGGTTCGGTCAAAAAATGAAACCCATTTTGCATATCCTTCAAATACGTCCGATTTTATTGGTCTTATCTCCAGTTCTGTTTTTCCTGTATGAAAACCATTTTGCATATCCTTCAAATACGTCCGATTTTATTGGTCTTATCTCCAGTTCTGTTTCTCCTGTCGCCAGCTCTTGCCGAAGGACGTGAGATCCGCACAACCGTGCTCACCGAGCGCCAGTACGACGCCGTACCGGAAAGCGATACCGTCCTCTTCGCCGGGTTATGGAAAAACTATATTTGCCAGCCTGGTGACGTTCCGATTGCTACCACTACAATCTCTTTTGAACCCAATGAAATCGGCCAGGATTACAACGCGGCGCACATTCTGGCCACGGCTCAGGCAAGAAAATTGGGCGCGGATCTCGTGTTTTTCGTCTCGGGCACGAACCACAAAAATACAGGGGAGATTGCGTCAAGAACTTATCGCTGTCTGAGATCCGGAAAGTATTGCAGGCTGGAAGTGCTCGAACAAAAAACACAGCTCCGCCAGCAGATGTGGGATCAGCTAAAGGGTACGGAGTTTGGGGTCAGGTATCATGAATTCCTCAGCTCAACGAACCTCCGGGCACGGGTCTCCGCCCGGCTCGGAGTAACGGAACGGAAAGTCGCCCTGGCGAATGGAGAAAAAACCACCGACTATGTCGAACAGAAAACCGGCAGGCGAGTGCCGTGCTCAGAATACAGGCGACGCTTCAAGAATTATGCCGTCGATGCGTGGTTTAGATTCTTCAAAGAGAATATAGACACATACAGATCCGACTACTTCCGAATCCAGGAGATCAAATCGAAATACCATGCCTTCATGATGGGTATGCCATTGCCGATTCTGGGCCCACAGGCAGAAATAGATTTCGATGTGATAAGGGAACAAATCGCCAATTCTTTGTTTCCCCAAATCGCCACAAGCTGACGCTCAAGAGGCGTGAAACAATCCATCAGCCCCTACGCCCCGTCAATTTTTTCACAGCTTCTCAATCCTTGGGCCCTTCTCAGAACGGAGTTCTTGAGCCTCCATTGAGGGAAGATCATTCCTGGTGGCAGAGGAAAGAATTTTCGTTTGCGGCTATGCCGCGCCAGGTCCTGGCACTCCGCAGCCCGCCTTCGTCTGTTTTTGGAAACGAGCCACAAATCCGGGGATTCGGCTGACACCATGCAGACGTCGTAGCCATTCAGGCTAATGCCTCGGTGCTTGTTAGACTTATGCGGATCGAGCCGATCTAGTATGGGAGAGACGATCCCACCCCCGGTTCTTCCCCATAAACCTTGAGGAATTGATGATGGTCAGACGTGTGTTCAGCCGATCCGTTACTGCTCTAGCTGCGATAATTCTTGTGGTGCTCTTGTTTTCAATGGGGACCCGGGCCCAGGACCGTAATCCGCCGGCGCGGCAGTTCCCCGATATCCAGCTGCCATCTCCCGCACGGGGGGCCGCGGCCCTCAGCGCTTTGGCTCCTTACCTGCCGCAACTCGCGGCATCGTATGGCAAGTCGGTAGACGAGCTGCGCGATATCTTCCTGCGCGACAACACCCTCTGGACCGACACGCACGGCCGGCTTTTTTATGGATGCGAGTTCGGAGCGCCCCCGGTGAGCACTGCCGGCGCGGAGAGCACCGGCG
>QHZE01000404.1 GCA_003225335.1 Acidobacteriota bacterium
GCTTCTGCGGTGTTTACAATGAATTTTCTTCGATTGATTTTTTTCATAACGGTTTTTCCCCCATTCGCTTGACCCAATCCGAGATCGATGCGCAGGTCCCGGCCTCTTGTCACTTCGATGCGGCCATGTTAGATCTGTTTACCCTGCAATGTAAATCCTCTTCAATTCTTCTATCGCGGCTATCCCAGAAGCCGGGAACCCCTTTCGAAGACCTTCGCACCCGAGTTTGGGCCTTCCAGTTGCGCAAGAGCTGGCTACCGAGTAGAATCAGATTATTTATACTTCACCGCGGAGAACATGGAGCGACGCCCTCCCTGTCGTCCGTGGTCTCCGTGGTGAAGGAAAGGCAACAACTATCTCGGAAAGAATACTTTTGCTCGGCGACCCGGGGTTGCGCGCTGTCTGCGATCCTGTGACGGACTTTGATCTCCCGGAATTTCAGGAGAGCGGCGTCCGTCTCGAGCGTGCCCTGGAGCAGTTCCGCGCAGAATACGGGTTCGGCAGAGCGATATCTGCTCCGCAGATTGGAATTCTCCAGCGCATGATCGCCATGAACCTGGGGCAAGGTCCCTTCCTGCTGGTCAATCCGGCAATTACCCGGAAAAGCGATCAACTCTTTACGATGTGGGACGACTGCATGAGCTTTCCCTGGCTCATGGTGCGCCTTCGGCGTCACGTCCAGATCGATCTGACGTTTCAGAATGAAAGAGGGGACCTCGTGGAATGGAACAAGCTGGAGCAGGCTATTTCAGAGCTGGTCCAGCACGAAGTGGACCACTTGAATGGAATCCTCGCTGTGGATCACGCGCTGGACAGGGATTCCATCATCGCGCGCAGACTCTACGAAGAACGCAAGGAGCTCTTCGACCGCCAGGTCGATTACTTCATTGCGCCGACCATCCCCTCCGGGTCGGGTTCATTTTCTCTGGCCGACCGGAGCGCTCCCACCCTGGGCAGGTAATACTCCAAAGAGACTTTCCGGGTTCGCGCTGTTGCCCAGCCCTGTCCACCCCCTCGAATGCGGCTTGATGACCGTGCGCCCCGCCGGAGAATCCCCGTGATCTTTCACAACCACGCGGACCCATTCGCCGATTTGACCCATTGGGGCTTTGACGGCCAGGCGGAAAGTCACGTCTTCGGTCCGAGGCGCATATTCAAACACACCCCCGTGGAGTTGGGCCGCGTCCAGGCTTACACTCTGCTGATACGTCCCGTCTATTATGGAGAGAACCCCGATGTTCCCTGCAGCAATCGGGGGAACGTTCTTGTTCCAACTGAGAAAGAAGAGATTCTTTTCGTTCTCGACTTGCAAGTCGAGTTTCGAAATAGTCTCCGCCGCGGGAGCCGCGAACCTGCGCGCTACTAATAGATAGCCAGCGCCTACCGCGAGCGCCAGCACCACTCCCCAAAAAAGCGCCCGTGCCCGCGGCAATATCCGGATCTCTTCGAGCCATGCCGGCTTTAAAACTCTACCCACGACGTTCTTCAGGCGTTCTGAAAAAGCCGAGGTCTCGACCAACTGCAGTCGAAGTGCGGGTGCATCGCTGCCGGACGGGGGAATCTGCCCCGCTCGGGACGCGCCCGGTATCGTTGGTTCTCCCGCTTTCCCGACCCCAGCCGCCGGCCCGGGAGACAAGTTCTCGGAGACCGCCCGAACCTGCCGCGCAGGTTTGACTTCTCGTGCAGGAACGGACGCGGTTGCCGGCGCCGCTTCCTGCTGCGCTGGCGTTTCATCGCGGGGCGAGACTGGAAATGTTGTCTCACCAGCAAGCAGATGCTCTCTGCTGAAAGGAAATGTGAGATCGGGTTTGACCGCAAGCTCCCGGTTCTTCCAGAAGATGAAACCGCCGACCATCGTCTCAGGAGCGAGAGGCTTGACCAGCAGAAAAACATTGTCGGGACCGGCGAAGAAATCCCTGGCAAGCGCCAGATCTTCACCATCGAAACCAAGACCCTCGCGGTTATGGCTGCGATAGAAACCTATAGGCTGGAACTTCTTCTTGCCGTCGCCGGGCCTCCAGCGTTCCAACTGCTCTGTCAGAAGCCCCTTGTCCTTCTTGGAAAGATGCCAGAGCGCCCCGGACTCGCATGGCACGGGCACAAACCTTTCAACCAGGATTATTTTCTTGCGACCAACACTCTTCGTTCGCCCAAGTAGAATGCCGCCCACTTCTCTGGGCTTATCCGGGGATTTGAGGCCCTCGGCCAATTCATAGCTCAGCCAATCGACGATCCACAGCCGCAGGGCGAGCATAGCATCCTGAACTTCCCATGAGCAGTATTCAGTCTGGGAGCCTGGGGGGCCCCCCAGCTCTTCATCGAGCAGCGGAGATTCCATACGGACCTCTCGGGAAGCTCGCATTATACAACATAAGTTGCAACCTCCTGCAAGCAAATGATAATTGTATGTCCCGCCGGTATCGGGCGGAGGCTGGCGAAAGAATTGACGACAGAAAGACTTGCCCGAATCTCACGAATTTCCTTCTCTCGCCGGGGTGGCAAACAAACCGTAGGGGCGGCCCTGCGTGGCCGACACGGATTGCACACCATTGCTGGACGAGAAAAAGGAGAAATGGAAGCATGCAGCTGTTTCCTTCGGCATGTATCTGGTTGCACGAACCTCCTATCGACGAGGCTCTGAAACGCCTCAAGATCACTGCGTATCACTTTGTCGATGCCTCCCCCAGCGCTCTGGAGGCCCCGGGAGTGCAAGACACTCTTAAGGGTTTGGGATTGAAGGTGTCGTGCGTGGTCCTCGACTCTGACTTGCCCTCGGGGCTTTCCCTGGACGGGAAGGAAGATGGAACGCGGCGCAAGACCGTGGAACATCTCAAACAGGCACTCAAGAAATGCGAGTCCGTTGGCGCGCAAGTCGCATATGTCTGTTCCTGCGCAGACAAAAGGCAATTGGATCGCTTTGGTCAGATCTTGCCGGAACTGGCAGAGGAGGCCGCGCAGCACGGAATAAAGCTTTGCATAGAGCATGTGCCCGGCCGGGCTCTCCCGGCAGCGGCCGGCGCTCTGGCTTTTGTCGAGAAGGTCGGGCACCCCAATCTGTATTTGCTCCTGGACGTCGGACATACCCTGCTCTCGAAAGAGAAACCGTGGGAGATTATTGAAGCCGCGGGCAAGCGGCTGGGCTATGTGCAGCTGAATGATAACGACGGAAAGAAGGACAGGCATTGGGCCCTGCTGGACGGCCGCCTGACAATGGAGGATTTGATCAAGACGCTCGCCGCACTGAAAAAAGCCGGCTACGGAAGCACGCTCGGCCTGGAGCTCAAACCCAAGCCTCGCATCAGTCTGATCTCCGACTTTTCACGCAATCACAATCTCATCCTGCGCATCCTGGGAGAACTGGAGAAGCTCTAGGGGCAGACGAGCAGAGGAGCAGAGGGGTCGAGTGGTCAATCCTCTTGAAAATGACAAATGACAAATGAGAAATGACAAATGATGACAGATGACAACTCCCGGGGGCAAGCCGCCCCAGTCGATTCGTCATTTATCATTGGTCATTTATCATTGGTCATTTCGAGTTCGGGTCCCTCTGTCCCTTTTGTCCCTCAAAGAGCCGCCCAATAGGCTTGCCGGCTTCCGGGTTGTTCTCGCTGTAGTCCAGACCGAGGAAGCGGCACAGTGTGGCGGCCGCCTGGTTCTGGTAGATGGTCTCGGTACCGGACCATTCCCCCCGGAGCTCGCTCTCGGGACTGATGAAGGCCATCCAGATGTAACGCGCCTGCGCGACCTTCTCTCCATGATCCCGCCAGTCCGTGTCCCCTCTTCCATGATCTACAGTGATGAGGATCGATGTCTTCCCGCGGTAGCGCCTTTGCGATTGCAGCAATTCCCACAAGCCGCGCAGGTACGAGTCCGTCCTCGCCAACGCGTCCAGGACGCGCTGGTAGTTGCCGTCGTGCGCCCAGTCGTCGGTTTCTCCAAAGCTGATGTAGAGCGCGCGCGGCTTGTACTTCTTCAGATGCGCAAGGGCAAAGCGGTAGGTATACGCATCGTGGCGGACGCTGTCCCAGGGCGGATCCGTCTCAAACTGCAGCTTGCTCAGCTCTCTGATTACCCGGTCCGGATGGTCATAGGGCTCAAAGCCTGCGTTGGAAGTGATGGATCCGGCCTCGTGCTCCACGATCCAGTCTATAGTGTCCCAGGACGCAAACGCGGCGACCCGCTTTGAATCCAGCCCAAGCTTGCGCTTCAGAAACTCGAGCACCGTAGCGTACGGGTTGCGCTTCTTGTCATTGCTGTCGATCACGCCGTCGTGCGCCTGTCCGGTGAGGATCTCCGCATAGCCTGGATAGGAAAAAAGGTGGTTGTTGGTGACCTCCACGGAGCTCCCGAGCGCGCGATTGCCGGCGATGCTGCCATGCTTCATGAGAACGCCCCAGAAAAAGGGCATTACCTTTTCCCTGCGTTCCTGAGGCGTAGGAGCCCAGTACCTCTTGTACGCAGTGGTGTCTTCGACTTTACCCTTTTTTGTGATCGATTTGAGAACGTCCAGATCGAGTCCACCGAAGATTTCCTGCGTCCGGACTCCGTCGAGGGTTATCAGAATCGCGTTCTCCGTTTTCCTCTCCGCCGCGTCTGCGGTCCGTGTTGCCGTGAGCAGAATGAGCACGACCAAGAAGTTTGCCATCAGCTGCTCCATCCAACCTCACCTCACGCTCACCACGGAAACACGGAGGACACGGAGGTTCACGGAGATCTCCCGCTTCCTCAGTGAATCTCCGTGACCTCCGTGTCTCCGTGGTCAAGGAGGTGCGGCTTCATCCCGAGGCTCGCAGGTACTCGCGGATGACTTTCGCGAAGTGGGGTATGGCTACTTCCGGCTCCTCGATTTCCGGGTGCCAGACCTTCTCCCACTCGAAGCCGTAGTAGCCTTTGTAGCCGCCTGCAGCAAGCACGCGGACAGTTTCCCGAACAGGCACGGTTCCGGTGCCGGTCAGGACGTAGCGGACCGCGCCCCCTTCCGGTCTTGAATCCTTGAGGTGCGTGTGGCGCACGTAACCTCCGAGCCGCCGGAACGTGCCGGCAGGTTCTTCTTTGCCTTCCACCACAGTGTGATGCGCGTCCCAGAGCAGGCCGACAGATGGCATTTCCGCGCCTTTCAGTATTTCCAGTAACGTCGGGGAATCGGTGAAGTCGCCGTGCGATTCGAGGAGCACGGTCACACGGCTCCCCCTGGCATACTCGCCCAGCTCGCGTAAACCGCCGGCGATCCGCTCGACCGTGGCTTGCCTGGACTGCTCCGGGACAATCTTGTCGCCGAAAACGCGCACGTGTGGGCACTCCAACTGGTGTGCGAGGTCGATGAATCGTCTCCCTTCGTCCAGTTGGGCCGCCCGCTTTGCCGGCTCAAACTCGTGCAGGCGCGCCGATGATCCCAGATCGCAGATCCGCAGGTCCAGCGCTCCGAGATCCTTGAGGCTTTCCTTGAGACGCGTTCCGCTGAGCTCGGGGCGGCGGGTAAGGTCCATCTCTCCCTGTATGCCGCGCAATTCAATCGCCGCGTAACCCAGCTCTGAAGCCTGTTTCAGAATAGTTCGCCAGTCCCACTTGGGACAACCGAGTGTGGAGAATGCGATGGGCAACCGCTCCCTTGTTTTCATTGCCGGCAGAACTGCCACTCCGAGCTCTATGAACTGTCGACGCGTCAGATTCGCCATCGTCTTATCCCGTACATCGAAAGAATTCTTGTCTTGGTGCTTCACCATTTCCCGAGGACGGCGAGACCGCATTTTCATGTGCTTGGGGTGTGCGCCGCACATGTGAGACTGCGGTGAGATTCTTTTTGGTTGTGGCTGGGCTGCTCTCTGTTCATCTGTGGTTTCATTCATACTTTCGATTGCGGCTCCTCTGTGGTGGCCAATGCGTTACTTTGAAGTTACCGAGATCACCGTCGACGAAGAGGAGTTATTGGATGCGTCATAAGCGGCGGCTCGTAAACGGTATGTAACACCGATGCGTTTGGGTACGCTCCAGTTACACTTATACACATTAGCGTCTTCAGCGGCGGTATCGGTACATTCAAGATCTCCATTGACATAGAACTCCACTCTGGAAACCGCGATATTGTCAGCAGCTTGGGCGTTGATCGTGAGCGTACTGTTCCTGGTGACTTTGGCGCCATCTGAAGGATAGGTGATGGACGCCTCAGGCGGGATGTTATCCCTGACGGTTTGTTGGCGAGCGCCGGTGGTAAAGGTGTAGTTGGAGGAAACCGCGGAATTGCCCGCGAAGTCTTTGGATCTGACGCGGTAGTTGTACGGGGTTTGGGCAGAAAGACCCGAGAGACTGATGTTGTGCGCGGACACCAGCGCTGAGCTCAAGGAGGTGATCTGGCCGTAACTCGTGGTCGTGCCGTACTCCACCTGGGAATCGGAGGCCTCGTTGGTGGTCCAGGTAATGACGGCCGAGGAAGGCGTAAGGACGGAAGCCTCAACGCTGGAAATGGCCGGCGGGATCAAGTCATTGCTGACCGCGGGCGAGGATAGCGTTAGAACGAAAGCCTCAGTTGACGCAAAGCCGGGAAGAATAACGGTGATTTGATTGTTGGAGATTGCGTAATCCGTGTCGATCACGCGTTGGGGGAGAGTACTCCCGCTCGTAAATCTGGTAATCTTCTCGGCAACAACATGGACTTTCCCTTCGCCGGCCAGGTAGCTTACCTGGTCTAAAGCGGTGATTGAGACACCGATATCGCCTGCGGCTCCGCCGTGACGCCCCAGGATCACCCGGGCGGTTCTCGTAGAAGAGTCGTGGCCGGCAATCCCATCGATGCTCGGGCTCGAACCCACCTGGACCAGGCGCCCCGTGATATCGGCGTAAGCCTTGTAAGCCCACCAAAGCGGAGTCTTCGAATTGTTGGGCGCGACATTGTCCAAAGTACAGCAGTCGGACCAACTGGATTTAGCGGCGCTGTCAACACCCGCCCGCTCGAGATTGGCGAGGAGCCGGACATGTCGGCCCGGGTTAGGCGCGCTGGTCGTGTTTGGGTCGCTTCCGTCAAAGCTGTCGTATTCATTGATGCTGATTTTCTGAATATTGATCCCATTGCGCGCCATGAAGGCCCGCAGGTCGCTGGCGTAGCTCGGGATGTTTCTTTCGTTGTCCCAGATCACATGGAATGAAACGACGTCTGGCAGGACGTTGTGTGCTTTTGCGAAGAGCAGGAAATCTTTGACATACTGAATGCTGCCGGTAGAGCTGGGCCCCACGATGACGGCGTTAGGCTTGAAAGAACGCAACTTCAAATAACCTATTTCCCAGGCGTCATAAAACTGTTGCGTGCTCGCGCGCCAGAACTGGCTGTAGTTGGGCTCGTTCCACATGTCCCACTCAATGTCTGCAAAGCCCAGGGAATCCGCCTGCGCCACCAAGTCGGCAATAGTTGTTTCCCAAGCTGACTTGTACTGATTGTAACCGGGCCAATTGTCATAACCATAGCTATCCGACACGACAAGTTGCATTTTGGCCCCCAGTTGCTTCACTCTGGCATAGCAGGTCCAGGCTTCGTTATCAAACACCGCATTCAGTCGAAACATGCGAGGCTTCAGAGGCACCACAAGATCGTCGCTGGGAGCGGTCGGAGAAAAGGAGTGCAGAAAGCCCGTGGCGCGATAGGCAGCAGGCCCCTCGTCGACGCCCATCATGACCGTGACTGTTTCAACTACGTCAGCGGCGACGGCAGCCTTTGAAACGGTAAGACTGCCAGGAACGTAACCTTGAGTTGCGCTTCCGGCATAGGAAGCTGTCAGGAATATGAAGGCAAAAAAACCCGGCCCAACGCGATTCTTATACCAGGAGCGCTGGGCGCCGGCAGACTGTGTTAGTTTGTGGTGAAAACGGTACAAGCAGCTCACGTGTGGTGTGGACATGGGGTCAAACCTTGTTTTGCCGGTTACGCAGAAAAAATCACACTATGGAGAGTCGGTTTTCGAGGATTGGCACAGGTCTGTCTGG
>QHZE01000405.1 GCA_003225335.1 Acidobacteriota bacterium
CAGCCGTCGTCATCCAGGTCCGTCCACATGGCCCCGAGCCCATAGTATCCGATCGGGTCGTCGACTTTAGCCGCGACCGACACGTCTGTGAAGGTCCCGTCGCCGTTGTTGCGGTAGAGCGTGTCGCCTGCTCCGGGGAGACCGCGGGGACCGCACTGGACGGGAACTCCCCGGTACTGGCACATCGGTCCTTTGCCGAACTCCGGCAGGTCGTCCAGCTTGAATGCCACGTAGTTGGCGACGAAGAGATCGAGATCGCCGTCGCGGTCGTAATCGGCCCAGGCGGCTCCCGTGGAGAAGCGCGGGTCTCCGACGCCTGCTTTGGCGGTGACGTCTTCGAAGGTCCCATTACCGCGGTTACGGTAAAGCCGATTGGGGCCAAAACAGGTGACGTACAGGTCGTCATAGCCGTCATTATCATAATCCGCGACCGCCACTCCCATCGCCCATCCCGGGTCCGCCACTCCTGCGTTGGCCGCCACGTCCTCGAATGTCCCATCTCCACGATTGCGGTAGAGCGCAGCGTGAGGTCTGGGGCGGCGGGCCAGAGCCGCTTCGACCGTGTAAGAATTTACCAGATAGATATCGAGCCGGCCGTCGTTGTCGAAGTCAAACAAGGCAACGCCTCCGCCCATGCTCTCGACAATGTAACGTTTGTCCGCTGAAGCCGCGTTGATGAAATGAATGCCGGCGGCCCGGGTGACATCGTTATACGTCACGCCTATGGAGTGCGGCAGCTTGCTGCCGCTTTCACTGCGCGAAAGTTGCTTCGCCGCGAAAGAGGCATCCCGCCTCGCGGGGCGGACTCGACAATCAAAGTCCGGCACGGGCAGGAAAATCGAGCAGACAAAGATCCAGCGCCGGAGCTTCATCGCGTCCTCTGACGCGGAACCAGCTTGTCGGCGGATGGGTATACTCCGATCCAGTGATTGGTGAAGACGATGGCGCGCATCGCCGGAACTCGCGGCATATGGCAGCTTACGCAGCCGCCCGGTGTCTCGGCCAGGTAAGCCGTCTCCTGGAAAAATACTCCAGCGCGATCGTGTCTTCTGGCTTCTGAATTCTGGATTCTGGATTCCCCGACCGTAGCTTTACTCTCGTTTTTTTAACACGTAAACCGGGACGTGAATACGGTGGACCCAGGAGAAATACTCGCGGCGGCGGATGATTTCGTACCCATCCTCAGGGGCCATTGCAATCAAGTAATCTCGTTTGTCGTACCACCAGTAATAGACCTGGCCCACATTTCCCCGGCTGCGGAACGCGTCGTAGTTATGCCAGCCGTTGAACTCGAACCCGCCGGCTACGTGCAGCGGATCAACATTCCGCGTCAGAAGCTCCTCCCCCAGCCCCCAGCGGAGGCGGCTCCACTGGAGATAATCGTGCGTGGCGGCGACACAGAAGTAAGCCAGCGCAGCCAGCATGATTGCCGTCGCGGCCGCCGCGCTTCGCGAAACCTTGCGCGCCCCCTCCTTGCTCTCCGCTGCGACCAGCAGCAGCATTGCCGGGAGCGCAGCGACCAGGACATGACGGTCAAACAGTCCTCCTTCCTCCAGATGACTGAATGCCACTTCAAAGGCTGTGAGTGAGAGCGTGGCAAAAGCTGCAAAGAAGGATACGCATCGCCCGACAGGCCGCTCGGAGGCCCGGCGAACGCCGGGCGAGGCTGCCACTCCGAGCACTGCCAGCCCCACTCCGACGGCCAAGGTTACAGCACGCCACAGAGCAGGATAAACCGGCGTCGGCGCCGCTCGATAATAGGTTGGGTCCAGGGTGAGCGGCCCGAGTCCGGTGTCGTAAAGGATGTTCAGTAAGAACGGCATCCTGTCGTGATAAGCCTCGGACATTAAGTACTGCGCGCGGGAGTAATGGGCCCGAAACCACCAGAGGCCGAAAGCGGAGAACAAGAGCCACGCCCCGAGGACGCACCAACGCAGGCTCTGATCTGCAGATCTCCACCGGCGAGCGGCGTGCGGAAGCCCGTAAGCCAGAAGCGGGAGGAGCATGAAAGAAACGTAGAAGGCCGCGCCGTAGAGATTGCCAAGGATCTGCTCCCAGGAGATCCTTGCCAGCAAGTCGAGCTTCCGCCGTGTGGCAGGTGTAGGGCCTCCCTGCAACAGAAGCCACACAACATAACTCGCGACAAAAGGGATCGAGGCGGCGGCGCACAGCCAGGCCTTGCGAAGAGACTGTTTCCAGCCATCGGAATCGCGCGCAAGGAGCAAGGTCGCAAGCATGGCCGCAAGATAAACAGCAGCGGTTTGGCGGATGAGAAAAGCGTATCCGATCGCCGCGCCGCACCCCAAAATGAACCGTGTCTCGCCTTGAGCGAGGTACGACACAAAAAAGAAGATCCCCAATCCGATAAAGAACAAAAAGGGAATTTCTGTCATGTAAGTGAATGACAGACAAAACTGGATCGGGTTGAAGACCCAGGCCAGGAGCGCTACCCAGTAAAGCCCGGAGCTCGCTCCCAGTTTTCGAAATGTTTCCAAGAGCACGAGAGACAGCGCGCAGGACAGAACCAGAGTTGAGAGGCGAAGCACGAGAAAACTGTTTCCGAAGAGTTTGCAGAGAAAGCCGCCGTACAGGGCCTGTCCGGCCAGAGACATGGCTGACCATTCATCGACCTGAATTCGCCCCGTGCGGGCGAACCCGAAGGCCGCCCGGGAATAGCTCCAGTCGTCGTTTAAGGGAAACTCCCCCCTGGGGTCTACAAGCAGGGCAGCCAAAACATAGAGCCCGATGATTATCAGATGAGGGGGAGCCTTCATAGGGTCTGGATTTCACCACACAGCGTGTTGGCGATGTCGCCAATTTCTTGAAAATGACAAATGACCGATGGCAAATGAGCAATGACAAATGTCGTGAGGCGACAGCTCGGTCTATTTGTCATTTGTCATTGTTGCGGTCGCGGTCGCGCCGCGCGCCAGAAAGACGAGGATGGCAATGGCAAACCCTGCCAAAAGCAACGCCTGGATTTCCAGCGCCGGATTCCCCTGGCCGTGGAGAGAAAATGTTCCGCGCATCAGGGTGACAAGCGCGCCGGACACGAAATACGCCAGGTAGTTATTTCTGAAGAAGCTCGGAACCAGCCAGCCGGCAAGAAGGACGAACAGCACCCTCTGAATTGCCTCCAGAGCCGCTTCCGACGGGCGCCGGGCCGGAAGAGGAAGCAGGCTGACAATCAAACCCGCAGCCAGGAGAAAGCGGAACCAGCCTCGAGTGGCAACCCGCGTCCACAGATGAACGCCGAAGGCCAGGATCGCGCTGCAGAAAATGCCGAGGAGCAAAGCGTCCCTGATCACAGACACTATTGGCACATACGCCTCCAGGTTTGCGGGAAGGGAAATCGACGGCGCCAGCGCCAGGCTGCTGGCGCGGTATTGCATCTGAGAGGTGATCCCCTGCAGAATCAAGTAAGCTCCCAGAACGGCGATCGTTGCTATGACCGCGTCGCGGCCCCAGAGCCGCCGGCACTCCCCACGCAAGACTGTTGTTGAGTCAGGATAGCAGGCGATGACAAGCACCGTGGCCAATGCCACAGTTAGCGCGATGCCCACAATCACCATGATCATTTCCACTATCATGGTGAGAGCAAAGACTCCCATGTCGCTCGTACTGTCGTATTGAAACCAATACGCGCGGGCTGAATTGAGGGTATGGAAAACCTCGAGAAAGCCGGCCGCCAGCGCGACCCGGATTGCCGGCGTCCACCGCACCTCATCAAGACGGACCGCCCCGACGATTCTTCCCATGGCCAGGGCCAGCAACACCGCGAAGAAAAGCACACGAACCACTATGACCGAAATGCTGTAAAAGTTTTGGTTTTGTCTCATCCTTCGATACTCTTCCGGAATTTTTACGAAGTGCGTCCATGTCCCGATCGTGTCGCCGACGACACTTACCTGTAAGCGGACGCGCGCCTCTTCGAGAGCGCCTGGCGTGCCCGAACGCGCTTCCCAAACGAACTCCGTGTCCCGGCGGCCTTTGAGTCTCTCGGATTTTGTCTCTTTCAGCTCGTACAATCCGAGGTCGTAACCCCGGGCTTTTAAGAACTCGGCCGCGATTTCCCGCGCCCGCCCCTCCGTCAGATCGGCTCCGGGAGCGTCTTCGGGCAGGGAGTGCCGGAAGGCGGCGGCTTTTTCTTTCGCCGGGTCCACATTGACGCGGAATTCCTCCTTTTCGAGTGGCTTGTAAAATCGGGTCTGCCAGGCCAAGGCCGGCGTCTGTTCTTCATAGATCTGATTCAGCCTGGCAATTCCTCCTTTGCTGTAGACGTACTGTGTGGCGATTGCATCGGTCCGATTTGCCGGCTGCGTGATCCGCCGGAAGGTTTGCGCTTCGAATCCCATGCGGGAGAGAAACTCATTTGCCGCCTTCTCGGCCTGGGAAGCCGAGATGCGAAATCTGGAAGAATCGCCAAACCGTGGAGGCTGAACAGTCAATGCGAGCACACCGAGGGCCAGGATTCCGAAGGCGGCGTACATTGACTTTCGGCTGAGGGGGAGATACTTAGGGAGCGCCCGGGGTTCGGCGCGCGCCGCCTCTTCGGGCTGGGCCGGAATCGTACCCTCTGCCGCGTTGGTTGCCTCGTTGTCGCTGCGGAACTCGCGCGTCGCAATGTAGGCCGCAATGGCCAAGAGGACCGGGATGAGATTGATCCCCGCGGTGATGGCGCCGGTTGCGATCAGGTAAGTATTGCCCGAGCGGAGAAGGAGGAAAGCGGAGTAGAACGCGTCGATGCTGTAATGTGCGATGAGGGGCGCGAGAATGCCGAAACGAAGCATGGCCCAGCTCAGGATGAGCCCCACGATCCCGACTTCGATGCCTCGGATGAAAAAGGGCTGGTTCGGGTAGTTTGCGTGACCAAATCCCCAGATGAAAGAAGAAAGAAAAATCGCCGGCCAGCGGTAGCGCAGCAGCCCACGCAAGTAAGGAATGGAAAATGCGCGGAACATCCATTCTTCCGAAACGGCAGGGAAGAAACCTCCCAGAAGAACGAAGATCCAGGGGAACCGTGTGTTCAGCAGGTCCGTGTAAGGCAGCTCCGCGGGGGACCAGGCCCCGAGCCTTTTGGCGGCAAGATAGAAGCCAATCTCGTAGGCAAAGAAAAAGAAGGTCAACGTAATCCCTGCCAGGGATCCGATGAAGAACCTGCGCGTTCGTATCGCATTCCAGCGGAACATCCGCGAGATCGCAAGATGTTGAGGATACGCCTGCCGGTACACGGGCTCCGAACAGGCGGTCAGCAACAGAATGATGCCCCCCAGGGTCATGCCGCTCAGGACGGCGGAAAATAGGGTTCTTCCCACGAAACTGCCGTAAGAGCCCGTGGTATCGAAGCGGTATTCGGACAGCGGAAAAAGGTTCAGAGACGCCAGGAACTGCAGGACAAAGGACATGCTACCCAGGGCCAGGGCTGTCTTCCAGCGCACGTCCTTTGCGCGAACGCGCCGGCTGAGAGTCACGAGCATGGCGATCCCGAGAAAGACGAAGAAAAGCAAATCCACCTGCGCCGTGCTCTCGTTGAGCGAGCGGAGGCGGGCGTAGCCGCGGGTCCACTCTTCCGGGATCTTCAAAAATTCCGAGTAGCCATCCACGCGATCGCCGTTTACAGCAACTGAAATTCGGTACGTGGCGCTCTGATACTCCATTCCTGCCACTTTCCAGGTGAAGACGTGGTCGGTGCGCCGGGGCATCTTCTGGGACTGGCTGTCCACGAACTCGAGGGAATCGAGGTCTCGGCCCATCTGGAGGGCCAGGAAGGATTCGGCGACTCCCCGGGCCTGTGCGGCGGTCAGATCCTCTCCCCCGGCATCTTCCGGCAGGGAATGAAGGAACGAGGCGATTTCACCACGTGTCGTCACCTCGACGCGAAATTCCTCCTTCTGAAGCGGCTTGAACCAGCGGTGCGCCCAGCGCCAGAGGCGCAAGTCGCGTCCCATAAGGGCGTTGGCCTTTTCCAGTCCCAGCTCGCGTTCCAGGAAGACTTTCGCCTCATCGTCGTATCGAAACATCGCGGCATGCCGGTAGCCCGGGGTCGAGAATCCCTGCGAGCTCAGAAATGTTTCGGCGAGAGGCAAAGAGGAATCACGGGTCACCCGGAAGTCGATCGACGCTTCCGGAAACGCCCGGTAAAAATAGCGAATTCCAATGAACAGACTGGCTGCGCAGATCCCCAGGCAGAGGAGGATGAACCGGTAGTCGCTTGCCTTCAGTTTTTCGCTCATGCGCGATTCCCTTCGTGCACTTAGCGGCTTGGCGGTGAGAATGGGCCCGAATTAACCGCGAAGATGCGAAGAACTCGCCGCGAATTTGAACTGCCACGTGGGAGTGTCACTTGCCCTGCCAGCGTTGGAAGAGATCATGGGGAATCGAGAGCAGATCGAGAGCCTTGCCCACGCTATGGTTGATGAGGTCGTCAATGCTTTTGGGATGATGATAGAAAGCCGGCACAGGGGGAAGAATGATCGCCCCCATCTCCGCGGCTCGAACCATGTTGCGCAGGTGCCCCAGGTGCAGGGGAGTCTCGCGCACCATTAAGATAAGCCGGCGCCTTTCTTTCAGATGGACGTCGGCGGCGCGCGTCAGGAGGCTGGTGGAAATGGCGTTGGCGATCTCGCCCAGGGAATGCATGCTGCACGGGGTGACGATCATCCCATCGGTCTGGAAGGAACCGCTCGAGATGCTGGCTGCAAGGTCCCGGTTGTCGTAAGCGACATGCGCGAGCTCCAGTACCGCCTCCACTTTCCAATCGGTTTCAAGCTCGATGGTCCGGCGGGCAGCCTCGGTCAGGACCAGGTGGGTTTCCGTGTCCTGTGCGGAGCGGAGCGCCTCGAGAGTGCGAATGCCATAAATGGGGCTACTCGAACCTGAGATCCCGACGACAACGCGTTTCGTGGTCATTTGATCCGAGGGAACGCCTGCGCTCGTGAATCGAAAGAATCTCTCACAGCCGGCGGCCCAGATTCTACCGCAGCTGGCGCGCTCCTATCAGGATTTCATCGATGTCCGGAGTTCGAGCTTTAGCTTGCAGCCTGAAGGCTGAACTCCAAACATTTGCCCGGAGTTCGAGCTTCAACTTGCGGCCCGGTGTAATCAGAAGTGCGAGTCACCAAGGACATGATTTCATAAATACACCAACGTATTTTTCCAGATCGGGCGGGGCGCCCTGGAAGGGCGCTGGAAGCTTAGCCGGGGGTGAGCGAAGCGAACCCCCGGAATATTGCAATAAACGAATCCGCCCCGGCAGGGGCGCGGGGAGCTTCTGCAACCCCTGCCGGGGTGCGTATCATTGTTCCTCTTCTGCCCGGGGGTTCGCTTCGCTCACCCCCGGCTAATTTCCTTTCGCCCCGCTGGGGCGGAATACGTTACCGCATGTTATGAAACGTGACTCGCACTTCTAATTACACCCCTTGCAGCCTGAAGGCTGAACTCCGAACCTAGTTTATCTGATGCTTTGCGATTCGGAAGACGTGTTCGACGCCTGTCGCAGCGAAAGCCAAGAAAAAGCTGGAGGCGAGGATCAGTAAGAGAGCTGATCCTGATGAGAATCCAGCCCTCGTTATTGTGGGAGCCTGGCGGACGAATACGAGATTTGAGACAGCGT
>QHZE01000755.1 GCA_003225335.1 Acidobacteriota bacterium
CAACTGTGCGTTGAGTTGCCGCTGAATCTCGAGTGCCTCTTGCGACTTCGCTTTCTCGCCCAGGCGCGCGTACAACAATGCCAATTGATAGTGCGCGCCGACGTGCTTCGGTTCGAGTTTTACAGCGCGTTCGAAAGCTTGGAGCGCTTTGACCCGGTCATTTCGGAGGAGGTAGATCTTCCCCAGCCAGAAGTTGGAGTCCGCATGGGCAGGATTGAGCTTCAACGCCATTCTCAGCGATGCGGCGGCTTCCAGGTACGATTGACATCTGAACAGCGCGACACCGTGCATGTAATGATTCAAGTAATTCCCGGGATTCTTCCCGATCGCGCGCCGGAACGAGGCGGCTGCTTCCTCCAACCGTCCGGCATCTGCATAGAAGTTTCCCAAAGCAAAGTGCGATTGGTCTGAGTTTGGCTGCATCTGCACAAGCTGAAGATACGCCTGTTCGGCGAGGTCGTTTCGACCCGTAAAGTAACAAGCCAACGCATAAGCCAGGCGAATCTCGGAGGAACGGGGAAATCTGGCGACTGCAGGTTTCAGCAGCTCAAAACATCGGGAGAACTCACCCAACTTCGTCAGCATCAGCCCAAGGTTGAAGTAATGAACCGGCTCGTTCGGGGAAGATTTAACTTCAGCTTCGAGCTGAGCGATCGCCTTTACATCCCGCTGAAATTGAGCGCTGGCATCGGCCAGAAGCTGGTCGAAATTGTTTGAAGTCTTGCCTCCGGCGGAGGCTGCGCTGCTCTGCCTTTTGGCCATTTGGTAAAACCTGACGGCACGGGCAGCGTGTCCGTACCTGGAAAGCAACTCTCCCGCCTCCAGGCAAACCTCTGAATCCAAGCTCGGAAGAGCTAACAAACGATCCGCTTCTTCTAAGGCGGGTCGCGGCTGGCTTGACGCGAAATAGGCAGCGGCCAGGTTATACAAGATCCTGGCGTCGTCAGGCTGGAGAGCCAGCGCCTTCTCAAAGTAAGCCGCTGCCGAACGTAGTTCTCCAGCCCGCGCCGCCACCACTCCCAGGTTGAACAACACCAGCGGTTGCTGCGGATCAAGCTGAAGGGACTTCTCCAGCTCCTGAACAGCCCGGTCTGTCTCGTTCCTCAAAAGGGAGTTCAATCCCAAATTGGTTCGAGCTTCTACGAACGACGGATTTAGCTCGAGTGCCCTCACGAAGGAAAGACGCGCCAATTCGAGCTCGCCGGCTTTCTGATAGGAGACGCCCAGGGCGTTGTGAGCTTCAACACTCGCGGCGTTGTCCGCCAGGACTGCCTTGAATTCTTCCTGGGCCAGCAGGTACTTGCCTTCTGCCAGCCGCTTGAGACCTGCCTCATATCGGGCTTGCCAGGATTCAGCTCCTTCTGACTCGACGTTGAGACAAACGCTGAGGAAAACGACGCAAAGAGCGCAAACCACAGATGAACACAGATGGACACAGATGGATCCGAGCGACATCCGTGTCCATCCGTGTTCATCGGTGGTTTCAAACAACTGGCCTTGTTCCATTTCTCTCTTCTTAGAGCCGGCTGGCTGGCGCTAAAAATCCAGCCTCAAACCAAACTGAATCTGCCTGGATTCAGTGACGGTGGAAGAAATGATCCCCACAGCAGTGCTGTTGGTAGTGGCATTAGGCGGACCGAAATTCGGGTGGTTGGCCAGGTTGAAGATTTCGGTACGGAACTGCAGCCTCATGCCTTCCCTCACGACAAGGTTCTTCATGATCCCGAGATCGACGTTCACCAAACCCGGACCTTCCAAAATGCCGCGGCCTGAATTGCCGGGGACGCCTCGAGGCGCCAGACTGAAAGCCGCCGCATTAAACCACCGCGCCGGATCCCTGAATCCGGCGCCAAATGGGTCTACTCCCGGAACCCGATCGGGGCGATCGCCGCCGGTTCCAGAGAGATCGTTGTCTCCGGCGATGACCGGTGTAAACGGAAATCCCGACTGAGCGGTAACGATGCCGGATAGTTGCCAGCCCCCTGCAACTTGGCGGACCAACGGTTGCTCCCCTTTCAGTTGAGGGAGCTCATACACGGTGCTGTAGACAAACCGCTGCCGGTTGTCGGAAGCCGCCCGCCCGCGATTGCAGGAAAAACAGTACTGATCCTGGAACCCGGCATCCCCCGGGGCGCCGATGCCTCCGGTCCCACTGGAAATGTTATCGATCGCGTGAGCCCAGCGCGTTGTAGTCCCCGTCCTGGATGTTGGCGTTCTGACCCAGGCCTGTAAACTGAGGAAAGGGCCGTGTGAAGGTGCCTCGTTGCAAGGGCGCATCGAGATCCCTCCCGGCCACGAATTTGGTCTTCTTTTCTCGCGCCCAGCCAATATCAGCCACAAAATCTCCGGCTAGCTGACGCTCGATGTTCAGTGACATCCGCTGCATGTAACCCTGCTTCAGGCGGGTGTCGAAAATCGACAGGGAGGGCAAGGGAGCCTGGCCGCCTCCCTCTCCAAAGACCTCCTGAATCGGCGTGTTCGGCATTTTCGCGATGGGATTGTCCACCCGGAAGTTTCTGAACTCAGTGAAGGGAATATTTGCACGGACGGCATTGAAGACGTTCATCTGGAGGATGTCATAGAAGATGCCGTATCCACCGCGAACCGACATCTTCATGCCGGGGATGTGGTAGTTGAAACCAAAGCGTGGGGCGTAGTTGTTGTAGTCATTCTCGATCGT
>QHZE01000406.1 GCA_003225335.1 Acidobacteriota bacterium
CTCACAGGGATCTGCGCGCGGTTCATGATCCACTCGCCGATGCCGGGGACCGGTTTCCCCTTCCACTCGCCCGCCGGTACGGCGTAGAGCCCCCAGTGGATGAAGAGGCCGAACTTGGCCTCGCGGAACCATCGGAGCCGTCTTTCCTTCGCCGCGTCGGCGTCGGCCGCCCGCGCAGGCGCGGTTTGGGCGGCGCGCGTGGAAAGCGAAGCGGCTCCCGAAAGGACGAGGAGGGAGAACATCACAACCGAGTTCAGGATTTTATTCATACGGTTACCACTCCAGAGTGGAAGCAGCTCGCTTCGCTGGCCAACTTTAGAGCTCAAGGGACAAATCCAGCCGATCCCCCGACGAATTATGGGAACCGAGCTCAAGAAGAATTCAAGGACTTTATTCACCACGGAGACACGGGAGTACACGGAGATGCACGGAGAACCCTGATGCCTCTGTGAAATCTCCGTGCGCTCCGTGTCTCCGTGGTGAAACAAGCCCTGAAAGGGCGGCGCAGGGAGTTCGGTCTCAACTCCAGATAAATGCTCGTCATAAGGCACGTCTTTGGTACCGGGACCCACCGCATCGCCCCTTCGGGGCTTCCGTTGTTACTGTCCTTGTTCCCAGGGCTTGCGCCCTGGGCTTTCCTGAGTCGCCCCTGCGGGGCTAGTTTCGCACCAGAAACTAGCCTACAGGGGACAACGCCTTACAGCCACACGGATGCCTTCCTGGTCCAGATGCTCTGGGGATATCTGTGTCTGAGCTTCGATGCTGCGACCGGGAAAACAGCAACGTTGCCGGTAAGCTTGTACGCCGATGCGGCGGACCAGTAGAGGGCCTCAGGAGCCGCTTCGGTATCAGAAAAAGCCTGCGCCAATTCGCGGTAGCCTCGCTCCGCCTCAGCCCACAACCCCCGCGCAAAGGCGGCGTGAGCCATTCCCAGGTGAAACTGAACGAGAAGATCGTCCGCCGGCAGATAACCCTCGATGCGATGACGTTCGACCCCTCCGGGATCCATCATCACGAGTCTGGGAGTGAAATGCACGCCAAACCGCTCAAAGAGAGCCGGCTGTTCGTCTATGTGTATTCTTACCGGCTGGAATTGACGGCTCACGTACGCGGAAACGCGTTCGTCAGGAAATACCTCGGCATCCAGCCGGGCGCATCCCGGTCATGTCGGCGCCGCGGTGAAGTCCAGTAACAGGGCTCGCTGTTCTTTCCCCGCTTCGGCCAGCGCTGCCTCCAGATCCCGTGTCCATTCAATCGGCATTTTTATACCTCGCACGATTCCAGCATCGTCCCGAATATACTACGACCCCGCAATCCATGCGAACGTTTGCACGTTGGCGTTTCCCCCAAAAGCGAACCCCACTCCCCTGCTCAGATCGATCAAAGAAAAAAGCCACCCCCTCACTTGCCCTGTGAGTCACACGATTTACGAACCCACCTTCCATCCTGCATGCCAAAGCATACATGTTCACCTTCGACCGCCACAGCTTTACCCCCACGTATGGCAAAGTAACCGGAAGCCCCTGGAGCATTCCTGGTATCGACGTGGAAGTAGTACTGCTTGCCTTCCATCAGCGGCTCAGGAGGGCCAAAGCCCGGCTTCTCCTGTGCATAGCCGTCTGGAAGCACGGCATAGCGTATAGGCGAGATCTCCTCAACCGGCTTGCTTTCTTGCTTTGGAACCACCAGCCAAATGGCCTGACTGAGGTCGTTCGGCTCACGGGCTTGTGCGGGATACGAAGGGCTGTACACGGCAAAATATGCTAACGTCCCGCTTCCTCTGAAATGGAACTCCGGGCCGTTTTGACCGACAATATTGACGGTCGTTCGCCGTTCACGTTGGCAGCCGCACCGCGCGATCAAAACCAGCATCTGAAGTCCAAATATGAAAACCACTCGATGTTTCATATCAAGAAGGATTGCCGCGATCCATCTGCCGGATTATATCTGCGTTTATCGGCGTTCCTTGGGGGTTTTCCGCTGATACTCCGGCGGGTCGCTTAGAGGCCGGGTGCGAGGTCATTCGTACCGCAGGGCGGTTACGGGATCGACGCGCGTCGCACGGCGGGCGGGGATCAAGGATGCGGCTGATGCAACCGAGAGCAGGATCACGGGAACGGCGAAGAAAGTCAACGGATCGTGCGCGCTGACGCCAAACAGCATGCTCTCCAGCAGGCGCGCCAGCGCAGCGGCCGCCGCGAGGCCGATCGCGACGCCCTCGGCAGCCAGAGCAAGCCCGCGGCCGGCGACGTTGAAGAGGATGTCTGCCGGCCGCGCGCCGAGAGCGATGCGGACACCGATCTCCGGCGTGCGTTGGGACACGAGGAACGACAGGACGCCGTACAGCCCCACGCAGGCCAGCGCCAGCGCGAGCGCCGAGAACGCGCCGAGCATGAAGGCCTGCGCGCGCCGCTGCTGCACTTCTTCGTCAAGGATGTCGTCGAGCGTCGCGACGTTTGAGACGGGCTGATCCCGATCCACTTCCCAGATGCGGCGGCGCGCCGCCGCCGCAAGGCTCATTGGGTTGCCTGCGCGAATGACGATATCGCGCGGGACCATCCAGTTGTCAAAGGCCTGACGGCAGGGAAAGTACATTTCGGGACGCGCGGACACGTCAAGGCCCATCTGCTTTACGTCTTTCACGACGCCCACGATCGTGAGCCACGGCCTGGACGAGTGGTATTCGCCGTACTTGATGCGCTTGCCCAGCGCGTTCTCGCCGGGGAAGTACATGCGCGCCATCGTCTCGTTGATGATTACGACCGGCTGCGATTGCGGCCCGTCGGTCTCTTCGAAAAAGCGTCCCGCCCGAAGCGTCATGCCCATCACCTGCATGTAGCCGGGGCTTACGACGCGATTGTTGGCGTCGTAGGGCAGGTTGTCCGCGGGCCGCGGCCGGCCTTCGACGGTGAAGCCGCTCGTGCCGCCCTTCCAGACCAGCGGCAGAGCGCTCGTGAAGGCCACGCCCTTCACCCCCGGCAGGCTGCGCAGCTTTTCGACGGCCTGATCGAAAAACGCCGCCCGCTTCGCGCCGTCCGGGTATTTTGATCCCGGCAGAACGACGCGCAAGCTCAGGACGCCTTCCGGCCGGAAGCCGGGATCGAGGCCGCGCAGGTTGGCAAAACTGCGAAGCAGGAGCATCGCGCCGACAAGTAGAATGAGCGCCAGCGCCACCTCGGAGACGACCAAGAAATCACGCATGCGGTTCCTGGCCCCGAAGCCGCCTCTCGCGCCGCCTTCCTTCAAGGCTTGATTGAGATCCACACGGCCTGCCTGCAGAACCGGCGCGAGACCAAACAACAGCCCGGTGCAAACCGTTGCGAGCAGCGTGAAGGCGAGCACGCGCAAGTCGAGCTGCAGCGGTGCAGCCGCCGACAGGTCCGCGGGGACGAGTTGTTGGAGAAAGGCAAAGCTCCAGCAGGCAAGCATCACTCCGAGCAAGCCACCGAGGGCGGCCAGCAGCAGGTTTTCCGCGAGCAACTGGCGCGCAACCCGGAGTTTGCCGGCGCCCAGGGCAGTGCGCACGGCGATCTCACGGCTTC
This sequence comes from Acidobacteriota bacterium, assembly GCA_003225335.1. Classification (GTDB taxonomy): domain Bacteria; phylum Acidobacteriota; class UBA6911; order UBA6911; family UBA6911; genus Gp18-AA60. The sequence goes on from QHZE01000406.1 coordinate 3,543, forward strand.
GGCCGGCGGTGCGAGCGAGCAGCAGGTTTGCTATATTGGCGCAGGCGATCAGGAGGACGAAGCCGACGGCGACCAGCAAGACAATCAGCCCGCGCCGGATCTCGCCGACGAATTGCTCCTTCAGTAGAACAACGAGCGCACCGATATCCCTGTTGTTGTCCGGATAGTCTCGCGCCAACCGCCGCGCGATCACGTCCATGTCCGCGCGGGCCTGCTCGAAAGCGGCGCCCGGCTTCAGCCGGGCGACGACCAGGAGAAAGTGAGAATCGCGTTGCGCCCATTGCTGTTCGCTGAATGCCAGCGGCGTCCATACTTCCGTGTCTTTGGATGGGAAGTGGAACCCTGGCGGCATTACTCCCACCACCACGTGCTTCTCGCCGTTGATCTGGATATCGCGGCCGACGAGGCCGTGATCACCGCCGAACCGGCGCTTCCACAGTCCGTGACTCAGAAGCGCGACCCGCGGGCCGCCGGGGCGGTCCTCCTCCGGCAAGAACGTCCGGCCGAGCGCGGGCTTGACTCCGAGCAGCGGGAACAGGTTCCAGCCGGCGGCGTAGCCGTCCACTTTCTCCGGGTCGCCTTCGCCGGTCAAGTTGTACGTTCCCCCGGCCATCGCAGCCATGTCGGTGAAAACGCGGTTTTGCTTCTTCCAATCGATAAAGTTGGCGGGGGCGGGCGTGTTTTGCGGGAAACCCATGTGGCTGGCGTCCTCCCAGACCATGGCCAACCGGTCGGGATCGTCATAGGGCAGTGGACGCAGCAGCACGGCTTCCACGACGCTGAACACAGCGGTGTTCGCGCCGATGCCCAGCGCCACGAGGATCACAGCGACTGCGCTAAAGGCGGGGCTCTTCCAGAGCATTCGCCAGCCGTACTTCACGTCTTTCAATAACGCATCCATGGCAACCTGTGTCCCCGAGTTCCAGCAGCATCCATAGCACCGGAGGCTCTTCACGGATTCGGATTAAGAAACCGTATTGCAGCGGGAGTTCTGCCCCGCGGATCAACGCGTATCTACCTCGAGCGTCTTCGCCGATCTGGACGGTCGGTAACTCGTAGCACGTACCATCGACTTCGAGGACGAAGCCCTCACCAACAATCTGCCCCCAGCATGCGACTCCACCTCGCTTCTCCGAGCCACTCGATGATTTCGTCGAACGTCCGCACCTTGAACTGCGCCTCCATCAATCTTCTCCCGTAGTTCGGTATCGGAAATGTTGAGAGGACCCGTTTCAATTCAGACACTCACCCTCCGGGCGGTAGAGCTGTTCACTGCCGGGGCGGCGGCCCTGGTTGAACCGGACCCGACAAAAAACTTTCGGGAACAGACCCCTGCTGTCTGAAAATGGCGGGAAACGGATTGTTGACATGGCCACATGCTCATGGCTATATTACAAGCCGTGAAGACGATTACCGCCGCCAGGTTTAAGGATCAATGCCTTAAGATCATGGACACCGTCGTCCGAACAAAAAGCCCCATTGTGGTGACGAAGCGTGGACGGCCGGTTGTTAAAGTAGTGCCCTACACGGAGACCCCTGCTTCCTCACGGAGTCTCGCAGGAAGCATTCTAAAAGAGAGTGGCAGTCCCTACAGCACCGGCGAAAAGTGGGATGCCGATCTTTCTTGACACCCACGCATGGGTCTGGTGGGTGACCGCCGACCGTCGCCTTTCAAAGAGAGCGCTTTCCGAAATTCAAACTGCCATACCGCTTGAAGGCGTCTGGATTTCAGCTATCTCCATTTGGGAAATTGCAAAGAAGGTACAGAAGAAGCGCCTGGTTTTGGACCGACCTCTCCGTCAGTGGCTGGCGCAGGCTACAGGCATGCGCGGGCTTTACATTGCCGAATTGACGAACGAGATTCTGATCGCAAGCTGCGAGCTCCCCTCGCCTTTCCATGGAGATCCTGCGGACCAGATGATCGTGGCAACGGTCCGTCATCACGATGGGCGGCTGATCACAAAGGACGAGCGTTTGCAGAACTATACTCACATACGCTCCATCTGGTAGGAAAACGCAGACGAGGTATGTCTGGCTTGTGGGCTGCAAGCTGTTAGTGAGTGAGCCTCGTACCGCCCTTTTGTGAACTTGGTAGCCACCTCATGCTTATCCGGTTGTTTAACCTTCGCGCAAGTGGTTGCGATTTCCCGACTCGCGGCCACAACCAATTGTTCCTTGGTGAAACAACCGGATAAGCATGAGCCACCTAGTGGAACTAAAAGGACATTCTCTGCATGTTCGCCTTCAGGGCTTCGTCAATCCGGGCAACGGATTCGGCCAAGTGGCCCCGAACTTCCGGCGTAATTTTCGTGCCCGGTTTTGCCAGCGCGCCTTGCAGCTGGCCGCGCAGCGAGACCAGGCTCTGACGCGACAGCGTGCGCGCATCCTCCGGCACCGCGGCATCGCGCAGCACCATACCGATCATCTTGCGCAAATGCTCGCGCTGCAGCGACCGCCGGTAGCTGTTGATGTTGAGCGCCTCGGCCGGGGTCTTGATTTCTGCCCAGACGGAATCCTGAATCCCGCCAAACAGCACGCCCAAACTGAACGTCTCGGCCACCGGCATTTTCACTTCCGAGTCTTGAATGCGGCTCAGGACGACGGGATGGAAGACGCGATCCAGGACTTGCCTCTGCAGCGACAGCACCATCTGGTGGATGGGAACATCGGCACGCGTCAGCATGGACGAGAAATTGGACCAGTTAGGGAAACGCTCGTTGGCCAGCTTGTTGAGCAGTTGCGGTGAAAACTGAAAGGCGCTCGGGGCAAACAGGTTGTCGCGCAGCAGCTTCAGGGCCTCTTTCTGCTTGGCGGCGGACAGCGGTTCGAAAGGCAGGCGACTTCCCGGGACGAGCACGTGGTCGCGGTTGTGATATTCGCCGACAAGGTACTCCGGCTTCTCGAGCTTCTTTTCGATGTTCGCCCAAATCTCCTTGGCCAGTTCAACGCGGTGCGCGTAATACTTCAGCGGATCGCTGCCCAGGTCAAAGCGGTTCACCACGGGGTCCATGTCAAGACCGGGACCAAATCCCGCGTCTTCGTCAGTTGCGTAAGCCAGTTTGGGGTCCGCCGCCCTGGATGCAATCTTGCGCAGCTCAGGCTCTTCGGCTTCGGGCGTCGCGCCGTCGATGACTTTGTAGGCGTACTCGATCGCCCAGTAATCGTACGGTCCCAGCGTTGACTGATGGTACTCACCTTGCTTGGCGCCGCGGGCCGCGATATTGGTCGGTATGTAATCCATCACGGAACCGGTCAGCCCGTCGCGCGACGTGATCTGAAGATCCTGCGCCTGCTCGAGTGTGTGGATTGTGCTGGCGTGGAAGTTGTGGCGCAACCCGAGAGTGTGGCCTACCTCATGCGCGGCGATTTCACGGAGGAAGTTCTTGATGAAATTTTCAGCAGCGGGGCCTTCCGGATCGATCCCCCGTGTCACCAGTAGGTCAAAGGCAAACTCGGCGTCGCGCACGGCGCCGTCGGCGTAATCGCAGAAGTATCGGGCCGTGCCGCTGCTCCAGGGCGCCACAAAGGGCCGCGGCGCCTGGTACTCCCAGGGCATGCTCAACGGAGCGATCTCCTCGTTGATTTCACGGCGGAAAAAGCGGGTTATCGACTCGGAGAAGCGAATGTCCGCGTCATAGATCTGGCCGGTCATCGGATTGGTGCGGGAAGGCCCTTGCGCGAACCCCGGGTCGGGATACCCGGCAAACCAGCGGACCGTACTGTAGCGAACATCGGCGGGATCCCAGTCGGCATCGTCGGGCTGCTGCTTCACTTCGATGGCATCCACAAAGCCGATGCGTTCGAACGCCTTGTTCCACATCAGAATTCCATCGCGCACCGCGTCGCGATACTTTGCCGGGATGGTATTCTCCAGCCAGAAAACAATCGGGTTCTTGGGACGCGAACGCGCCGCCGAGGGGTCTTGCTTTTCCAGATGCCAGCGGCTGATAAATCGCTTGGTGGTCGTGTAGCGCAGATCGTCGCTGTAGTCTTCGACCTGGTCGAAGAAATGCCCCACGCGGTCGTCGGCCAGCCTCGGGCGATAGCCGGTCTGCGGCGGCTCCGAGATGCTGTAGCGCAAGTGAAAGATCATGCTCCGCACATCCGGCAGATTGCGGGGCGGGGGAGGCGCCGGCGGCGGCGTGGAGCCGGGAGCCGGAATCGGCGGCAAGGGTGGCCGCTCGGCGGCGTAGTGCGCCAGTGTCTCGACCTCCATGTTTTGAGGGAACGCCTTCAGAGTACCGAAGGCGCTGTTTTTGGGATCAAAGCGGTAGGCGATGCGGAATGTGGCCTCCAGATCGTAACTGAGCATGGGCACGTCCGTCAGAAGCAGAGCGCCCAGGTCGATGAGGACGCTTTTGCGTTCCGGATGGGGCAGGCTCTCTATTTTCGTGCTGCCCAGGATGGAATCGCTGAAGGAACGCGCGACAGCGCGCTGCATCGGAGTCCCTTCCCGAGCCACAAAGCGCATGTTCTTGAAGATCAGTTGGATGTTTTTGCCCTGCTGGTGAAAACTGACGGGCGCCTCCCCCGCCATCGCTGCCGCATAGAAGCCGCGCTCGCCCAGTCCTGAGTCCATGGTCAACGAAACCAGGTAAATCCTGTTAAGCTGCTCCGGCAGGATTTCCAGGAAGACCTTTTCTTCGGTCCGGTAGAGGGTAAACAGCCCTTTAATTACCTGCGCGTCTTTGACGATTTCAGCAAAGGGCTTATCTTTGGACGGCTCGGCCTTTTTGGTGTCTGCATCCGGTTTCTGAGCGTTCGCCGCCTCTGGTTTCTGAATGGGGGCGCCCTCCGGCGTCTGAGCCGCAACCAGCAGGGCGCACAACAACATACTTGCCAGGAATGCAATCCACGTTTTTGCCATGGTGGTCTCCTTGGTGAAAATTGGTCGAGTGCAGGAAGCCGGGTCAAAAAATGGGCCTACACCCCGCCATCCCCTCCTTTTGTTTGACAGATTAGACTAAAAAATAGCTCAAGACGGTTGGGAGAACAACAGTCGACGTGACGCGCGGGAGCCGTGGATACGATGCCGCTGTCGGATCCGAGCGGGAAGATCCGGGCACGCCGAGCTTCACCACGGAGACCCCGTTGGATTGCGGATTTCGGATTGTCTTGATAAAGAACGTGTTCATTAGTCCCAAATCCGAAATCCGCAATCGCCAATCCGCAATCAAAGGGCACTCCGTGGTGAATTAAAGTGCTTGAATTCTTCTCGATCCTGGCTTCCCGCAACTCGTCGGTACTCGTGATGGTTTGAGAAGAGCACATCGCCCAGCGAACACTTGACGTTCATGCGACGCAGTTGTAGAAAGGACCCCCTAGCATTTTCCGCTTATCTTATCCGAAAGGGGGAGACATGTCTGTTCGCATAGCAACTTACACATTGTTCCTCCTGCTGGTAACGACAGCGACACTCACAGCGCAAATCACGGGCGCGATCACCGGGACGGTCGTCGACACGTCCGGCGCGGTTGTCCCGAATGCTGCCGTCGTCATCAGGAACCTCGGCACCGGCTCCGAGCGCACGGCCACGACGGAGGCCAACGGGCGTTTCCTGGTCGAGGCGCTCCCGGTTGGGATGTATCAGGTTGACGTAACCGCGCAAGGCTTCAAGAAAGCCGTGCGGGCGGGCCTGCAACTGAACGTGGCGGATCGGCTGGCCGTTGATTTTCGCCTCGAGCTCGGCCAGATGACCGAGACGATTTCGGTCACCGCGGAAGCTCCGCTGGTGAAAACGGAAACCGGCGACTTGAGCTATCTGGTCACAACGCAACAAATCACGGAACTCTCCATCAATAACCGCAACTTTCTCTCGGTGCAGCAGCTCATCCCGGGCGCGTCACGCACGGCCGCCGACGAGCAGGGGATCGGCCTCACGGGCGGAAAAGGGTTTGCGATCAATGGACAGCGGGAGAAGTACTCCGGTCTGATGCTCGACGGCGTGCAGAACACCGACATGGGCAACCAGTCCACACAAATGACCTATCCCGGCATGGAGACTATTTCCGAAGTGAAGATTCTGAGCAGCAACTACAGTGCGGAATATGGCACTGCCGGTGGCGCCAACATGCTGGTAGTGACGCGTAGTGGGACCCGCGATTTTCACGGCGCGGCGTACGAGTATGTCCGCAACGATACGTTCGACGCACGAAACTTCTTTGCTGCGAGCAAGCCTCCCCTGCGCCTCAATAATTTTGGTTATCGCATCGGCGGGCCCGTCATCATTCCCGGGTTCTACAACAGGGACCGGAACAAGACGTTCTTCTTCTTCTCGCAGGAGTGGCGCCGGCGCCGCCAGGCCCAGATCATTCGCGCCGCCACGCCGACCGAAGCGATGCGGAACGGCGATTTCTCGGCCGAGGCGGACCGGATTGGGCAATCCGTCCTCGATCCGGCGACGGGACAAGCGTTCCCGGACAACCGGATTCCAGCCAGCCGGATCGACCAAAATGCGAGGCTTCTGCTGGATCACGTTTTCCCTCTCCCTAACACCACCGGCTTTTTCAACTTCCTGCAGAACTTCTCGGTTCCGGAAGACTGGCGCCAGGAGCTCATACGCGTAGATCATGACTTCACCGAGAAGACGAAGGTCATGTTTCGTTTCATCAATGAGTCCTGGTTCCAGGGCCAGCCGACTACGCTCTGGGGAGGGCAGGCTTTTCCGACCATTTCCAGCACTCTGGACGTCCCGGCCAAAAACATCGTCGGGAAGTTCACGAAGATCGTTAACCCTTCGGTCCTGACGGAATTCTCTTTCAATTACGCCAACAACTATGGGGCAAGGGAAAAGAACGCCGTCAACTTGAAGGGCAATTTCACTCCGCCCCAAGGGCTGAGTATCAAGAAGATCTTCCCGCTGCCGCAGGGCAGGCCGGAGAAAATCCCGAATCTGAGTTTCTCAGAAGGCTGGGGAGGAATCGACTCCAGCTACTATCCCTGGTGGGCCAAGCACGACATTACCACCGTCAACAACATCACGACGCGAACGTCCGGGCGGCACGCCCTCAAGTTCGGCGGTGAGTATCAATTTTCTCGCACGCCGGTTCAGTCCCAGACAAGTCCTTCCGTTCAGGGGGCGTTCAGTTTCAGCGGAAGCTTCACGAACCACCCGCATGCCGACTTTCTTCTGGGACAGGCGTCTAGCTATGGCGAACTGGACGTCTATCGGGAGCCGCGCTACGACTATCACCAGGTGGAACTTTTCCTTCAGGACGACTGGAAGGCAAGCGCGCGCCTGACTCTGAATCTTGGCCTCCGCTACTTCTATATCCCGCATGTTTACGAGAAGGACGACAGCTTGACGATTTTCCGGGCCGACCGTTACGACCCGCGGCGCGCGCCGACCGTCCTTCCCGACATTACGCTCGCAAAGGGTTCCGGTGACCTGTTGAATGGGATCGCCGGCGTCAAGGACGGGTTGCCGAGAGGCCTGACGGAGAATCACCCCTGGAAGTTCGGGCCCCGTTTCGGTTTCGCTTACGATCTGACCGGCAAAGCTCGGACTGTGCTGCGGGGTGGTTACGGCATCGGCTATTACAGGGTGGAAGGTAACGACATTTACGGCCTGGTCGGGAATCCGCCCTTCGCGAATATCATCAGTGTCTTCAACCCGCCGCTTGACGATCCAAGCCGCGGCAGCATCGGCGCCGATCGCCCTAAGAACGTCGTTACCATCGACCCGATCTACTCCGTGCCGATGGTGCAGACCTACAGCTTCGGCGTGCAGCACCAGATCGCAACCAACACGGCTGTCGCCGCCAGCTACGTGGGGAGCCGGGGCACGCACTTGGACCGCGGGCGGCAATTGAACTACCCGCTTCCGGGCGATGGCCTGGATTTTGATCCGCGCCTGAACACAAGGCAGATCGCTCTCGAGCAGCTGGCACCCTTCCAGGGTTGGTCCGCGATCACGCAAAGAGAAAACACAGCCTCTTCGACCTATCATTCCCTGCAGGTCGATTTCAATCGCGCTTACAGAAACGGCCTGCGTTTTCAGGCGGTCTACACGCTTTCGAAGGTCATCACGGACGCCGACAGCTTCGGCGCCCAGCCCCAAGACCCGCGGGACCTTGAGGCCGAACGCGCCCTGGCGGGGTTTGATCGGACGCACGCCGCGGTTTTCAACTACATTTATGAGCTGCCGTTCTGGCGCAGCCCATCGAACGCGTTCGAGCGCGCCCTCGGCGGCTGGGAGATGAGCGGCATCACCGCATTTCAGAGCGGCAACCCCTTGAATGTCGACTTCACAGGGCCGACGACCGGCCTCGCCACCCGTCCGGACCGGGTCGCCGATACGGCAATGACGGGCGCTAAAACTGCGGCCCAGTGGTTCAATACCGCGGCCTTCCAGGCTCCGGCACCCGGGCGTTTTGGCAACGCCGGGCGCAACCTGGTGCGCGGCCCGGGGATTAACAAATGGGACATCGGACTGTTCAAGAACTTCCGCCTGCAGGAACAGCTCAATCTCCAGTTCCGCTGGGAAACATTCAACACTTTCAACCACACGAACTTCTGGGGTGTCAGCTCTACGCTGGGGGCCGGCAATTTTGGTCAGGTCACCAGTGCCCGCGATGGAAGGGTCATGCAATTTGCGCTTAAGCTTGACTTTTAGACTCGTCGCACTTTCGCTGTTCCTGGCGCGCGGACTGACCGCTTCGGATCCGCAGGCGCTGTTTGAAAAAGCACGGGCCCTCGAGCTGTCGGGAGACTGGGCAGCCGCGGAGGCGGCATACCGCGAGTACCTGAGGCATACGCCGGCTTCTCCAGAGGCCCTCAGCAATCTCGGCGTAGTTCTGGCGCAGCAGCAGAAATACGACGAAGCCGTTCGCTTTTACCGGCGCGCGCTGCGGCTCCGCCCGTCGCTGCTTCAAATTCACCTCAACATGGGCCTCGCCTGCTACAAGGCCGGAAAACCATCGGCCGCGGTGGATCACTTCAACGCCTATTTGCGCCATGACCCTATGAGCCGTCAGGCGCGACAGCTGCTGGCAACGTCGCTCCTCGAATCGGATCGGTACGAAGAGGCAGCCCGAAATTTCCGGGCCTTGCTTCCCACGGAAGACCCCACCGTTCAGCTGGGTCTTGCGACGGCATACGTGCGATTGAAACGGACTGCCGAGGCTGAGCGGATCCTCGAAGGGATCTTGCAAAACCAGGACTCACCGGAGATTCAACTGTTGGTGGGCCAGGCACACCTGGCCGAGAATCGCAGCGATGAAGCGATCGCGTCCTTACGGCGGGCCCTGCAACTTAACCCGTCCCTTCCGGGCGCACGGTTTTACTTGGGCGCTGCGCATTGGAAACTTCGCCAGTACGACTCAGCCGTGGAGGCATGGCGGCAGGAGGTCAAGCTGGACCCACGCAACGTTGCCGTCATTTTCGCGCTGGGCGCAGCGCTGGCAGAGCGGCGTGAAGCAGAAGCATTGTTATGGCTGGAGCAGGCTCGGAAAATTCGGCCGCAGCATGCGCCTACGTTGTTCTATCTCGGCAAACTGGCATGGGAACAAAAACGCTCTGGCGAAGCATTGAGGCGACTGGAGGCGGCTGTCAGGCTCGATCCCAGTATCCGTGCCGCACGTTACCTTCTGGCCCAGGTCTATCGGTCGCAAGGCCAGGCGGAAAAGGCGAAGGTCGAGCTCGAGGCCGTGCGCAGACTGACGGACAGGGGGGTTCGAGAGGATATCGATATCTTGCAGGGAGCGGGCGCCGGCGCCCGGCGATAACCTTCCGAAATGAAATACGGGCGAAACCGCTCGTAACGGCCATCCCCAGCTGTGCGAATTTCTTGCTCACCGGCGGTCTCGGCCGTTGGCTGAACCCCCCTACTTGTCGGCAGCCGCCACCGCCTTCACTTTCTCGGGCGCGGCTGCGCGCATTGCCTTGACCGGGTACGGCGGCCGATGCAGCGGCGCCGGCATCTTCTTCAGACCATCCGCGGCCAACTCGATCGCCTTCTCGAGCTGCGGATCGTGACCCTGCAGCACAAGGTCGGGACGCTGCTCGACCTTGTAATCGGGATCAACGCCGTGGTTCTCCACGACCCATTCGCCACTGCCCTTGTCGTTTGGTTCCCACCATGCCCAGCCCGGCGCCGTGACCATGCCGCCGTCGAGCGTTGGCGGGAAGCCGCCCATGCCGATCAGCCCGCCCCAAGTGCGCGTGCCGACCAGTGGGCCGATCTTCTCTTTCTTGAAGTAGTAAGGGAAGAGATCGCCGCCGGAACCCGCCTGCTCGTTCACGATCATGATCTTCGGTCCGAAGAACGCCTGTTGCGGCACAAACTCCTTGCCCTCGCGCGGAGAAAGGGCCAGGAGCAGGCGACGCCCAAGCTTCTCGGTGTAAAAGTCGGGCGACCAGCCGCCATGATTGAAGCGCTCGTCGATGATGAGCCCGTCCTTCCCCTGCTGGGCGGCAAAATACTTGTCGAACATCATGACGCCGCCCACGGAAGTATCGGGCACGTGCATGTAGCCGACGCGGCCGCCCGTGGCTTCCGCGACCTTGCGCCGGTTGTTCTCGATCCAGTTCAAGTAGCGAAGGTTCGCTTCGCTGCCGATGGTCTTGACGCCGATCTCCCAGGCGCCCTGCTCCCCGGGCTTATCGTTGATCTTCAGCGTTACGACTCTTTGCGCCAGGCCCTGGAAGTAAGCGTAGGCTTCACGATCGGCGCGCGCGAGCTGGCCTTCCACGGCAATGAGGTAATTGCCTTCCTTCACTTTGAGACCCGGCTCGGTGAGCGGCGAGCGCCAGTCGTCTTCCCAGTTTTCGCCCGCGTAGATCTTCTTGATGCGGTAGAACCCGCCGTCCGGCTCGAAGTCCACGCCGAGCATGCCGACGCCGACACGCTTGCGGTCGGGGACGTCGCCGCCGCCCACGTAGGTGTGCGAAGTGTTCAGCTCGGCGATCATCTCGCCGATGATGTAGTTCAGGTCGCTGCGGTGGGCCACCCAGGGAAGCAGCGCCTCATAGCGCTTTCCGATCGCGGCCCAGTCGGCGCCGCCCATTTCCGGGTCCCAGTAGAAGTCGCGCTCCAGCCGCCACGCCTCGCGCAGGATCTCTTTCCACTCCTCCTTCGGATCGGACAGAACCTGCATGGAGGCCGTGTCCAGCTTGCCGTCTCCCACTTTCTTGCCCGGTGTGGGCTCGATGATGCCGATTGTCTCTCCCGACCTGTAGATCAGCTTGCCGCCTTCCTTGTCGAGCCCGTAGCCGCCGATCCCTTGGAGCAGCACCTTGTCTTCGCGCTTCTTCGTGTCGTACAGGTGCAGCGCGCCCATGGGTTGCGACGGGCCGGGGCGCCCCATCAGCGACGCCTCCATGGGAACCGAGATGTAAAAGACCTTGTCTTTACGGACGTCAAGCTGGCGGTACATTCCGGCCGGAACGGGCAGTTGTGAGACGCGGCGTCCGAGCCCCTCGAGATCGATCTGGATCGGCTTGATCTCCTCCTTCTTCTCGCCTTCCTTGGCGCTCGCCCCCTCAGGCTGCTTGTCGTCCCCTGTCTTCTTGTCGGCGTCCGGCTTCTTGTCCGCATCGGCCTTCTTCTCGCCGGGTTCCTTCTCCTCGTCGCTCTGCGGACCGAACGGAGACGGTTCGTCGGCCTTCAGCGTGAGCGCGAAGATTCGGGATTGCCATCGTCGTAGAGGTCCTCGCTCACGCGGTTGACCTTCTTCTGTTCCACGGAATACAGGTAGATCGCGTCCTTGCCGGTCCCGTTCGTCGGCTTCGCGTAAGCCAACCAGCGGCTGTCGGGCGACCAGGATGCGGAGAGCCGGGTGTTGAATTCGGCGGTATCGACGAGCACCGGCTCCTTCTTCTCGATGTCGACGTACCACAGGCGCAGTTTCTTGTCGGAATACGCGATCTTCTTCGAATCGGGCGACCAGACGGGCAGATAACGATAGCGCGTCGTATCGCCGTCGGTGGTGACGCGAACCTCGTCCCCGCCTTTCTGGGGCTGAAGGCAGAGCTCGTATTCGCCGGTGCGGTCCGAGAAGTATGCGATCCATTTACCGTCGGGCGACCACGCGGGGGCCACCTCATGAACGCCCGGGCTGTTGGTCAAGTTGCGCGGACTGCCATGCTCGGCGGGGACAGTGAACACGTCTCCGCGCGCGTCGAACAGCGCCCGGGCCCCGGTCGGCGAGATGGTCCACCAGTTGACGCGGCTTCCCACGTGGCGGAACTCCGGCCGCGCCGTGACCTCGTCGCTTGCGACATAGATCGGGATCTTGCGCGGCTCGTTCTTGTTGAGGTCGTACGAATAGAGCAGTCCGCCGTTTTCGTAGACGATCGCGTCCGGCCCGAGGCTCGGCCACTTGACGTCGTACTCGATGTAGTTCGTGAGCTTGGTGACCCTCTTCGTCGCGAGGTCGCAACGATAGAGGTTCATGACCCCGTCGCGGTCGGAGATGAAGTAGACTGAATTGCCGTGCCACATGGGGAACATGTCCATGGCTTCGGTTGTAGGCAGGGTCTCGTAGCTGTGGCGCTTCAGGTCGAAGATCGCGATCGGACTCTTCCAGCCGCCCCGGTAGCGCTTCCACGTGCGGAATTCCTGCGAGGTGAAGTTGTACGCGATGCGCTGGCCGTCCGGGGAGAAGCTGACCAGAGAGGCGCGCGGAACGCTGAGCATCTCCGGCACGCCGCCGTCCGGCGAAATCAGGAAAAGCCGCGCGTAGTCCGGCAGGTCGCTCGAGCGGTTCGAGCGGAACAGGATGCGGCCATCGGGCGACCACCCGAGCACCATGTCGTCGCTCGGGTGATACGTGAGCCGTTTCGGTTCACCGCCCGCGGTCGGCACAACGAAAACGTCGTTATTGCCGTCGTACTGCCCTGTGAAGGCGATCCATTTGCCGTCGGGCGAGAACTTGGGGACCAGCTCGTCACCGGGATGGGCGGTCAGGCGGCGGGCCTGGCCGCCGCTCGTGGAGGCAATCCACAAATCTTCCGCGTAAACGAACACGACCTGGTCGTGACGGATGTCGGGATATCGCATCAGCCGCGTCTCAGGCGGAGCGGCGACACTCACTAAACCGGATAAAGGCATCAGCGGCAGAATCGCTGCCACGAAAATGACTAGACGCACAGCCTTCATGGAAGCCTCCCTGGCAAGTCAGTCTTCAGTAGTAATGGCGTAAGTATTTCAGACCCTCCGATACGACATCAAGCGGTAATTGCGCGTGCAGTGTAATCCCTCAGGTTTGGATCTCATCCTGCAGGCTAAACCTTGAGCTCCGAGTCGTGAGTGGTTTTGTTGCAGCTTCTCAGTTATGGGGGTA
>QHZE01000407.1 GCA_003225335.1 Acidobacteriota bacterium
TTCGAATCGGTCATCTCAAAGGGCAGGTTTCCTACGTATAGCTTCTTGTTCATTGTGACTCCTCAAATCGAGAAACGATTTACAAACAGCGCCAATTCTCCCTACTGCGCAATATCGGTGCTGGTCAGGAGAATCGGCGCGGATGGACTGCGTGATAAACCCTCGTCAAACTCATACCTCAGTTTTGTGCAACAGATCCCCGCCGCTTGCCGGCAGGAAATCCGGTCTCGTCCCGTGATGACGGCGCCCGAAATTACGACCGCGACTGTCACTGTCGTCTGCTTCGGCCCATCGACCGAAATCGCAGTTGCCAGCCGCCGTTGTTCATCCACGTGAACCCCCAATTACGAACGGTCTGTCCACTGTGTTTCATGTTTTTCCGGCGCTCCTTGTCTTCGATCAGGGCTTCACGTATCAGTTGAACCATGCTGTGGCGGTTCGAAAAGAGCACACGAGCCCATTGGGTCAGCCGCATTTGAGGAAAGTAGATGCCGCGAAACAGCAGTCGCGTGAAGATCAGGACAGCTCGTTCGTGAAATGGCCGGCCCCGCAGTTTCTTGAGCGCGGCGGTCAATGCCGCCGGGTCGTAGGAACGGCTCCACGCCTCGTGAACCTCAGCCTCCGCCTGTTCGATGCCGATATGTTTGGGCGTGAAAGCCATTCTGAAAGGATGGAAGTCCAGCCAGTGCTTTGGCCGGGTAAGACGCCCTTCTCGAAGCAGGCGCTCGTACAGCGGAGTTGCCGGGTACGGTGTGAGCAGCCCGAAGACGGGAAGGCCGGGCGGCCAGGACTCCATCACATCGATAGTGCGCCTTGCGACACCGGGGCGGTCGCCATCCATGCCGAAGATGAAGGAAGTGATGGCATAAATCCCGCGGGCGGCAAGCCGATTCAAGACCTCGGCATAGTCCGCGGGCTTGTTGAAACCCTTGTTGACCTCCTTCAAGTTTTCTTTATCGATCGATTCCAGACCGATGAAGACCCAGCGGCCGCCACTCGCCGCGATCAAATCGAGAAGCTCTTCGTCGTTCAGCAAATTCACGCTGATTTGCGCCACCCAAGGCAAGATCGCGTCCCTCGCGATGATTTCTCGCAGCAGGGATTTGGTGCGCCTGACGTTGATCGCGAAATTGTCGTCGATAAAAAAGACTCCGATCTTTCCTTGTTCGCGACTGGCGCGCGACTTGAGCACCAGCATTTCGTCGACCACGCTCTTGTTGCTGCGAAAGCGAATCGAATCGCCGAAGAAACCGGTGACCGTGCAAAAGTCACACCCGTATGGACACCCGCGGCCCGACTCCATCGGAACCACATACAGACTTTTCCAACGCATGCCGGCACGCTTCAGAACGTATCGAATCCACGAAGGCAGTTTTCCGATGAGATCGAACTGCGTCAGATCGATCCGATTCCAAGGTATTGCCGGATAGTCTGCCAACGAAGGTTTGATCTCCTTGCCCATCGCGTCGACCGGCGAATAGATTTCACGTAGCGTGCCATTGGCGGCATCCGCGACAATCTGCGGCCAGGTGGCATCGGCTTCTCCCAAAGCGACGGCATCGACGTGCCGCGGCCCGCCGTCGCGTCCTAGCGGTTCGTCAGGAACTTCGGTTACGTGCGGACCTCCCATCACCACCAGCGCGCCGGCCGCACGGGCAGCATCGGCCATCCGATATGCGCGCGCCGCCATCCGCGTCATCGCGCCGATGCCTACGAGCTTGATGCCTTTGATCCTGATGAGCTCGGCCAACAGCGATTCGGTCATTGGCTGGGCATTCCCGTCGATGAGAAACACATTGTGCTCGGGCGGAGTCAGTGATTGGAGAAGAAACATCCAGAGATGCGGCATGAAATTGCGCGTTACGCCGTTGTCCGGATTGTAAAGGAGAATGTTCACTTGTGTTCCTCAAGCCTGAACGGACAGCCCTGGTGCATAAACACCAGCGTCCCACAAGGCTCGACCGAAGGTGTTAACGGGTGAGATCAGAGAGGTTCTCGCTTGGAAGGGGTCACTCGCCGACTCGTAGGGGTCGCACGTTACTGAGGACCAAGGCAAAGAAAACCGCAGAATCATAGGCATCGCTTCAGGGCGAGCAGGATAACATGGTTTGGGGCGGAAAGCGCGGAGAATTCTCCCGGCGCGTGTAATTAGAGGCGGGAGTCAGTTCACGCTGCCGTGAAACCCAGAAGCTGTGGAGAATTTAATTCGTGTTAATCCGTGGAGTTCGTGGCGGTTTTATTGGCCACGAATTCCCTCGCGCAGCGGAGCCGCAACCAAAAAAAATCTCACCACGAAGACACGAAGACGCGAAGAAATCCTTTGCGATTCTTCGCGTCTTCGTGTCTTTGCGGTGAACAGTTGATTCTTTGGGTCTTTGTGGTGAGTTCCACTGCGCCGCTTTCAGCAGCCCGAGACCAACCAGCGACGGGAGCGCACGCGTCCAACCAACCAGGATTCTGCTCCAATTCGGCCTGGATCAGACTTCCAGGCCGATGGAGCGCATCAATTCCAGCGCGTTGCTTTTCTGAACGATGCCCGGATGGAGCCGGTAGTCGAAGACGAGCTTGCCGTCTTCAATATGATCCTGAAAATGCACATTCGCGGCGCGGGGTGCGAGGGAGTCCGCGATGTGAGAGAGCGCGAGATCGTGCGTCGTCACGAGCCCCAGGGCGCCGCGATCGACAAGACCCTTCACAATCGCTTCCGCCCCGATTCTGCGATCGTGAGAATTCGTCCCATGCAGCAGTTCATCGACGAGGAAGAGCAGCGGCAGCTTTTTCCCGGTAAGATCCACGAGCTTTCGCAGGCGCGTGATCTCCGCATAAAAGCGCGAACTGCCGCTTTGCAATGAGTCGTGAATCCGTATGGATGCCCCCACGACAACCGGCGACAGAACAAGCCGTCTGGCCCTTACAGGCGCTCCCGCCATGGCAAGGACCGCGTTCGTTCCCACGGTGCGGAGCAGGGTGCTCTTGCCCGACATATTCGACCCGCTTACGATCATCACCCGGAGCTCGTCGCCGAGGCTCACATCGTTCCGCACGCAACCTGTCTCCGGAAGAAGCGGGTGACCCAGGGCCTCGCCTCTGAAGCAAAGCTCGTTTTCCTTCAGTTCGGGAAACGGGTCCTTCGGATGCTCGTATGCGTAACCTGCCAGAGCGCTCAGAGCTTCGAATTCTCCCACGGCCGAGAGCCAGCGCGCGACAAAGGGACCCGACCGTTTGCGCCATGCTTCGATCGCGAAGGCGAACTGGGTGGACCAGAGAAGAACAAACGCGATGGGTGCGAATAACGGGTTCCTTTGCGCGTCCAACAGGTCGATCAGGAACCTCAAGCGGCTGATCTGCCGGGAGGCCGGATGTCCTGCGGCCCCAAGTTTCGCACTCAATCCTTTCAGACGCGGCGACGTGAATAGCTCTCGTTCCAGCCTTTCCAACACGCCGGAGAGCAATGCGAGATCGCGCCCGGCGGGCTCGACCGCATGTTCGATTCGCCGCACGGCAGGGCGCACCTTGAAGAAAAACAGGGCTTCGAGCGTCAGCGCTGCCAGAAACCAGACGCGCGCGAGTCCAAATCCCGCCCACATGCAAAGAGTAACGCCGGCCAGCGCGCCCAATGCGCACGCCGCCGTCCGCATGACGGGGGAGTCCAGCATGGGCGGCGCAGATCCCCAGGTTGCCAGCGACTCCGGGTGAACCCCGGCGCGCACGTCGATCCCGAGCACCGCCAGGTCCTCGCGCAAATCCAGCCTGGGGCGGAGATCTTCGACGGCCCCATGCCGATGGCGTACTTCTCCGGGTTCGGCAGGAGCAAGCAGCCAGGAAGCGAGGGTCTCCTCCCCTGCGCGAGTTCGCGCCGTACATAAGAGCTCGAAGAGCGACCCTCTCCCGAAGAGATCCAGATCCTCCGCATAGGGATGCGAAGCATCGACGAAACGATCGCCGGTTTCGCCGGTTCCGGCCCAGCGGTCGCCCACGCGCGCAAGACCTCTCTCATAGAATGCGGCCGCGCGATCCATCCTTTCTCGAGACCGGATCACTCGCGAATGGAAGATGACGAGCGCGAGGAAAGCAAGCAGCGGAAGAGAAAGCCACCAGGGCGACAAGACTTCGCGCGCAAACGAAAGCCATGCGATTGCCGCTCCGAGCACAGAGACGAGCAACCGGCAGTTTCCTATGGTTCGGTGCAGCCTTTCCTTCCTCGCTGCGCCCGCGCGACGCGCCTCCAGAAGGCGGGAGTATGTGGCGGAAGCGAGCTCGGGGCCTTGCCTCTCACCTACGTGATTTGAATGGAGCACTCAGGGTCGCCCTTTCCAGGTTTAAAGCTCAGCTTTCAGGCTGCACTGCGCCCGGGCGGCCTAAAGCTCCAAATCAAGCCCGCAGGCGTCGGCTTGAACGCTTTGTCCGGTTGGGCAATGTCCCGCTGCATAGAATGACACGATGGGAGCGGCGCTTGTCCGCTCATTGTCGCGATGACCTCCTTCTCCGTCGCGAGATACTATCATTGGGCGCCGCAAGCGAAAAGCGAACTGAAAAAACCTGGCCACGAATTCCACGGATTACACGAAAAAGGGCGGCGCTTAATAGCGGATTGCGGATTAAGGGCTCGCGCAGAAATAAATTCCCATTTTGGCGCGAGCGCCGGGCGGGCAGATGCGAGGCGCCGCGACGAAGGCGATGTCGGACATCGTCGAGGAGCGGCAACAAAGCAGATGCCCGCCCGCCGCCGCGCCCCTCCGGGCTGCGGCCCGCAGGCCCGCTGGCTTTGTTGCTCGCTCCTCACATACCGCCCCGGCTATAGCTCGTCGCTCGCGCCTCGCCAGCGGGCCTGGGGCCTGCAGCAAAATGGGAAGTTATTTCTGCGCGAGCCCTAAGTTCGTTTAATTCGTGAAATTCGTGGCAAGTCTTTGCGACGTCGTTTCTCTTCCCGGGGTCCCCCAGCCTTACGAGACGGTTTTTTGCCAGGTTGCGTTCGCCGGTGTCCTGAGCCCTCCGGGTCACTCGGCCGTCACCGATTTTTTTGTTTGAGTGCGGCCGGTCAATCCCCTACTCTTAAAAACACATAAGAGCAGCGATGACGCGGCCCGCTTCTGTGAGAGTCGCTCGGGTTCGGAGGATTGGAAAATGAAATTCTCATTTCTAGGCCGGCAGGAAAAGCCGGAGGTGGAACTCAAGACGATCTACGATGCGATTGTTGTAGGATCCGGGGCTGCAGGCGGGATGGCGGCGCACGTGCTTACGTCCCACGGCATGAAGGTGCTGCTGCTCGAAGCCGGGAAAAAGCTGGATATCGATAGCGAACTGAAATCCATGGAGTGGCCGTACGAGCATCCTCGCCGCGGCGAGATGCCGCCGGGCCATCACGCCCTCTCGTTCAACGAATACACGATCCGCAAGCCGCCCTACGCGGAGGGCGCTTCCTACAAGCACGTCCACTCCTACGTGCAGGGTTGGCGCGGATCGGACTACAGCAGGAACATCGTCATCGACGAGAAGGACCATCCGTACACGGGCACCAATTACGCATGGGTGCGGGCCCGTTGCCTGGGAGGCAAGACGAACATCTGGGGCCGCCTTGCACTCCGACTGTCGGACTACGATTTCAAGGCCAGGTCGCGCGACGGTTTCGGCGAAGACTGGCCGATTTCCTACAAGGATATCGCTCCCTACTACGACAAGGTCGACCTGTACCTGGGAATCTCAGGCCAGAACGAAAATTTGCCGTACTTGCCCGACAGCCTGTTCCAGCGTCCGACCAAGCTCAACTACGCGGAAGTGAGGTTGCGCCAGAGCATCGCAAAGATGGGGCGGGTCCTGACCCCGTATCGCGCAGGAGTCACGACGGACGGTCTGAAGCACAACAAGTTTCGCAGCCGGTGTTACGGGCGGGGCGCCTGCGGCCGCCGGGCCGGAGGCTGTGATATCCATGCGGCCTTCGACTCGCCGACGGGACTGATCTACCCGGCGATGGAGACGGGCAACCTCACGCTGCGAACCAATGCCATCGCGCGCGAAGTTCTGGTAGACAAGAACACCGGAAAGGCCAGCGGCGTCGCGTTCGTCGACTCGGAAACCCTGAAGGCTTACGAGGCGAAGGCCAAGGTCGTCCTCCTGGCCGCTTCGACGCTCGAATCGGCGCGGCTCATGCTGCTCTCCAAATCGAGCCTTTATCCGAACGGCATTGGAAACTCCAGCGGCCACGTAGGCCACAACTTCTGCGAGCACGTCATGGGTCCGAGCGTGACGGGCTTCGTGAAGGACTTGGCCGGCAAGCCTCGCACTCTCGATGATGGAAGGCCCGGCGGGTTCTACGTTGCCCGGTTCAGGAACCTCAAGGAGCGCCATCCGAAGTTCCTTCGGGGTTACGGATTTGAAGGGGGGAGCGGGCTCGGGATGTTCCCGGGAAACGCATACTCCACTCCAGGTTTCGGCGCCGAGTACAAGAAAAAGGTCCGGGAAAACGCGGGTGCGTTTATCCACATGGGCAGCTTTGGCGAAGTGCTCGCGCGCTACGAGAATTACGCGGACCTGGATCCGGAGAAGAAGGACCGCTGGGGCATCCCCGTTCTCCGCTTCCATTACAAGTTCGGCGACAACGAGAAGAAGATGGCCGAGGACATGGCGGATGCCGCCCAGGAGATGTTCCAGGCGGCCGGGTTTGAAGTGCTTGAGGTGGATCGCAAGATCCTGACCGAAGGGTGGTCGATCCACGAACTGGGAACGGCGCGCATGGGCGCCGATCGGAAGAAGTCGGTCCTGAGCCAGTTCCAGCAGTCGCACGACGTCAAGAATCTGTTCGTCGTCGACGGCAGCAGCCACGTGAATGCAGCCTGCCAGAACCCGACCTGGACCATCATGGCGCTGTGCTGGCGGTCCTGCGATTATCTGGCCGGCGAATTCAAGAAAGGAAACCTCTGATGCCAAACGATTCTGACCTTCACGAAGCGGCGCACACGGATGCTCCCAAGGAGCACGCGGATGCAGGCAAAGGCGAGCTGACCCGCCGGGAATTGATCGGGATCGCTGCCGGTGCAATCGTGGCGTCCCCGCTCGCGCGCCTGGAAATCACGGCTGCCGCGAACCAGGAACAAGCGCCACACTTCTTCAGTCGCGAGGAACTGGAGATGGTCGAGATTCTCACCGATCGCATCATTCCCACCGATGACCACTCTCCGGGGGCGCGGGCGGCCGGCGTGGCGGCCTACATCGATGGCAGATTGGCCGAGTCCTGGGAGGAGCAACCGAGGAAGGTGTGGCGGGACGGGCTGAAGCGGGTCGATGCCCTCTGCCAGAAGATGCATGGCCAGCCATTCCTGAAAGCGACGCCCGAGCAGCAAGTCGCCGTCCTCAGCCGGATGGCTCAGAACGAGTTCCACCCGAAGAGCGAGGAAGAAAAGTTCTTTGCGGAGCTCAAACGCCGCACCGTCACCGCGTATTACACGTCCGAGATCGGCATTCACAAGGAAATGGAATACAAAGGGAACACCCTGCTGAAAGAGTTCGCCGGCTACGAAGGAAGTTAATGCCGGCCTCGCCAGGCTTTCTTGGTGCGCACAAAGCTCACAAATCGGTCAAATTTGCATCATGGCGGGCGCAGGTTCGGAGTTCAGCCTTCAGGCTGCACTGAGGAGCGGGCAGCTAAAGCCTGAACTCCGAACGGGCCGTGCGCAGCGAATGACTGATCATTCTCATACCCAGGCGCAGATCAGCAATCGCTTGCTGCGTTGGGATGTGCGCGACCGGC
>QHZE01000757.1 GCA_003225335.1 Acidobacteriota bacterium
AATCTTCCCTGGAGCACATAAGAGTTTGCCAGGTTGTGATGCGCCTGCCAGTGCCTGGGATCCGCCTCGATGGCGGCGCGATAATACTTCACGGCGGAATCCATGTTCCCGCCCCTCTGCTCGAGCCATCCCAGGTTGTAGAGAGCGGGCGCGTGGTCGGGCCGCAATTGGACGGTCTTGAGAAACTCCTCGCGTGCTTTGTGCCGATTCGCTCCAAGGCAGGCTACACCAAGATTGTAGTGGGCCCTGGCCTTGCGCGGCGCGCTGGCCACCGCTTCCTCCCACAAACGGATATCGTCGCCCCAGACATACGTGCGCTCTCGAGAGAGCGCCGCGCAGCCTGCAAGCAGGGTCCCGCAGACGGCGGCACGGGCGATTCCGCGGAATTTTGGAACCAATTTTCCGGACGCGGAAAAAATTGCGATTGCGAGCAGCTGCGACCCCATGATCATTGGAAGGTAGAGCCGGTGCTCGAACATCCGATCCGCGCTGGGGATGATGGAAGAAGTGGGTGCGAGAAAGATAAGAAACCCGAGTCCGAGAAAACTGACGCAGGCGTTCGACCGCCGGACGTGCAGGAGGAGTGCAAGCAGGCCGATCGAGGTGAGCAGGCACAGCCAGGTATAGGGCGAGGTCAGCGAGGCGCCCGGCGGGTCGTGCTCGACGGACAGGCCCGCAGGCCAGAGCACCAGCCTCAGGTAACGCACCACAACCGGAATCTGGCCGAGGAGGTACTGCAATGACGAGACGCGCTCTACGCCGAAGCCGGTCGTCTTCTCGCCCGAACGCAGCAGAAGGTGAAGGATCCAAATGCCGCCGCCGACCATCAGCGCTCCCAGGGACGCAAACAGCCAGCGCGCTCGATGCAGCCGTTCTTTGAGGGATTTCCTGTCCGGCGCGTGCACCCAGAGGTATGCAAAAAAAATCACTGGCAGTGCCAGGGCCGACTCCTTGCTTGATCCCGCCAGGACGGAAAGCGCTCCTGCAGCCGCATACAGCGGTCCGGGATTGGGGGACTCTTCAGCTTTGAGGAAGGCGCAGAGCGCGCCGATAGACAGAAAGCCGGCAAGCAGCGCCGAACGCTGATAGATGTAATTGACCGCCTCGCTCTGGATCGGATGCAGAGCGAACACTCCCGCCGCCGCGAGCGGAAGCCAGCGGTTGAATTCCTTCCCGCCGTTCTCCGGCTTCTTTGCCAGGATCCCGGACAAGAAAAATACGGCCGTTACGTTGGCGAGATGCAGGAGGACGTTGACGAGGTGATATCCCGAGGGGTCCGTGCCGCCGAGCCGATAATTCAGGAAGAATGTCAGGTAAGTGATTTGCCGCCCTTGCGCGGGATTAAGAATGACCCACACATTTGCGGCCTCGGTCACTTGAGCGCTTTGCAGAAACAGTGCGTCGTCGAAGTGAAAGGGATGCGCCAGGCTTCCCCAGTACACCCACGATGTCAGTGCAAGGAGCGCGAGAAGCGAGAGTGTCCGGAGACGCGTCATCTGGTATTGAGGACCGGAGGCGACACCGGGGGGTGCTGCTTTCTGCGCCAGAGCGCTCGAGGTGTCAGAAGCAGGATCCCAATATCTTTCCAGACGGACCACCGCTCGATATATTCGATGTCCGAGACGCCGCGCGAACGGAGGGAGTCGCTCCGAGAAAAGCCGATGAAATTCAGGCCGCTCCGGTCGCGGACCTACCAGGCTCATTTCTCCTTTGAGAACATTCCACAACTGAGGCAGCTCGTCGATGCCAAGACGTCTTAAGAAATTCCCCAGGGGCGTACAGCGCGGGTCGCGATCCAGGGCCCAAGTGGGCTTCTTGTCTCCTTCGGCGCCGGCAATCATCGTGCGGAACTTCACGATGCGGAAAGGGCGGCCTCTGTGACCCAGGCGCCATTGGAAGAACAAGGCCGGCCCCGTAGAGGTCAGGCGTATGCACAGCGCGACCGCGAGCAAGGGGAGACCCAGGATAGCGAGAGCGCAGGAGGAGACCAGGATGTCGATGCCGCGTTTTGCCAGACCGCCCATTCCGGCCAAGGACGGATGCAAGCCATCGAGCGCGGCCGCGTCGCCGAACGACGGAGACACTCCCTCGGAAAGACTGCGGCCCGAAGCTGTAACGGTTCTCTCGACAGCCTCCATCAGGGAGCGCTGGAATCGGGCCACGGAAAACCGCTCGGCATTCTCCTTTAGTCTTGCGGGATCAAAAGCGGTTGCTTCCAGGCGCCGGATTGCCCCTTCCAGGCTGGCGCAAGTTTGCTCCTGGAACAAAATTCCTGTTCTGCCATCGATCACAGATTCGAGGCTGCCCCCTGTGCCGAAAGCCACCACAGGGCGGCCGCAGGCCTGCGCTTCCAACGACGCCATCCCGAAATCCTCTCGCCCGGGAACCACCAGCGCCCGGCAATCGCGATACAGCAACCGGAGCTCTTCGTCGGGAACGTAGCCAGTGAACCGAATGTTGCTTGCCGCCCGTTTCTTCAAAACTTCCAGGTCCGGGCCCGAGCCGGCAACAACCAGAGGCTTTCCGATGCGGTTGAATGTCTCCACGGCTAGGTCAAGCCGCTTGAACGGCACCGCCGCGGACACAACCAGGTAAAAGCTTCCGTGATGCCCGTTCGGCGACAGGCTGAAAAAACTCGTGTCGATAGGTGGAGGGATGACGTCTGCCGTGCGGCCATAGTACCTCGCGATGCGTTCCTTCACATGAAGGGAGTTGGCAATGAAATGATCAACGCCCGCCGCGGTCCTTCGATCCCAGGCGCGGAGGGCCGGAGCCACGGCGCGCAGGCAAGTCCTGCCGAGGCGCCACGCATCACCGTAGTGGAAGTAATCGGACTGCATGTCCCAGATGTAGCGCATCGGAGTATGGCAGTAGCAAACGTGCACGCTCCCCGCAGGTTTCTGGACCCCCTTGGCCACGGCATGGCTGCTGCTGAGAATCAGATCGAAGCCGCGCAGGTCGAGACGGGACACAGCCAGAGGGTACAGCGGGAGATAATATCTGTAACGCTCGTGCACGCCGGGAATCCGGTTCAGAAACGAAGTCCGGATCTCCAGCGCCTCGATTTGCTCCGCAACGGAACCTGGCCGATGCAGCAGCGTGAAGAGAGTCGCCTCGGGAAAAAGCCTGCACATCTCCAGCAGGACGCGCTCTCCACCGCGCATTCCTGTCAACCAGTCGTGAACGAGAGCGACCCTCATACCGCGGTATCGTAATCACGGCTCCCCCGTCTGTCAATTCGTCACAGGGAATACGATTTAGCCACAGAGCCACAGAGACACGGAGATCGAAGAAGATTGAGGATTGAAGATGGAGGATAGAAACACTGTTTCCCATCTTCCATCCTCGATCCTCCATCCCCTATCCTCGATTTCTTCGTGTCTCAGTGGCTCCTCCTATACTACTAACGTGCAAATCCTTTGCCGCTTGGAAAGAATTCTTCTTCGCGGATTCTTTGCGCTCTTCGCGTCTTCGCGGTTAATTCCGGACAGCGCTTTTTCACCGCTAAGACGCGAAGGACGCAAGGAAAACGCTAAGCAGATAGTTTGGTTGCGGCTCGGCTGTCTCTGTGAAAATACGAACCTTCGAGGACCGGTGAGTACGGGAGGGCACGACTGAAGTCGTGCCCTCCCGTTCCCAGTGATTTTTATTAGCTGTGGCAAGCTGTAGGATCATGAAAACTCTGTGGCTAAAAGCTGCTGCACGAGGGTGAAGAAAAGGTGTAT
>QHZE01000408.1 GCA_003225335.1 Acidobacteriota bacterium
GGAAGGCGAAAGAAGCGCTTGGCGCGCCTCCTTATGCCGCAAATGAACCGGGCGACCCGGCCAGGGGCGCTGCCGCTTATGCAGCGTTCTGCGCTGGATGTCACGGACCGGAAGGCAAAGGCACGAAAAAGGGAAGCTCCATCATTGATGACTCCTTTCTTGCGCTCGTAACCGATCAATCTCTGCGCACAACTGTGATTGCCGGGCGGCCGGACCTGGGCCATCCCGATTGGCGCAATTATGTGCCGGACAGACCGATGACACCACAAGAAGTTACAGATGTTGTTGCGTGGTTGGATGCACACAGAAAGGCAAATGCCGGACAACCATATCCAGGCAACGAGCAAGCGCAAAAAAATTAAGGAGACGATTATGCCCGAACTCAATCAAGAACCCGAAACTCCAATGAGCAGCGCAACAGCCCCCAGGAAGATGTCGCGTCGCAACATGTTAATGATATTTGGCATCGCGCTGAATGCTGTCGCCGGCGTTTTGTTTGCGGTGCCAGTGGTTGGTTACATCTTCGGCCCGGCCAGGCGCAAAGAGATGAAGAAGGAACTGGCGTGGATAACCCTCGGTCCGCTCACGCAATTCCCCGAAGGCCAAACCAGACTCGCAACCTATCGCAATCCGTTCGTGCGCCCGTGGGATGGGGACACCGGCAACATTCCTTGTTGGGTGCGGCGGATTTCGGCCGACAAGTTGCAGGTTTTTGCGATTAACTGCGCCCATCTTGGGTGCCCTGTGCGGTGGTATCCACAATCGGGATTGTTCATGTGCCCGTGTCACGGCGGCGCATATTATGCCGATGGCAGCCGCGCCTCGGGTCCACCACCTCGCGGTCTTTTCGAATACGACTACAAACTAGAAGCCGGCCAGCTTTGGATCAAAGCCGGTCAGGTACCGACGCTGGCATCCCCTCCCAGCCAGGCCTGCGCCGATCAACCGAAGAGGTGCGCATGCGCCTGACCAAAGACCTGGCGGAGTGGTTTGACCACCGGCTGCAACTGGGCCAGCCGATCAAAGAGGCGATGCAACATCCGGTGCCCCGTCGCACCGCCAGTTGGGCCTACGTCTTTGGCAGTGCCAGCCTGACGGTTATGATTTTGCAGTTCGTCACCGGTATCTGCCTTGCATTTGTTTATGTTCCATCCGCCGGCCAGGCTTGGACAAGTTTACAGGTCTTAAACCACCAGCAGGCATTCGGTTGGTTCATCCGCGCCTTGCACGGTTGGGGCTCCAATTTCATGGTCGCGCTCGTATTGATTCACATGGTGCAGGTATTCCTGTTCGGCGCCTATAAGTATCCGCGTGAGCTGACCTGGATCGTCGGTGTCTTCCTTCTGCTGATGACGCTCGGAATGGCGTTCACGGGACAAGTGCTGCGCTTCGACCAGGATGCGTACTGGGGCCTTGGCATCGGGGCTTCCGTCATGGGCCGAGTGCCGCTCATCGGAACCCCGCTCGTTCACGCGATGCTGGGTGGACCAATCATCGCCGGTGAAACCTTATCCCGATTCTTTGCCATCCACGTCTTCATTGTTCCTGGCATGCTGATCGCCTTCGTCGGCGTGCATGTGCTCATGGTGCTCAAGTTGGGCGTCAACGAATGGCCGATGCCGGGCCGCATCGTAAAGCGCTCGACTTATCTCAAGGAGTATCACGACCTGACGCACAAGGACGGCGTGCCGTTTGTGCCGGACGCGTTCCGCAAAGATTTTGTGTTCTCTGGTATAATCATTCTTGTCCTGGTTTTTTGCGCGGCTTTTTTCGGGCCGTTTGGTCCTACAGGCCAGCCAGACCCAACCATCGTGCAGACAGTGCCTCGGCCAGACTACTTCTTTCTTTGGGGGTTCGCAGGGCTGGCGCTTTTGCCGCCGAACCTGGAGACGATTCTGTTGCTTGTCGGACCGGTTATTGGCATCGGTTTCTTGATTGCGTTGCCGCTCATCTCTGGCACTGGTGAAAAGAGCTGGCGTCGCCGGCCCCTCGCAGTTTTGACCGCGTTGGTTATCATTATCTCTTTGGCGGCATTGACTCAACTCGGCACCTATGCTCCATGGTCTCCGGTGATGGACGCATGGAGCAGCGCGCCGGTCCCACCCAAACTGCTCGCAGGCCGCTCCGCGCTCGAACGCCAGGGCGCCGTCGTATTTCAGGCCAAACAATGCCGCAATTGTCACGCTCTCGGCGGCGAAGGCGGCCAGCGGGGTCCGGCGCTGGACACGGTCGCGACACGACTTACCGGCGATCAACTCATCCGCCAGGTGCTCCAGGGTCGCGGCAACATGCCTGCCTACGGCAAAAACCTTAGCCCCGCCGAAACGACGGCGCTCGTAGCGTTCCTGAAGTCACTGCACCCACCTAACCAAGCACCTGCGCAGGACGCATCCCTGGTCAGCGTGGCATCGCCGCAAACCAGCGCTGGCGCGGGAAAACCATGAGCCGATGTCATCCGTCTCTCAGGCGATTCTCAGTTCCTGGTCCTTCGACCCGAAGATCACGCTGGGTATTGTTGCAGTAATCATTCTGTACCTGCGCGGTTGGCGCATTTTACATCGAACTTCCCCCGCGCGCTTTCCGGGATGGCGCGCACTCGCTTTCCTCGCAGGTCTGGGAACTGTCTGGCTGGCAATCGCTTCGCCGCTCGATGCTTTTTCCGGCCTGCTGCTTTCGGCGCACATGGTGCAACATCTGTTGCTGATGTCCGTCGCTCCGCCGCTGATTCTGCTGGGCGCGCCCTTTCTTCCCCTCTTGCGCGGGCTCCCAAGAAAATTCGCGCGCGACGGAGTGGGCCCATTCTTAACCTGGCCGGCGCTCCGCCTGGTTGGAACCACACTCACGCATCCGCTGAATTGCTGGCTCATAATGGCGGTAACGCTCTTTGTCTGGCACATGCCGGCGGCGTTCGATCTCGCGCTCCGCTCGCCCGCCTGGCACAAATTCGAGCACGCCTGTTTTCTCGGCGCCTGGCTCCTCTTTTGGTGGCCGGTAGTTCGCCCTTTCCCCAGCCGTCCGCAGTGGCCGCTCTGGTCCGTGCCCTTTTACCTGCTCGCGGCGGATTTGTTGAACACGACGCTCTCCGCAATTCTCACCTTCTCAGACCATGTGCTTTATCCCACGTATTTGGCGGCCCCCAGGCTTTTCGGAACCACCGTTCTCGGCGACCAAAGCTGCGCGGGCTTGATCATGTGGGTGCCCGGTTCGCTAGTGTATTTGGTTCCCGCCGCTCTCATCGCAATTAAGTACCTCTCCTCGAGCAATCCGCTCGTCCGCCCGCAGATGGTCCGTTTGAAGCGCGCTCTGAAGTCGCCTTCGCTTCCTGTCCGAAATTCTCTGTTGGCCCGAGTCTTTCGTAAGCTGAACGTTTCGGATCGTTCCGTCTCATTAACACCCCGCTTCAGCGGGGTGACAGGAACCGTTCTGACTTCAGCAACCGTTTCAATTTCAACGGTTTTTCGAACGCAGTGGAAATTATTGCCACCGAAGACAGCCTCTGCAACCCCCACTGGCCACTTCGATTTATTATCTCTTCCGCTTCTCGGCCCTTTCCTCCGCACACAATCCACCCGCCGTGTCATGCAAGGAGTGCTATTCATCATTGCCCTCGCGGTAATTGCTGACGGGCTGTTCGGCCCGCAAGCCAGCTCCGCGAATCTCGCCGGTGTGCTGCCCTGGACTTATTGGCGGGCGTTTGTGGTCATCGCGCTTTTAGCGGCCGGCAACTTCTTTTGCATGGCGTGTCCGTTTACGTTGTTCCGCAAGCTGGGCCGGCGTCTCGGACTACCTCAGCGTGCCTGGCCGCGAGCATTGCGTTCGAAATGGTTTGGCATTGCGCTCCTCGTTTTGTTTTTTTGGGCCTACGAGGCATTCAGCCTATGGGATCGGCCAATCTGGACCGCCTGGCTGATTATCAACTACTTCCTAATCGCTCTCGCTATTGATGCTTTCTTCAGCGGTGCAAGCTTCTGCAAATACGTCTGTCCAATCGGTCAATTCCAGTTTGTCGCCTCATTGGTTTCTCCTCTCGAAGTCAAAGTCCGCCAGCCTGCTGTTTGCGCCGACTGCAAAACCCACGATTGTCTGCGCGGAAATGCGCTCCAGTCTGGCTGCGAAACAGATCTGTATCTCCCGCGTAAATCTGGAAACCTCGACTGCACGTTTTGCCTCGATTGCGTCCGCGCCTGCCCGCACGACAACATCGGCTTGCTGGCAGTCGCCCCGGGTATGGATCTCGTTCGAGATTCGCAGCGATCTTCCATCGGCCGATTCTCCCGCCGATTGGACATCGCAGGTTTGGCGCTGGTGTTCGTGTTTGCAGCGTTCGCAAATGCCGCATTCATGACCGCGCCGGTGGTCGCCCTTACTCGCAAGCTTGCCGCACACTTCGGCTTGGCATCTTCTCAGCCCGTTACGAGCATTTTGCTCTTTATGGCGCTGCTTGTTGTTCCTGCAACTGTTTCTTTAGTTGCTGCCTATGCCAGTCGTGCTGCGAGCCGCGAGCCGATAACAATTCGAGAACTCTTTTGCCGGTTTGCGCTGGTTTTGGTCCCGCTCGGGGCCGCAATGTGGGCAGGACACTTTCTGATGCACCTTTTCGTGGGGTGGGGTTCCGGATGGGCCACTGTTCGACGCGCCGCAACCAGCCTCGCAGGGCATTTTCTAACACTACCAAGCCGAGAATCTTCTACCCTGCCAATCGGGATCGACAACCTTCATGCCCTGCAAACCATTCTCCTCGATGCGGGATTGTTACTGGCCCTCTATCTGGCCTGGCGCATCTGTGTCTCGTATGCGCCGCGCATGCGCGACGCCGTAAAGCTGTTCGCACCGTGGGCCGGGGTTGCGATGGTCTTGTACGCCATCGGTGTTTGGATCATTCTCCAGCCAATGGAAATGCGCGGCCTGGCCGCCTTGATTTTGCCAACATGAAGCGTATCGGCTACATCAAGGCTTTTCAGGTCTTTGTGCTATTCGGCCTCTCGCGAACCGTCGCCCATGCAGACGGAGGCATTATGCGCTTGCGTCAGGTTCAAGGGCCCTTCGTGATTACAATCTTCACCACGCCTGAACCAGTTCCGCACCGCGCGGTTGACGTCAGTGTCCTGGTTCAGAGGCGGGACTCGAATGACGTGATTCTCGATGCCAGCGTGGACCTGCTGCTCACGCCTCCACCCACGGCTGCCGTTAAACCAACCGAACCCATTTGCGGGCCTTCGGGAGTTGGATTTTTGAGTCCTGAATCAGCAGGACACAATGCCCCGTTTTCCACACCGGCTGCCCGCGCTCAATCATCGAACAAACTCATGTACGCTGCAGCGATTGAGTTCGGCGGGCCTGGAGACTGGACATTGGATGCGACGGTCAAATCAAACGGTGCCTCCGAACGGTTTTCTTGCCGCATTCCTGTCGTACCACCCCCGCGGCAGTTGGCCGGCCTGTGGCCTTACCTTGCTTTCCCACTCTTTGCGATAATCGCCTTCGCCTTGAACCAGTGGCTTGCCCATGGTCTCAACCGGCAGAGATTGCCGGGAGTAGCTACGCACACTGTGCTCGCGAGCGCACAGTTGCAACGATCATTGCCTGTAGTTCTCCCTCTCCTCGGGGAGAGGGTCGGGGTGGGGACCGGCGCGCCGGTGCGCCCACAGGGGTTTATAGCAAGGAGGCTCGCATGAGCTTTTTCGTGGTCGGTTTGAGTCACAAAACAGCGCCAGTGGAATTGCGCGAGCAATTTGCGGTGAATGCATCTAACCTTGTTCCGCACGCCAATCGCCTGAAGCTTCAGGGGGATCTTGATGAGATCGTTCTCCTGTCAACGTGCAACCGTGTTGAAATCTACGCGGCGTCTCGGCACGAAGACGGTCGCGCCAGTTCGCTTCTCCAATCACTCTGTGACGGCTCGCCCGATCTCCGTTCCCACACTTATCTGTACGAGGACCTCGACGCCGCGCGGCACCTGTTTCGTGTGGCCGCCGGTCTGGACTCAATGGTGCTTGGCGAGACGGAAATCACCGGACAGGTCAAAAAAGCTTACGAGCTCGCCCGTTCGTCGCAGCTCACAGGCGGCATTTTGAACCGTGTGTTCCAAAAGGCATTCCAGGTGGCGAAGGAGATCCGCACACGCACTCTTATCGGCCGCGGCGCCGCCTCCATCGGCGGTGTAGCGGTGGAACTCGCCGAGAAGATTTTTCCGAACGGACTGTCCAGCCAACCGGTGCTGATTATCGGCGCCGGCCAAATGGGCGAGGCCTGCATCCGTCATTTAGCGAAGAAAGGCGCCCGCTCGATTCTTGTTTCCAATCGTTCGTTCGACCGCGCCCTCCACCTGGCCGCGGAATTCGGCGGGCAGGCCGTGCGATTCGATGATCGCCTCACCGCAATGGCCGGCGCGGATATCGTCGTGGCTTCGACGGGCTGTCCGAATACCTTGCTGAATTGTGAGGACGTGCGGAAGGTCATGCTGATGCGCCGGAATCGCCCCTTGCTCCTCATTGATATCTCCGTTCCACGAAATATTGACGCGGACGTTCAGCGCCTCGACAACGTGTATCTCTATAACATTGATGCCCTGAATGAAGTAGTCCGTGAGCACGTGCATAATCGCGAGCAAGACC
>QHZE01000409.1 GCA_003225335.1 Acidobacteriota bacterium
GAGGGACAGTCGCCAACAATCCCCAAATCGACCAGTATTCACCGCTAAGACGCAAAGAGGCGAAGAATTCGCAAAGAAGATTCCTTCGCAGGTTCGCGTCTTTGTGGTGAAAAAGAGGTAGGTTGGAACGAGGATTCATTGGACCAGCAATCGCTTCAGGAGGTCGTCGCCAATCTCTACTTGAGGAGTGAAATCCCCGCTGAGGGCGTAGCGCAGCAGACAATCGAAAAGGTAAATCGCTTCCGGATACGCCTCGTCAAAATTCTCGCGCAGGCGCAGCGTGGTGATGAGCAGCTTCCCTTCGCCCACCTTGCTTTCGAAAACGTATCCTGCTCTCGACAGGTTCTTGGCCTTGCTCAGGAACGCCGTCGTGGTTCGAATTGCTCCAACCAACGGGGTCAGGTTCTTGGGCCAGTCGTCCAACGAGAAGGAGTAGGCTCCTTCCAGGAGATTGAAAAACTGCAGATCGCAAAATCCCTCCTGAGGAAAGCGACGCAGGGCCGGATGATCCGGAATCAACGTGCCGAGCGCGCCGCCAGATGCCGGGAAGAATGTCGCGTCGCCTTGACGTTCAAACTGGCTGCGATCCGCCAGTAACAGGACTCTTCCTCCACCGCGCAGAAACTGCGCGCCCTCAGCATCCAGTGCCGAGGCGATCAGCAAATCCTTTCTGCCGTCATTCCTTGGGTCCTGCTGCACAAAGGGATAAATCCTGGACAGCGCCGCAGATTTCACGGTCGAGGCAACCCGAAGGCCGGAGGACCTGAGAAGTCCGGCTTTCGGAAACGCCCAGAAACTCCATCGATTCGCAAAGGTTCTCTTCCCGGAGTCCAGCTCGATCACGAGTTCCAGCTTTCGTGGCTCATCGCCCCTGAGGGGCCCGATGCCGATGCTGGAAATGCGAGTCACCTTTCCCGGCGGAGCGTTGATCCCTCCGGCGTCCGACTGTGACAGGACTGCGCCCTGAGAAGTGAGTTTCCAGCGCAAGCGGGCATTGCGGATCTCGCCCTCTCCATAGTTCGAAACGGATACGTCGATGCGCTTTGAGGCCTCGCTCCACAGCGTTCGATCGTGAACCCCGGCACCGACCATCAGAAGGACGGGACTGTTGACTTCTTTGCCTTCTTCCGGCGAGATTCCCTTGGGTTGCCAGAAGTAGTCAAACCAGCCTTCCTCCCAGGAATCCCCTTCTCCGGTGCCCCCCGGGTAATCCACAATCAGCCAGTAATGATAACCCGTCACGTCGGGATTGCGCCGCGCCCGCTCGATCTGGTACTTGCGCCCCAGTTGCTGCAAGCGCTGAGAGTTTCGAACGTAAACCGGATAGGCGGCCGCGAGCCCGCCGCCCTCCACCCACTGCTTCTTCGCCTCGAGCCATGTCGGCACGATCACGCCCGTGAACCTGTCCCTCAGGGAGATGTCCGGCAGCGAGCAATAGTAGCTGCCGAACTCGTGCCGAACGGTGGGAACATCCTTGGGAAAGTCCCGAAACAGACTGGCCATGTCCGTAGGCCGCATCAGGTAGCCGTCGTTGGACAGAATCAGCCTTGCGGGATCGAGCTTTTTGGCCAGGCCGTAGAACTCCGCCACGGTAGCCAGGAAATCTTTCTTCTGCTCATCGGTCTTCAGCCAGCTCAGATTGAACTCGTTGCCGAGAGCCAGGGACAGGAAGGAGGGATGATTGCGGTGGGCCAGCAGAATGCGCGTCAGCTCATTGCGCAGGAAATCTTTGTGCGGCAGCAAGTACTGCGTGTAGGCCACCGGCAGCTCCGCCATAATCAAAAGCCCGGCTTCGTCGGCGGCCTCGAAGAATTCGCGCACCGGAGTCATCGAGTGAAAGCGCACGCCGTTGAAGCCGAAGCTTTTGACAAGCTGCAGCCGCTTCCGGTAAACCTCCGTCGAGGCGGGCGGAACTCCGGCGAGGACCTCGATGTCGTCATCGCCGTACCCCCGCAAATAGAGCGGATTCCCGTTGAGGAGCAGCACGTTGCCGCGCGTGGTGATTTCCCGGATGCCAAACCGCTCCTCGACGCGGTCACACTCCTGGCCTTTGCAAGCCAGGGAGATCTTCGCGGTGTAGAGAAAGGGCGTGTCGGGAGACCACAAGCGCGCGTCGGGCACGACGACTTCAAGCTCGGCGGTTTTGTCTTCGCCCGGTTGGAGCAGAAGATCCGCGGCGCCTTCATAGGATTTGCCGCTCTCGGCGCCGGCGACTGAAACGCGAAGCCGCGCCGGATACGGGCCTCCGGTCTCCTTGTTGCGGACCGCGATTTTGAACCTCACCGCTTTTCTGGCGACCTGGGAGGTGATATAGAGTTTGTCCACCCAGGTCCGCTCCTTTGCTTCGATCTCCACGCGTCCGTAGATCCCGCCCCAGTTGCCAATGTAGGTGAGCGTACCGGTGGGCACATCGGGTGTCTGCTTGTCGGGAGATTCCGTTATGGAAGGACCGGCGTTGGACACACTCAAAGCAATCACGTTGTCCGTTCCCGGGCGGACGGCCTGGCCGATGTCGATTTCGAATGGTGTGCTGAAGCCGTCGTGCTCACCCACCCTGGCTCCGTTGACGAAAACACTCGCCCGGCGCAACACGCCGCCGGCTCGCAGGACAATCACCTTGCCTTGCCAGGATGCAGGAATGGCGACGGCGCGACGGTACCAGGCCGTCCCGGCGTAGTGATGCCTCAGGATGCCTGAGGGCTCGCCGACTCCTTGCGCCTGCCAGCAGCCGGGGACTTCGATCGACCTCGGAAAGGGAACTTCTCGCGAGTGCCAGCGTCCGGCCTCGCCCTCGTTTTGAGGGTCCACGCGGAACTGCCAGGTTCCGTTCAGATCGATGCGAGACCGCTCCGCCGCCAAGCACATCACGGCACTCAAAGAAAGTATGCACGGCAGGACAATGCCCCACTTCGGCTTCTTGATAGTCCCTACCATCTCAATCCCCAGAAGCTGTATCAGAGAAAGATTTAGCAAATGACCAATGACAAATGGCAAATGAAAAATGACAAATTGCACGGAGGAACGAATCTGCAAGTCACATCCTTCATTTGTCATTTGTCATTTGTCATTGGTCATTCATTACCTGAAGATCTCATTTTTCAGGCCATCCTGTTCGTCGATGGCGTAATGATGATCGGCCGGAACATTTCTGAACTCCTGCGCGATGCCGCTGGGCCAACGCACCTTGACCAGATCGATCTTGTCGAAACGGCCAAGCCCGAAATGCGCCCGCGGGTCACTGGCCGAGTAGATGCCCACCGTTCTCTTGATCTCCCAGATCTGTTCCAGCTTTTCAGTGACCACGGTGATGCGGGCGCCGATGCCGTCGCGATTGCTCTTTCTTCCCGCCATCTTGAACATGACCCAATGACAAGGCTCCTTCTGATCATTGCGCACAAGCTGGGGAGAGCCATTCATGTTGGCGACAATAAAATCCATGTCACCGTCATTATCAAAATCAGAAAAGGCCACTCCCCGGCTCGATCTCCTTGTCTGGATGCCGCTCCCCGATTTCGAAGAAACATCCAGAAAAGTCCCGTTCTTCTGATTCAGAAAGAGCGTGCCGGGCTGATCGTACGTCTCTTCAAAGCCGCCACTCTTCAAAAAGGTATAAACATGACCGTTGGAGTGGTAGATATCCTTCCAGCCGTCGTTGTTGAAATCGGCGAAACGGGTCCCCCAGCCGACCAGTAATCCATAAGACTTGCCGAGCCGGGCCTTCAGCGTCGTATCTTCCCACACCATGAAACCCTCGTTGTGGTAGAGAGTGCTGTAATCCCCGGCGAAATGGGTCAAGAACACGTCCATGCGGCCGTCATTGTCGTAATCGGCGACGTCCACTCCCATGCTGGCCTGTTCGCGGCCGTCTCCACTGAGGGCCAATCCCGTGACCAGCGCCTTTTCTTCGAAAGTTCCATTGCCTTGATTGACGAAGAAATAATTAGGCTCGGCGTCGTTGGCGACGTAAAGGTCGAGATCGTGATCGTTATCAAGATCGGCCCACACGACGCCCAATCCCGGAAGGCGCTTGCGATCCATCGCGCCTGTCTTTTCAGAGACGTCAGTGAAGCTGCCGTCTCCGTTATTCCGGTAAAGGACGTCCGCGGCGCCAGGAATCCCTTTAGGTCCGCACATCGCCGGCCTTCCGAGATAGAAGCAGAATTTACCGGATCCGGGAGAAGGCAATGCATTCAAATCCACATCAAGGTAATTACAAACGTAGAGATCCAGGTTCCCATCCCGATCGTAGTCTCCGAAAGCCGCCGAGGTGCTCCACCTGGGATCTCCGACTCCCGCCTTTTGCGTGACGTCGGTGAACGTGCCGTTGCCATTATTCCGGTAGAGGACGTTGGGGCCCAGGTTGGTGAGATAGATGTCCGTGAACCCGTCGTTGTCGTAATCGCCAAAGGCAACTCCCATGCCCCACCCGCTCTGACGGGTCAAACCGGCCTTCCGGGTGACGTCCTCGAATGTTCCATCTCCCTTGTTCCTGAACAGGGCCGGGCCGGGATTGCTGCCCTGCTTGAATTGTTCAAGGGTCGAACCCTGGACCAGCAAGACATCCATCCAACCGTCATTATCAAAGTCGAAGAATCCGGCGCCTCCCCCTTTGGCTTCGAAGATGTATTGTTTTTGATCCGGGTCGCCGTTGATGTGGTGAAATTCGATCCCGGACGACGGCGTGATATCGACAAATTGAGGAAGCGATTCCGTTGGAGCAAGAGGCCGCAGCGCAGCCGCCGCAAGGCACAAGAAGACAAGCAAGGTGAGGAAATAGCGATTCATGTTGAAACCACAGATGAACACAGATGAACGCAGATCGGTGTTCATCTGTGTTCATCTGTGGTTTCCGTCAAGAGGTCTCCGAAGGATTTTTTGCAGCGTCTGCTCTAACCATATTTCGGTCTTGGGAAAGTCGGAGTAAGTCTTGATGGCCGACAAGAGTGGAGAATCTGGCGGGACCCCCGCCGTCTGCAAGAGCGCGTAGTCCTGCAAAGATTCGGCGAAAACTTCCCACCGGATGGAATCGATCGGCCCTCCGGCGCCGGGATACACGACGAACGGGTCCCCGTACGGGATCCCGGGCCAGTCACCACCGGCCCCCTCCTGGAAGGGATTGAGGAGCTCCTGAGTCTCCATCTTGTACCAGTAGCCGTAGCCCCAATGCAGAAAGCCTTTCGCTCTCAGGCGATAGAACAACCAGCCGGCCATGCGAATCTTCGCAAGCGGCGTATCGAACAGCCGGTTGAGATACTTGCCTCGCGGCCCCGTGCAAAAGTACACCCAGTGGGGAATTCCCGCGTCAATGTAATCCTGAGCCGAACTGAGGATTGGAATAGGAATGTCCGTCAACCCCACCTTGCCGTAGCGGACCTCGCTCAATGCATCCATGACTTTCATCCAGGGGGCCAGTTCTTTCAACAGCTCGCGCGCCTTCCGGTAATTGCTGAAATGCTCGTCGCCATGGGGTTCGTCCGAAAGATGGAAAAAGGAACGCTCGAGCAGACCCTCGCGGATCAGGAACTCATGGAGGGCCGGCAGGTACTGCGAGAGGAAGGTTCGATAGATCTCCGCCGTGGCTTCCGTTTCGGTCGGCCAGAGCAATGACCAGCGATTCCCTTCCCTTGTGTATACATGAATGGGGTTCCTGACGCCCCAGTAGAGCCAGAGATGAGGAAATTCGAAGTACTGGACCCCGCACTGCTCCGCCAGCTTGACGAAACGCCTGACGTCACTGAAGTCGAGGTCGTAGCGTCCCGGCGCGGGCGCCTTCACCTTCAGCAACTGGGGCGGGTGCTCCACCACTTCCCGCCGCATGTGGAAGACGGGGACGAGAATGACACTGGAGCCATGCGCCACCATGTCCTTGATGTAAGGCTCCACAATCTGCCACCACTTCTCTCCGAACGGCTCGATCTTGTACCAATCATAGAGGGCGTCCGGCTGCCACCAGTGGGTCACCGGAAAATCGTGGCGGGGTTGCAAGGTGACAGGGCGCACGTCGATCCGGGCAGCCATTTCTCCAAGAATCACCTTTTCTTTGTTCCTCCCGCTATCAGCGGTCAGGCGGACGGTCAAGGTCTTCAGGCCTGGCTGTGTGCCGGCGAGCACCGTCACCGTAATCCAGAATGACTGATTTTCCCAGGGTCCCACAGATGCGCTCTGCTCTGGAAACAAAGGATCCGGCACCAGACCGGGGATGTACCCCGCGCCGTCCTGCTCGGAGAGATCGACGGCGGTGGTGTGGTGGGGCATCGGCACGTAACCGACACGGCGGACCTGAACTGCCAAATCCGGCGCGCCGGTAACACTGCACTCAACGCGCAGCGGTTGCATTCCATCGTTTCTGACACAGGCTTGAAAAGAGAGCCGCTGGCTGCGCGCCGCCGGCATGTTCAACTCGGTCTTCGTTCCCGCCGGTGAATTGGGGAACACCCGGTGCAAGGAAGTTTCCAACCAGAGTTTCACGTCCGAGCCGGGCTTGCCATCAGCCTTTGCTGGCAGCGCCGCGACTGACTCGCCAGCGCACAGAGCGAAAACCAAAACAGCCATCCTCGACGACACGGCGGGAAAGCAAGCGGACATTTTGTCCCTCTGCGTAAACTGCACAAAAAATGAAACCACCGATGAACACAGATGAACGCAGATCTGTGTTTATCTGTGTTCATCTGTGGTTTCGTTCACACCTTTGGTTCGGGTCAGGTGAGAATGTCCTGGATTGGCTTGCCGAAGTCGATCTCCAGACGCTTGTGCCCGGGAACCTCGAGCCTGCGCGGGTCGAGGCCGAGCTGGCGCAACACGGTGGCGTGGATGTCGGTCACGTAGTGGCGCTCCTCGACGGCGTGGAAGCCCAGCTCGTCCGTCGCTCCGTGGGTCAATCCTCCCTTGATGCCGGCGCCGGCCATCCAGCAGGTGAAGCCGAACGGGTGATGATCGCGGCCGCCCCGCGCGCCCTCGACACCCGGCGTGCGGCCGAACTCGGTCCCCCAGACTACGACCGTCTCAGAGAGCAGCCCGCGCTGCTTCAGATCCTTGAGCAATCCCGCGAGCGGCCTGTCCACGCGGGCGCACAGCTTCGAGTGGTTCTTCTGCAGCTCC
>QHZE01000410.1 GCA_003225335.1 Acidobacteriota bacterium
CATTGCCGAAGCTTCGGAGATCCTCAGGGGAGCGATTCCGGGTGGTTGCTGCGCACAGCCAAGGGCGGGCGTGTGACTTGGTTCGGGAAATGGGGCCAAGACCGGAACGGCGATTATGCGCCAGAGCACTTACAAATCACTCCGTATAGCTTTCTGGTTTGGCTTGTCTTGTATTTGGTTATGGGCTGGTTCGAAGCCCCAAGCCGGCCAGACCCTTCTCCTCGACGATTTCGAAACCTTGGATTCCGTAAAGAGATGGGAAGGCGACATTCAGCTTTCCAGAGCGCGATCCTCGCATGGCCAATATTCCGCAATGGTGCGTTTAGAACAGGGGCGCTCTCAAATCAGCTCCAACAAGCTGCCCCAGGATTGGCGCGGCTATGATCGCCTGCTGTTCGACATTTACAGCGACCGGGAAGAGGTCTCCGCAATTACCATTCGTATTTACGATGCCGTTGGCGGAGACCTCGGCATAGCCAGGGCCAACGACTACTACGAGGCGCATGAGAAAATGTTTGTGCAGAAGGGGTGGAATCACATTGAGGTCAACCTCCGGCCTTTGCGAGCAGACTCTGGCGCGCGTGATCTGTCTCTGGATCGCATCCGCAGGCTGTTGATTTCGGCCGCTCGGGCGCCGCTGCCCTGGACGATCTATCTCGATAATATCTGTCTTGTGGCTGGGCAAGAAGGTCGCGAAACGGCCTCGCGCACGCAACCGCAAGACACAGTAACCGTTGTCGACAACGGCTGGTTTACCGTGCGGCAGGTCGCCCGTCCGGAAGACGTACCCGAGTCTCTGGCTGTTACGGCATTGCGAAAGGAAGCGCAGAAAGAATTTGACCTGCTGAGGGAAACAGTCCGGGCGGCTCAGTTGCAGGGTATTGAGACCATCTACCAGGAGCGCCACCTGGTGACCGCTGAGCTCGGACTTCAAATCCGTCCTCGCCTGGCCTGGTTTAACAATGACGAGAAGAAGCGCGAAATGTTTTCCTATATCGTGGAGAGTTGCCGCCGCGGACGCCTGGAGCTGGAGGACAAAATCCAGGGCATCGATCGCATGCCAGAAGCAGATGACACGCAGGTAGGCGACCCGTTGATTCGCCCGTTCCCTCCGTTGAAAAGCCGTCCGGTGAAGGATTGGTTTTTTCTCGATGATCGCAACGAACCCATGATGATCCTTTCCCTGCATTCTCCAAGCCAGACTCTTCAGCGTTTCTTCGCAACACCGCTTCAGCACATCGAAAGCTATACAGTCGGCGGAGGATCTCGGTGGACGATCTACGACTCGCCTGTTTATGCGGCGTTCCAGCGGTGGCCCGATACGCATCGTGTGGGGTGGGACGGCTGGTGCGGTCACTTGATCCGGGATATCCATTCGATGGCGGGCCGGAAGAAAGAGAATATAGTGATCTGCCTCGAAAGCCCACACACGCGTCAGGCTGTCGAGGAATACATTCAGACAAACATTCCCAAGTTCCACGCCAATCCCCAGCTGCTTTATGACATCGAGGCGTACGAACTGATGTACATCTGCTACTGCGAGCGGAGCCAGCGGATGTTTCACGAATGGCTCGAAAAGAAGCACGGCACGGTGAACAACGCCAACGAAAAATGGGGAACCGCTTATAAGAGCTTCAGCGAAGTGACGCCTCCGCCCGTCAAGGACTCGAGGCCGTTGCCCGACACGAACCGAGCGCTTTGGTACGACTGGGCGCGCTTCAATCAGGACCGCTTCACGGAGTATCTCCTCTGGGTGCGCAGCCTGATTCACAAGATAGATCCCAAGACACCGTTGGCGGCAGGGGGCAGTTCCAGCATGCTGGCCGGGCGTACCGGCACCACTGGTATTGACGAGGAGCGGATCGTTAACGAGGTTGACGATGTGATCCTGCATGAGGGTGGCAAATCAACTCTGGGGCTGGATTTGCAGATTGCACTCGCGGAGAAGAAAAAGCCGGTAGCAGATCCGGAAATGTATCTCAGCTCCGTAGAAAATCTCATTCCGCACTTCCTGCACGGCAAATCGGTAGCGCAGCTCTTTCATTGGCCGGCGCAGCCCTCGAGTGAAGTTCTCAGCATCAATGATTCTTCCCTCGCTCACGGTTGGGCCTATCCACTCGAAGATATTGGTGACCTCATTCGAGACGCGCTCGATCTGCGCCGGTTGAACAAGGAAATAGCTGCCTTCGCCGATGTTCCCGCGGAAGTTGCCATACTCTATTCGCAGACCTCCACGCTCCAACTCCCGCCCGAGATGCTGACGTGGCAGACGACGCCCTACCTCGCTGAACTTGAAAAGACTTACAATGCCAGCCGCTACCTGGATGCAAAAATCACTTTCGTCACCGAGCGGCAGATCCTGAAGGGTCGGTTGAGTCGCTATAAGCTTTTGCTCGTCCCCGCCGCAAGAAACACTCCCACGGAAGTATTCGAAGAGATATGGGACTACGCGGTTCACGGGGGCCGTGTGCTCGTGGTTCCGGAGTCGTTTCTCGGCGATGAATACAATCGCGCCACGGACCACGCTTCCCGCTTGGGCCTTATCATCCGCCAAACGCAAAGACCCAAGCCGGGTGGTGTCGGAGCCATGGTCCAGGGTTATGACCAAAGCTTATCCCAAGCAGTCGCATTCGTGGATGACACGCCACAGAAGCTTAGCCCAACGCGAACCGAAGTATTTGGCTCGATTGACCAATTGGAAACGCGCGGGATACGGCAGATTTTTGAAGCCAAGAGTAACGCAAAGATCCTTTTCCGGTACTCCGACGGGGGGCCGGCAATCGTGCAGATGCTCGTCGGGCAGGGCGCCATCTATTACTCGGGCAGCTCACTTGAGGAGCGGAGCTATGGGCGCTTGCTCGAAGCCCTCTTTCGCGAGGCTAGGGTGACACGCCCGGTCCGCCTGCGAATGGTTGGTGGCGGCGACGTGTGGAACATCGAGGCTCGCTTCGCGCCATTGGGCAACCGAAAGCTGCTGTACATCGTGAACTTCAATCCCATTCCAAAGCGGATGAGCATTGATGCAGCGCCCGGTTTCTTCAGTTCTTTGCTCGATCTTCGGGACCATCATGATGTGCGGGGCGCTGAAATCACTTTGCCGGCACACCAGACCGCGATCTACGAGATGTTCTGATCAAGCTGAACAAGGCCGTGCGGCGCTGCGATGAGACGGGAGTTCCCAATGGGTGGCCAGAAAGAGACGCTGAGTTTTCGATGTGTACTAACTCTTGCCGCCCGGCTTCGAGCAGCCGTCAGCATCCCTGCGGTGCTTGTTTTTATCCCTCCTGTTCTAATGGTTCTGGCAGTAATGTGCCTGCGAGTTACACAGGCATCCAATCCGGCCGAAGGGATCAGCGCGGCCTCGCCTCTCCAGTTGGACGTTAGTGATGATGGAAATCAGCTCAAGGTCCTCGTACGTCATCCAGAGATAGGACTTGTCTGCGAGTTGTGGTGTTACGAGGGTGGGCCGTTCCACTACGGGAGAGGGGCCAAGCTCGAAGATGGCAGGGTCGTCCTTGTACACACCTCACGGGGAATGACCGCCACGACTACATTCACCCCAAAGGGACAAGACCGCATTTTGATGGACATTCTGGTGGAAGGTCCGCTCGAAGAATTAAAAGGTGTCAATCTGGTGGGACCATGTATGCAATTCTGGGACTCGGAGGCTTTCAAACGCCGAGACACTCTTGTGGAGTTTGCGGAGCGCTGTTTCATCTACACCATGCGCGGACCGGTGGGAATGATCGATACGGCGCGCGGCCCGATGAAAAGCTACAAACTCGATGCGCAAGAAAACAACCCGCCCTGGACGCAGTGGTATGTTCCGATCGGCGTCGCTCATCCGGGGGACATCTGGGCCTTCGGCGCCTCTGGGGACCGCCCCTTATATGGCGTTGTAGGAGTCGCTTCCAGCGACGGCAGGTGGCTGTCGGCCATCGGGTGCGCCCACGCCAAAAACCTGGGGCAAGGCTGGCACGACTGCATCCACCACGTGCCTCAGATGCAGAAATACTTGGACCAACGCACGTCGCGAATTCTCCATCGCAGCGTGCTGTATGTGATGCCCAACGATAGAGGCAGGCTGCTGGAAAGCTTTCGCCAAGATTTTCCAGATGCAGCGGAAGGTCA
The DNA here is from genome assembly GCA_003225335.1 of Acidobacteriota bacterium. Taxonomy (GTDB): domain Bacteria; phylum Acidobacteriota; class UBA6911; order UBA6911; family UBA6911; genus Gp18-AA60. The sequence goes on from QHZE01000410.1 coordinate 4,132, forward strand.
GCGGATTCGCATAGCAGCAGGCAAAAACGAAACATTGAGGGTCTGGCCGCGCTCACAAAATGCCCCAGCCGTTGATGTCTCGCTCAAACTCATAGGGCCAAACGACCGACCGGAGAAGAACCGAACGCTGAACTGGGAAGCTTCTTCATGGGGAGGCTTTGTCCGCAAAGGGCGCCAATGGCGCATGTGGGCCTACCCAAACGGAGAGACGGTGGACCTCTGTGTCAGCCTAAAAGTTGAGGCAGGGCGCGCCGACGTTGAAGCCGTGCTCGGTAGTAAGGGCTGGACGCGAGACCGCGCTCCCTCTGGCGTTTCGGTCCTGGTGCGGCGGTCGACTGATGGCACGTGGATTGCCGCCTTGATGTGGGAACAAAGCGAAACTGCCAATCCAGCGCGAGGTGTGCTGACAACGGGTGAAAGGAAGGCCAGGACAGTCTCCGTTCGCGGCCGTCTTTATCTTTACAAAGGCGGCATTGAAGAGATTCGCGAGCGTTGGGTCGAGGCTAATGAGGATTGGAAGCACTCCTTTCCTTATCGCATGCCGGTCGAGGACCCAGGGAGCCCGGCCCCCAATCGCGGGGTCCGCTTCGCGCCCAGTGTGGAAGAAGAGATGGCGTACGGGCTGACAATCGTTTCTCCTTGGAAAGATGGGGGAAGCGTCCACGTCAACTTTCCGGAACACCTCGAATATAATGAGGTCGGAAACGGCATCCTTCGCCATCACGACAAAAGAATCAACCCATGGAAGATCGCTCCGGATGGCCGTTCGGCGAGCTATGAAATCGAGAGTCTCGAGTTGCCCGGCGTACACGTGCAAACCTCAGCGGTCGCCGACGGCGGCCGCGCCCGGTTCTCGATGAAGATCCTCAATGGCAGCGACAAAACATTGAACCGTGTCAAGCCACTCGTGTGCTTCTGGTATGCTGGCTTGGCGGGCTTTCCGAGCAGGCTATCCGATAATTTCACATACACCTACGTGGTGATGGACGGCAAGCCGGTGGCGCTTGCAAATATTCCTACGGACAATCCCGAAGCTACAGCCAAAGTAGCTTACGTCCGCGGCTGTACCCAGCACGACTGCGACCAATTCGCGCGAAGTCGCGGGGGATTGATCGAACGCGATCTCGACCTGGCATTGATCGCTGTGACGGCACGGGACGGAAAGCGAAAGGCTGTGATCGCGTTCACGCCGGGCAAAAGTATTCTCTCGAACACGGCGATTCCTTGTGCGCATGCCGACCCATACTTCGGTACGCTCAGGCCCGGTGAATCGGCCGAGGCTAACGGGGAGATTCTCTTCACTGACAGCTCGCTGGATGAGGCAGTAGAGGCACTTCGAAAGGAAGGAGCAGAGGCAGAAGCAAGCAAGAGCCACAATTGAGCGCAGATATCATGAGCCTACCGCTCGCCCATGTGCATGAAATTGTAGGGCCGGGCCCGTTTCCCAGGGCGGGGGCCCCGGCCTGTTAGGTTACGCCTCCAGCGAAGGAAGGCAGGGGCAAGCGCCGGCCCTACAATCGCGGGATTTTCATGGCAGCTCGCGTCCAAGATCGTTGATTTCAAGAGGCGGCACATGGGATTCAGTCGTGACTGGACACGCAGAACTTTCTTGCAGAGCGTTGGCGCCGCCGTGCCAACTGTCAAATTGATGCTGAGCCCAGCAATCCCAGGGGCAGCCGGTTCGGGCGGATGGCCAAATGAGCTGGATTCCATCAAGTTTACGCCAGTTGATTTGGGCAACCACTTCACCGCCTCTCCATCCGACTTCGGGCCCCGAGAGCGAGCGAAAGGGCTGAGCCCCGAATCGGCTCAGGACGGCCTGATCCGCACACCCGCGGGAAAGCAAACTTTTCGAGGTATTCCGTTTCTGCTTGGCCCCGAAGGAGTGCAGAAAAGGTCTTGGGTTGTTCTGAGCAAACGCAAGAACGCCTGGGTTACTGAGAGTGTCGAGATCCCCTTGAACCGGAAGGCAGGTTTTATTTGTTTGGCGCAATTCAATGACTGGGATTCAAACGAAACTCCACCTCCTGATGAGGAAGTCGAGGAGAAGGTAGGCCAGCACCTGGCCAATGTCGTCATGAACTTCGAAGATGGCAGCCAGGAATTGCAGCCCATCCGCCGCCGCTTCGAAGTGAACTCTCCCTCAACCGAGTGGGGCCATTTAAGCTTCGCGTCGCTCGCGCACGTTGCGGACCGTCCAGGTCGACTGACCGACTTGCTTCCCAATGCGATGGGTTGGGGAGATCTCCAACAAAGCGTTCTGGACAACTCTTACTCCGCTCCGGCGTTATGGATCTGTGCGATAGCCAACCCTCATCCCGACCGGATCCTCAAGACGTTGCGCTTGCAAGCCGTCTCCGATGATCCGGTGGTCGTTTGTGGCCTGACGCTTTTCCACGGGCGCGAGAACCCTCTCCGCTACGAACGTCTGACCCTATACCGAATCACGCTGCCGGAGCCGGTCGTCGGGCAGCAGGACCGCTGGACGGTGGACGTGGACCTCGGGGTGGTCGCGCGGACTTGGTTGCCCACGCGTTTCGCGCCCGAGTCGTGGCTGGCCTCGTCAGACGCTGGTCTGGGCGCGCGCGTCGAACCGATCTCGGGTGGCCGCTACCTCTACGCGGAGCTAACCGCCAGTTCAGGGGCGACTCTTTGGCTGCGAGACACAAAGTTGGGGAAAGAATATGCGTTTGACCTCAGGCAGGACCTCGCGGGGCGAGAACTCAAGCCTCGGGACTCCTCAGCGTCCGGCACGCGCATCGAGATTCTCGAGCGCGAAAAGGTCTGGCTGCACGGTCAGGTGGTCGACAGCGCCAACGAGCGCCCCACGCCGGTGCGCCTTGCCTTTCGGTCCAAGGAAGGCCGTTACATCCCTCCCTACGGCCATCGCACTGAGATTAACGACGGCTGGTTTCAGGACTACGGCGCCGACGTGAAACTGATGGATACCTCCTTCGCCTACGTCGATGGCGCCTTTCAGGTGGAGTTGCCGGTGGGCGAAGTTTACGTTGAGATGACAAAGGGGTTTGAGTACAAGGCTGTGCGCCGAAGGCTCAAGATCGAACCCGGACAACGCGAGCTGAAACTCGAAATCGGACGAATGTCAGACCTTCGTTCCCAGGGCTGGGTCAGTGCCGATACGCACGTCCACTTCTTGTCTCCGACGACAGCCCTTCTGGAGGCCCAGGCGGAAGGACTCAACCTGATCAATCTGCTCGCGGCGCAGTGGGGTGACCTGTTCACGAACGTGGGCGATGTTAGGAATGAACCTCTCGTTTCCCGGGATAAGGAGACGATGGTCTGG
>QHZE01000460.1 GCA_003225335.1 Acidobacteriota bacterium
GATCTCGTTGGAGAACACACATAACATGGCCGGCGGAACGGTATACAGCCCGGAGCAGATCGATGATATCTGCGACCATGCGCACGAGGCCGGTCTCCCCGTCCACCTCGACGGGGCTCGGATCTTCAATGCCGCCGTGGCGCTCGGGACGGACGTGGCGCGGCTTTGCCGTCCTTGCGATTCCGTCATGTTCTGCCTTTCAAAGGGACTGGCGGCGCCCGTGGGCTCGATGCTGCTCGGATCAGCGGAATTCATAGAACGCGCTCGCAGTATACGCAAAATGCTCGGCGGGGGAATGCGGCAGGCGGGAATCCTCGCGGCGGCAGGACTGATCGCCTTGGAGAAAATGCCGGGCAGGCTTTCAGAAGACCACGAGAACGCCCGGCTCCTCGCCGGGCTTCTAAGCGAGATCCCGGTGCTGGACGTGGAACCGCGTAAGGTCGCCACCAACATCGTCATAGTCCGTATTTCCCGCACCGGAATGGACAGCGGCGCGCTCGGGGGCCTGCTGAAAGGGCAAGGACTTCTGGTGGGCACAGTGGATCCCCAGACCATCCGTCTCCTTACGCACCTGGATGTCTCCCGCGACCAGATCCACGAGGCGGCGCAAACATTCAAGCACGTTTTAGAGAATGCTGTAATGCGTCGGTAGCTGTGAATAAATCGGCATCCGCGTAGGGGGGACCCTATGTGGTCGCCCGCCCGGCCAATCATACCGGGACTCGCGGTCGGCCACGCAGGACCGCCCCTACAAGATGTGGGTTTTTTTCAACACGTCCCCCAGTCATAGGGCGTGACTGTCAAACTAGGACGCGGATGAACGCCGATCACGCGGACCGAACCCGAAGTTAGGATAACAAGATGGAAGGCATAGACAGGATAACAGGATGGACGGGATGGACGCAGGATCGAGAGGTGTCACCCCGTCCCCCCCATCCGGTAGATCCTGTAATCCTGTCCGAGAAAATCCTGTCATCCTGTCGACTCGAAATCGCATGAACCTGGAATTTGACGAGGAACAAGGAATTCTGCGCCAGACGGTGCGGGAATTTGCCGAAGCTGAAATAGCGCCGCACAGTATGGAGTGGGATGAAGCGCAGCGCTTTCCGCTGGAAATTGTTCCCAAGCTCGCCGAGCTGGGGATCATGGGAGTGATCTTTCCGCCAGAGCTCGGCGGCAGCGGTCTCACGCATATCGACAACGTGATCGTTGTGGAAGAATTGGCGAGAGTGGACGGGTCGATTGCCCTGTTCGTCTCGGCGCACAACTCGCTGTGCACATCCCATATTTTCATGGCCGGCAACGAGGAGCAGAGGCGCCGTTTCGTGCCCCCTCTTGCCTCGGGAGCGAAGATAGGGGCTTGGGGGCTCACCGAATCCGGCGCAGGAAGCGACGCGGGCGGCACGCAGACCACCGCGGTCAAGGATGGCAACCATTACGTCCTGAATGGATCGAAGAATTTCATCACCAACGCTTCCATAGCCGACATCTTCGTCCTCATGGCCGTAACCACCAAGGGAGCCGGCAGCAGGGGAATATCCGCTTTCATTATCGAAAAGGGAACGCCGGGATTCTCGGCCGGAAAGAAGGAGAACAAGCTTGGCTTGCGCGCGAGCGACACCGCCAGCGTAATTCTCGAAGAGTGCAGGATTCCCAGGGAGAATCTGCTGGGCAAAGAGGGACAGGGCTTTGTCGATTCCCTTCGAGTGTTGGACGGCGGCAGAATCTCCATCGCCGCGCTCGCCGTGGGAATGGCTCAGGGCGCTTATGAAGCCTCTTTGAGATATGCCAAGGAGAGGAAACAGTTCGGCAAGCGGATAGCGGAATTTCAGGCGATCCAGTTCAAGCTGGCGGACATGGCCACGGAGATCGAGGCGGCTCGCCTCCTGACCCTGAAGGCTGCAGATCTCAAGCACAGAGCGGTCCGATCGACCAAAGAGTCCTCGATGGCGAAGCTCCTCTCCGCAGAAGTAGCCGTGCGAGTCGCAAACGAGGCCGTTCAGATTCACGGCGGCTACGGTTTCATCAAGGATTTCCCTGTGGAGAAGTACTACCGCGATGTCAAACTGTGCACGATCGGGGAAGGAACAAGCGAAATACAGCGCATGGTGATTGCCCGGCAGATCCTCGAATAATTATCCCTTCGATCCCACTATGCTCCGGTCCGGCCCTAAGGATCCAGCGGTTGACCCTCGAATGCTGGAAAGGATACTCTCCGGGGACTTCCGTTCGGTGGCGCGCTTGCTGACGTGGGTGGAGAACGAAATTCCGGCAGCGACGGCGTATTTGCGCGAGCTGTTCTCGTACACGGGACGCTGCTTCGTCGCAGGAGTTACCGGCCCTCCCGGTTCCGGCAAGAGCACTCTCGTAGACCGCCTGGCGGCATATTATCGTGTCAACGGCAAACGGTTAGGCATCCTTGCCGTAGATCCCACGAGCCCGTTTTCCGGGGGCGCAATCCTTGGAGACCGGATACGCATGCAGTCCCGTAGTGTGGATCCTGGTACATTCATCCGCAGCATGGCGACACGCGGTCACCTGGGAGGTCTGGCCCGATCGACATCCGACGCTCTGTTGGTACTGGACGCAGCCGGTTTTGATACGGTGCTCGTTGAGACGGTGGGTGTTGGCCAGGATGAAGTGGAAATTGCCCGGACAGCGCACGTGACTCTCGTCCTTCTGGTTCCCGGGATGGGCGATGATGTCCAGGCTATGAAGGCCGGCATCATGGAGATTGGCGATATCTTTGTAATCAACAAGGCCGACCGTCCCGGGGTCGAACGTGTGGAGACCCAAGTGAAGACCCTGCTTGCACTGGCGCGCAGGTCAGACGGTTGGGAGATGCCGGTTGTACGAACGATCGCGTCCGAAGATGCGGGCACACAGGAATGTGTGCAAGCAATTGAGAAATATCGCGATTTTTTGCGAGCCTCCGAAATTCAAAAGAGCCGCTCCGTCGAAGTCGAGAGGGAACGGCTCCTGGATCTCGTCCGTTCGCGCTCAGTGCAGCGGCTGCTTGTGGATCAGCGCATGGCGGCAAAGCTGGACGAACTGGCGCAGCGGGTCGCAGACCGGCAGGTGGATCCTTATTCCGCGGCGGAAGAGCTCTTGCGAGGTTTGGAGGTCAAGCTTTAGCTTGCAGCCTGAAGGCTGAACTCCAAACCCGACAGATTACTCCAGATCACAGGAGTGAGGCGGTGTATCTCAAAATCGACCACATCGGGATCGCCGTGCGGTCCCTGGAAGCTGCCCTGAAGGTCTACTGCCAGGGATTCGGTTTGCGGACAGACCACGTCGAAGAGGTTGCGGATCAGAAAGCACGTGTGGCCACGTTGCCGGTAGGTGAAACCCGGCTGGAGCTTCTCGAAGCCATGGAAGAGGATTCACCGGTTGGCAAGTTCATCGCCAGGCGTGGAGAAGGCCTGCATCATATCTGCTTCCGGGTGGAGAATCTGGAAGAGGAATTGAAGAAATTAAAAGCGGCGGGCGTGAGGCTGATCGACGAAATGCCGCGTCCGGGCGCCAGGGACTGCCTGGTGGCCTTCATTCACCCGTCCAGTACGGGTGGAGTGCTGGTCGAGCTCTCGCAGTCGAACTCCACAAAATGAAAACCACCGATGAACACAGATGAACACAGAGCAACGCAGCCGCAACCCAAAAAATCTCACCACGAAGACACGAAGAAATCCTTTGCGATTCTTCGCGTCTTCGTGTCTTCGTGGTGAATAGGATGGAATTTGCAGTCGTGCAATTTGTCATTTTTCATTTGTCATTGGTCATTGTTCATTCGCAAAAATAAGGGTTCTATGGAACAGGTGAGAATCGGAGTCATCGGAGGCAGCGGGTTGTACGATATGGAGGGAATTGCCGACCGATCAGAGCTCTCCATGGGGACACCGTTTGGGACGCCTTCCGACGCGTTCGTTCTCGGAACCCTGGAGGGGAAGCGCGTGGCGTTTCTCGCCCGGCACGGAAGAGGCCACCGGATCCTTCCGAGCGAGTTGAACTTTCGCGCCAACATCTACGCAATGAAGATGCTGGGTGTCGAGAGAATCCTGTCGGCGAGTGCCGTAGGATCCCTCAAACAGGAACTGGCGCCGCTGGACATTGTTCTACCGGATCAGTTCCTCGATCGAACTAGCGGGCGCATTTCCACGTTCTTTGGCGAAGGTCTCGTGGCGCACGTTTCCTTCGCCGATCCTGTCTGCCCGGAACTGATGGATCGCGTCTACCGCGCCGCGGCGGCAATCGGGATCGGCGCGAAAAAGGGGGGCACGTACGTGTGCATGGAAGGCCCGGCCTTTTCGACCAAGGCGGAATCGCACCTGTACCGGAAGTGGGGGATGGATCTCATCGGCATGACAAATCTGCAAGAGGCCAAGCTGGCTCGGGAAGCGGAGATCTGCTACCTCACGATCGCGCTCGTGACGGATTATGACTGCTGGCACGAAGCTCACGAATCGGTGACGGCCGAAATGATTATTTCAAACTTGCAGCAAAACAGCCGGAATGCGCAGGCCATTATCCGGCAGACGGTGCGCGACCTGCCGGACGCACGGCTATGCAAATGCAGCGAGGCCCTCAAACACGCCTTGGTCACAGACAGACGGGCCGTCCCGGCGCAGACGCGCAAGAAGCTTGAGCACATTGTGGGCAACTACCTTTCGTAAGGGGCGAAGCATGAGGATTCTCGTCGTAGGTTCCGTGGCTTTGGATACGGTGAGGACACCCTTCGGATTTCGGGAGGAAATCCTGGGAGGTTCGGCGACCTATTTCAGCCTCGCCGCCAGCTACTTCACCGGCGTGAGCATAGTGGCAGTCGTCGGACAGGATTTCCCTGAGGAGCATATCGATTTTTTTCACCGAAAAGGGATCGACACTTCAGGCCTTGAACGGCAAAGCGGGAGGACCTTCCGTTGGAAGGGCGAATATGGTTTCGACCTCAACGCCGCCAGAACTCTGGATACCCAGCTCAATGTCTTCGGCAGTTTTAACCCCAGAGTCCGCGAGGAGCATCGGACTTTGAAGTTTGTGTTTCTCGGCAACATCGATCCGGACCTTCAGAGGTCGGTCCTGGAACAGATGGAACGTCCAACGCTGGTTGCCTGCGACACCATGAACTACTGGATAGAGCACAAGCGGGAGTCGTTGAAAAGGACACTCTCACAGATCGATATCCTCCTTATCAACGATGCTGAAACGCGTCAACTGGCCGAAGAGACCAGTCTGATGAAAGCGGGACGCATTGTGCTGTCGTGGGGACCCAAGACGCTCGTGATCAAGCGCGGGGAGTACGGGGTCCTCATGCTGAGCTCAAAGTCCACATTCGGGGCGCCGGCCTTTCCGCTCGAAGACGTATCCGATCCAACTGGCGCCGGGGACTCTTTTGCGGGCGGGTTTTTGGGCTATTTGGCCGCGTGCGGGGCGACAGATGACTCTTCCTTGCGGAGGGCTATTGTTTACGGTTCCGTTATGGCATCCTTTAACGTCGGCGAGTTCGGTCCCGACCGTCTCGGCTCTCTGACGTATCCGGAAATCGAAGGGCGCTATCGGGAATTCAAGAAGATCACGCACTTTGATGACATTTAGCAGAAGATTGAACCGCGTATTAATGCGGGCATTCGCCAGGCATGCCCACCACCTCGAAAGGCCGCGAAAGCTCCACCGGCGCCAGAATGGCGCCCTGATAACACTGCTTTTCGTTCTCGCCCAGCCCGCCGCTCATTCCCAGGGCAAGAAACTCAGCACAGAGGATGACGCGAAGATCTGGGGTGAGGCCAGGGGCTGGTTCAAGAAGGGGGAGGCATTGATTGGAACACCCAAAGAAAACAGCGACGAGCAGGCTGCATTCTTTCGCAAGGCACTGGAAGGCGGCGGCGGAGTTTGAAAAGGTACTTAAACTCGATCCGAAGTTTGAAGGAGTTCATTTCTTGCTGGCATCCGCGTACAAATCCCTGGGCGATAGCGGCGCGGCAATCGCGGCGCTCGATGCGGGCCTTCGAAACAAGCCTAAAGACCTGGAAATGCTCAGGGCCCTGGCGTATCTGCAAATGGGGACCCGCGATGAGATGTCGGCGCTGCCCACTCTGCAACGTATTCTGGAACTCGCGCCCGCCGATCCCGGCGCCTCGATGGATCTCGCGTTGCTGTATCAGAAAAGCGGCAAGCTGGACGAAGCCCTGTTACGCTATCAGGATGTGCTTCTCCTCGATACCGGAAACTTTGCTGCGCATTACAACCTTGCGCTCATATACTGGAAGCTAAAGAAGTTCGCCAGCGCTACGGAAGAGTTGGAGCTGTGCGCTCGACAGGCGCCGGAAAACATGGATGTCCTGGAACAACTGGGCGACTTCTATGCCTTCCAAAACCAGCACGCCAAAGCCGTCGAAGCCTACAACAAGGCTCTGGCGAAAGCTCCGGCGCGCGCGTCCCTCTACTCCAAATCCGGATTCAGCCTGGCAAGCTTGAACAGGGATGACGAGGCAATTGCGGCTCTTGAAAAGGCGGTTCAGATGGATAACACCAAGGCAGAATCGCTCTATCTTCTCGGAGATCTTTACGCGGACGTGAAAAAGTACGATGAATGCATCGCAGCCTATAAGCGCGCCCTGGAACTGAATCCTCGCTTGAAGGAAGTTCATTACAATCTTGGGACGGTTTACGCAGAACGGCAGCAACTGGAAGATGCCGCGGCTGAGCTCAAGGCTGCGGTACGGCTGGATCCCGAGTACGCCTCAGCCTGGTCGAATCTGGCCATTGTGAGCGAGAAACTCGGCCTCGATGACGCCGCGATAGAGGCGTACAGGAAGGTGATCGCCCTGGGCAAGGGCCAGGCCAGCAACTACTTCCGTCTCGGGATCCTGTACGCCAAGAGGAACATGGGCGACCAGGCCGTAACAAACCTCGCAAGGGCCATCGAGCTCGATCCCGAAACGTACCGTCAGATTCTTCGGGAGGAGATCAAGAAGGTACACTCCGCCCTCGACAGCATCCGGTATACCGAGCCTTTCGCGCGGCTGCTGACCGGCCCGCCCCCCGCGCCTCCCCCACATCCGTAACAAATGACAAATCACAAATGAACAGTGACAAATAGAAGTCAGAAGTCCGGACAACGAACTGCGATTTGTCATTTTTCATTGGTCATTTGCCAAATCTCTCTCTGCGGGATCTGCGTCTCTGCGGTGAGATTTTTGGGTTGCGGCTATGCCGCGCCAGGTGCATCTGGGTTCATCTGTGGTCTGATCTTGTGCAGTTTCTAACGTATCTCGAAAGAGGTGGCGGTCTCGTGGAAGACTTCACCTGTCACCGGGTCAAGCACTCTGGATTTGAGTACGTAGGTGCCTGCCGGGAGGTTCCGGGTCACTTTGAACGGGTCCAGTGGCTGCAGCTCCACATAGGAACCAGGCGTCAGCGCCAGCGAACCGTCGGCACCCAGAGAAAAAACGGCTATTGGATTCAGGCTGGGGGCCTCCAGCCATACTTTTGCCTCAATGGTTGCCGGCGCAGCGCCCTGATTGATGATTCTGTACGAGGCCAACGAGACCGTATCGCCTGAGATGTACTTGGGACTGGCGACCTGGCAATCAACCGCCAGCGAAGGCATCCGATCATTTCGAACCAGAGGCGACTTTTCGGATGACATGGCCAGAGTGAATGACTTGACCGTCTCCCCGACGATCTCTCCGGTCACGGGATCGAGTATGCGTGCGCTGAATTGCGCTTTCCCGCCGAGCATTCCGGGGGAAACGCGCAGCTCAACAGGCCCATACTCTTCGTCCAACCCCGGAGGGAGAACATAAAGCCCGTCGGCTCCCACGTTCCCCACAGATACGGGATTGACTCCAGGACCGGACATCCAGGTCTTCAACTCCACGCTCTGGCTCGAGTTTGACGGGTTGGAAACCCGGTAGCCGCTGACGCCAACGGTTTCGCCGGCGCCGTAGCTGTCCTTGCTCATTTGAATGTCGACGATCGCCATGCGCGCGTTTGGCTTGGACTCCGCCGCCTTGACGATCGCCTGTTCTATCCAACTTCCTTCCTCCGCTTCGGCCTCTTGCGCCGCTGCGTCCGAGGCTGTCGCACCGCCTGCGCCTGAAGCGACACCGGAGTGGGCAGTACCCTCTCCCACCAGATAGGGAACATGCTGCGTTTGTTGCGTCTGGCTGACGGTGGTTTGGGGCGGTTCGGTGCGCGTGAATTGACGTGATTGCCCGAAGGAAGCCTGGCTCAGGTACGCGAAGGAAAGCAGCAGCGAGGCCGCAATCCTAAGACCGATGCTCGCTTTGGCTTCCACCACGCGCAGCCCAACGTGGATGCGGTCGGTGTCGCGGCCGCGCCCAATCCACTGCACGGTGGCGTTGGCTCGGAACCTGCCGCCACTTGATACCGTAACAAGCAAACCTTGGGTCAGTACATCCTGCTCCAGGATGACGCCCAGACCCGCCCGGCTGAAGTCGCAGCTCTCGCCGGCAATCCTGAACGGTCTGCCCTCGCGGCTGGTTCCCGTCAGCACAACCGGGAGGTGCAGCTTCGCTCTGACATTCTTTCTTGTAGTGGCTGCACTGTCGGTCATCGTGTCATCCCTCCCGTCAAGCCCTGGCGCCGTAAATGCCTCTTCACGGTTGCGAGCCGATCGCTATGTTCATCAGACTCTGAATTTCCGTCTGGCTCAGCGCGCGGCTGTAGACGCGCAGCTCGTCCACAGTCCCCCTGAGGTAGTCCGAACCGTCAAGCACTCGTCCGATCTGAAGGCTGGTCGGTGCAGCTGCGGTTGGACGTATCGTGGAACTGCCCTTCTCATCCCCGTCGACATAGAATCGGTGTGTCGCTCCGTCAAAGGTGTAAACAATGTAATGCCATGTCCTGGACGGTTGGTTTGCGGCCACGAGCCAGCCGCCAGGATCCTGCCAGACTCCAATTCGGGAGTCCTTGAATCCCGCCTGGATCGAGATCTGCTGCGCGTCATCGGCCAGCGAGACTACAGGCTCCGTCGAGGTCGACCGTCTGCTCGCAGTGAACCAGTAGGCTATGGTCTGAGGAGCGTTCATTGCAGGCAAACCGGAACATGGAGCCGTCACGTAGGCATTTTTTCCATTGAACCAGAGTGCATTTCCGTACTTGCCCGTCGTCCAGCTCGCATTGAATAAGGTGCCGGTATTTGAGTTTCCAGAGTAATCCGCAGCCGTGGTTCCGGCGCCTTCGTCGAAGGAATACGCGACCACAAGGTCGGCGTTGAGAGGCGTCGTAGTCTTAAATGTGAAATCGGAGCTGGTAACAAGGTTCGTGGCCGCGTCCTTCGACGTTACCCGGTAGTGGTAAATCGTACCGGCGGCAAGACCGCTGAGAGTTTGAGTGTGCGAGGTTGTCAGGGACGGATCCAACGCCGACGTGGATCCGTAACTCGTCGATGTCCCGTATTGAACCTGTGAATTGGCCGCCTCGTTCGTGCTCCAGCGGATAGTCGCTGCATTGCCGCTGACGCCGCTGCTCGAAACGCTGCTTATGACAGGCGCGGTCGTGTCGGCCGTGGCGCTCGTCGTAAACGTGAAGTCGCCCGAGGTCGCCGGGTTGCCGGCGGCATCCACAGACTTTACCCGGAAGTGATACGTGGCGCTCGCCGCCAGGCCGCTGAGCCCCTGGGAGTGCGCCGTCACGAGCGTCGCGTTGAGCGGGGTCGAGGACCCGTACGAGGCCGTGGCGCCGTAATCCACCTGGCTGTTGGTCTGCTCGTTCGTGGTCCAGGTGACGGTGGCAGAGCTGAAGGTCACCGAGGAACTGGAGACCGCGCTGATGACGGGCGGGGTCGTGTCACCACCCGTCACAGCCGCGGTGGCCTGGTTTGAGAACCCGCTTTGCACGCCTGAACTGTCGTAGGCGGTAACTGCGAAATAGTAAGTTCCGGCGGCCAATCCTGTAACGGTGTACGTTGTCCTGGTTCCAACGTCCACAGACGTGCCATACGCTCCGGAAGCCGTTCCGAAATGGACCTTGTATCCGGCCGCGCCTGTGGAGGCGTTCCAGGCGAGATTAACATCTCCCGCAAAAGAGATCCCCGCAAAGGCCGAAAGACCTAAAACAACCGCCAGGATGGCGAAAGGAGTGGAGAATCCAAAACGGCGGTCGCTCACGAGGCCAACACTCCCGCGCTCTGTGCCGGTCGATGGGGGCTCGCCGCGCATGTTTCCCTTGGCATTACCCCTCAAGCGGATGGGATGTCTCCTCATGGGTTATCTCCCTCTCTCTAACTGGGACCCGAACACCCTGCAGGGCCACAACCGCCCGGAGCTGTTCACGCAGAAACTACTTCCAGCTCTTGTGGGAATCCAAGTCGTCGGATGGAAACGTCCGCGGCCTTTCTGCCGGCTATGTCTTAAGCGTAGAGGCGCGCCACAAAAGTGTGATCCCAGTCTCAGATGCTGAAGAAATCTCTTTTGGCGAACAGCCTATCGCTCGCGGGCGTTTCTGGAACGGAATTCAATCCTTCCTGGGGCGCATTCCTTACGACTGCGGTTTGACTAACTGAGGGAGACTTACAGGTACGTTTTTAGAACAAGAGCGTTTGCAAATCAAGTGAAAACTTTGGCGCCGCCTCTAATCGCACCCGGAAAAGACGGAAAAGACAAGGGGCTTGCCGGTGTGGGAGGCCGCGCGTATAATCAGGGTTCCCGCGAGCTCATCTGGCGACCTGAAGCGTTGGATCTCGCGGTTTTTTTTCAGGCTTTGACCTGACATCGGACATGAACAATCCCAGAAAGGTCGTCATCATTGGCTCCGGACCGGCGGGATTTACGGCAGCCATCTATGCCGCACGGGCAAACCTTTCCCCATTGATGTTCATAGGGTCGCAGCCCGGGGGCCAGTTGATGCTGACGACGCTGGTCGAAAACTATCCAGGTTTTGTCGAGGGCATAGACGGACCGCCACTAATGGAACTGTTCCAGAAGCAAGCGGCACGTTTCGGAACCGAACTGATTCAGGACGATGTCACTGCGGTGGACTTCCGTCGCAACCCTTTCGCGGTGACAGCCCGTGAGGTGACAGTCGAGACCCAGACCGTGATTATCGCCACGGGAGCGTCCGCCAAGCTTCTCGGGTTGGAAAACGAGTCCAGACTCATGGGGCGCGGTGTGTCTACCTGCGCGACTTGCGATGGGTTCTTTTTCAAGGACCAGGACGTCATGGTGGTGGGAGGAGGCGATACGGCGATCGAAGAGGCGCTCTACCTTTCCCGCCTGGGCCGCAAAGTTGACGTGGTGCACCGCCGCGGTACCCTGCGAGCGTCCAAAATCCTGCAGGAGAGGGCCTTCAAAAATCCCAAGATCAATTTCATGTGGAACACCACCGTCGAGGACATCCTGGATCCAGCTCAGGGGAAAGTCAAGTCGGCTCGTTTGAGAAACCACAAGACAAATACGGGTTGGGAGGTCGAGGTCGACGGCATTTTCATCGCTATTGGCCATCAACCTAACACATCGCTTTTTGAAGGGCAGCTCGACCTTCAGCCGAACAAATACATCAAAGTGAAGCCGGGTACAACGCAAACTTCCGTTCCGGGGGTTTTTGCCGCCGGTGACGTTCAGGATTACACCTACCGGCAGGCCGTGACCGCTGCGGGATCGGGCTGCATGGCAGCCCTGGAGGCCGAGCGCTACCTGGAAGAACACTACGCCAGTCACTAATTGAGGATCGAAGATGGAGGATAGAGACATCATGTTTGATCTCTCCACGCTCCATCCTCAATCCTCTATCGTCTGTCTTTACGTTGCTTCAAAAACTCCATGAGATCTTCGGGGGAAAGCTCGTACAGATCAGGAGAATTCTCATCGGGCCGGTTCTTCCAGCGCTTATGTCCCCAAAGCCACGTCTCTGGGTACTGCCGGATAATACCTTCCAGGATCCGGTTGAACACTCTGGTGTTTAACTCTACATCCCGATTCATGTCTCCCGTGCGTATCAGGTCGAGAGGCTCCAGAAACCTGATTCTGTATTTACCGCCGATCGAAGGCGTAAGGAACCCGGGAAGCACGACTGCATGGGTTCGAAGGGCAAACAGCGCCAGGCTGGTGGACGTCGCCGCAGGAACGCCAAAAAGGTCCGCAAAAATCCCTTCCTGCGGGCTGGTGTTTTGATCCATCAGGATTCCCACCGCCTCGCCCTGCTTCAGTTTTTCCAGAATCACGCGAGTTGAATTCTTCTTGGGGACGGTCTTGTTTCCCGAAGCCTCCCGCAGCCGGAGCACGTATCGTTCGAGGGGAGGATTGTCCAAAGGACGCGTTACGAAGCTCAGAGGGTAACCATACAAGGCGTGCGCCGCGGGGAGGAGCTCCCAGGCGCTGAAATGACCGGTCAAGTACAGCAAAGGTTTTCCCGTCCGACGGGCCAGGAGATAATTCTCCAGTCCAAATTGAGAGTCATATTCCACCAGAGAGCCTATGTTTTGAGGAGAAAGCAAGGGAAGGCGAGCTGCCTCGACAAGGTTGCGGGCGGTATTCTGAAAACTCCTCCAACCGATGCGATCGCGTTCCCGGGGCGTCAGCTCCGGGAACGCGATCGTTAAGTTTGTCCTGGCGATTCGACGATGCTTAACATCCACCCAATACGCGAGCAGCGCTGCCAGGTTCAGCATGCCGATGCTCAGGCTTCGCGGCAGCAGGCGAAACAGAGCCATTAGGAAGCGTGCTGTAAGGTAAGCGATGTAGGATTGCAATTTGTGGCGTTCCTGAGGCGATGCTATACTTGCCAAGTTTCATCAGTTGCGGCGCGCTATCGGCGTCATAGCTCAGGAATTGTGCCGCCATTTCGGGATACAGTGGATACCGTAAAGAAGCTCTTTAAGGTCATGAACCATGGGGCAGTCTGCCCCGCGATCTTTCGGTCGAGCCTCGTAATCTTGATTCTAAGCGCGCTCGCCATCGGGGGATATAAGGCCCGTCCCTGGACCATCGGAGCGGCCGAGAGTTACCCCGCGCGGCTGCATAGCGAAGGAGTCACTATTGCCGTTCAGCCCCTTTTTCAGGATTCGCTTGCCGCTCGCGTCTTCGACAAAAGCGACATCGTGACGCGCGGCATTATGCCCGTCGCGCTCCTGATTTTCAACGATAACGACTTTCCCGTGCAGGTTGATGGCGCTTCGGCGGAGCTGATTCACGAAGAAGACCGGCTTCGAACTCTCGAGCCCGGCCAGGTTGTCCACGGGCTCTTCTCCAAAGACAAGAGGAATGTTTGGGTTCCGCAGCCTGTTCCGCGACTCCCGGGAGGAGGGCGCTCTGATGCCGAAGCTCTTGACGACTTTGAGCATAAATTCTTCGACCGAAAGATCGCGGAGCCCCATAACAAGGCAGGCGGATTTCTCTACCTTCGGCTGCCCCAATCGAAGGATATACGCGGATACCTTGCGGAGTCGCGCATTTACATTCCCGAAATCTCCCGGGTGGATACGGGCGCACCGATGATCTATTTTGAGATTGACCTGCGCCCCGCGGTCGATGCAGTCCCGTGATTCTTCGTGATTCGGTCGTGTCTTCGTGGTGGATTGGGCCCGGCCCTTCCCACGAAGAACGAAGACGCAAAGGCAGGCCCCGCATAGAATTTGCATCAATGTTTTCTTCAAGCGGGCGATAAGAAAAGGGTAGAGCATGTCGAAAGATGGCCAAGCTGAGGCGCCGGCGGCGGAGCTGATCATAGTGCCCCCCCAAGAGTCCATTCGCTGGAGCGCCTGCGGAGAGGAGAGACTGTCCGCTGGTTTCCGCTTGAGGCCGGAAACGGAGGACATCTTTCAGGACTGACCGGCTCTGAGAAAAGTGTTTAAGGAACCGATAGCGGCTTCTCCCCCAAGCACGTCGCCAGGAAAAACTTCCGCCGATGCCATCCAATCCCAAGTCGCGCCCTTCTCGAGATTCCTTTCTCGAAACTCTCAACGCCGAGACGTTGGCGGGAACGGAAAACCTCTCTGCCTGGCTCCGCCATGTCGCTGCGCAAGAGAGAACTGAAATCGTCTTCGAGCTGGAGGCCTGGCTTCGGGGCTTGCGTGCGTTTTTTGACATTCGGCACCTTCCGCTGACGGGGGCTGAGCGCGCCAACCTGGTAAGTCGAAGTTTCTCTCCCGAAATTCGCATCGTGTACCGCACCCTCCTGCACGTCGAAAGGATAAGCAACGCCATACTCAGCGTGGGACAGCCCCAGAAGCTCGAGTTCGAGACTTTCGTGGAGGCACAGCTCCGAAAGGGAGCTCGGCCGGACCTGCAGGTCAGCAGGGTTTTGGAACAGCCTACGCCGTTGGACAGCCTGTCGCACTTCCTGGAAGCCCTAAATGATCTGAGAATGATGGTGCAGGCTCTAAAGGACGCGCCCGACCAGAGCTACCCCGTCTTTCTCGGCATCGGGCGATGCTTCCAGCGGGACCTGCGAGATTGCCGGTACATCGACATGCTCCTTACCCAGCAGTTCAAGGTGCAATTCGATCAGGTGGATAATACTGTCGTGAGATCCCTCTTGCGAAGCATACGCGACAAACAAGTCCGGCAAAATGTATCCCTTGCCCTCCTTCATCTGTACCGTCTGCTCCGGTATTTGAAGATCGTTTCCCAGGATCTGGTCAGGGATCGTCCTCTGCGCCACTACCTGGTAATCTTCTCGCTTCTCCACGAAGAAATGGGCAATCTCTCTCAGTTTCTCAAAGCCGGTTTCCTCCGCCGGCAACAAGCCGGGCAGGGCCTCTGGAATGCGGTTGAGCTGATCGTGTATTCTCTTCAAATCGAGTCTCAGCGCGCGCTCGAGCGCGAGCTGGTCTTCGTTTCACAGGAGCGCCAGGCCCCTCCGATTTACACCAAGATCGAAAACAGTCACGGGCTGCTGCGCAATTGCTTCCAGAGCTCCATCGTCGCTCTGGTCCAGGCTTTAGACAAATCCGTAGATGCGAAAACCATCTTCCCGTCGATGGTCGATCGGTTGCAGGAAGCACAGAAGCTCCTTCAGGAGCTCTGGGATCTACGCCAGGCCATTAAGGACTTATTGGACAAAGGGAAGGAATTCGATCTGAACCGCGTCATGGACCGCCTCACGAGTTTTCGAGAGTCCTCGCTACGCTACTTGATGTATCGGGATTGGGGCGAATTTGAAAGGTTGTCGGATGCGATTATCACAGCGACGAGTGAGATCGAGTTGCGCACTCTCCTCCGCAAGTTCGTGAGCTTTCTCGAAGCCCTGGTTCAGGAGGTCTCGAATCGCAGTGTCCTGCGGGAATCGCCTGCAGAATCAATCCTTAGACAATGAGCCAGGGTCAGGTGCCTGTAAGAATTATGAGATTGAAGCGCGCGTTCCTGTGGTCTTCTCTGGGAGGCGTGGCTCTGGGCGTTGGCGTGGCCCTCATAGGAAAGATGGCTCGCAAGCCCGCCTTAAGCCCTCTCGTTTACGAGAAGATTCCTCCCGGCTGCAAGAGAATATCTCTATGGACCGAGCGATTTGAGATTGGGGTAGCGGGGAAGCCGAGTGTTGCGCACGATGAATATCTACTGCAGGTCACGCCTTTCAAGGTGTGGAGTTTCTTGAACCTTCCGTCGCCGGACAACAAGGCTCTGCAGGAGGGCATCCCTGTATACCACGCCACAGTGATCCGGCACCTCGAACCCGTGAACGGAGAAAACGGGCCGGAAGAAGCTCACGGTCGGGAAGAAACTCAAATCCAGGATCGCTTCTATGGGATCCTGTCCGCGAGCGGCGGGCCAGGGAAATCGCCCGGCCCAAACTTGCTCGCTCGGGGTGGGTCGCTGGAGTTGCGTAAGTGCAGCGTGGGCGGCACCAGCAATGCGGTCGAAACCGGAGAGGTGCATCGCTCTACCGGCCTGGTCCTCAATTATCGCTTTGAGTATACCTATGCCGTTACCGACTGATCCTCCCGGCAAGTGGCAAAGCGTTCTTTAGAGACACGGAGAAAAACCTTGTCTCCGTGGCTAAATCGGTTGCGGTTGGGTGGGCCGGGGCGAAGCGTTTCCTATAGCGGGACCACACGAGAGACAAAGGCGGCCTAGGATTGGCCTAGGATATGATGGCGCCTTTTACCAAGCGCCCCACATGGAACTCGAGCTTGCCGTCCCCCACCTCCACATGTATCACTTCGTTGGGATCCAGCCCCTTTTCGGCAATCATGCTCGCCAGCGGGTACTCCAGATATTCGCGGACCGCACGGCGCAGCGGCCGTGCCCCGTAGCGAAGGTTCGTACCGCGCTCGATCAGGAATTTCTTGGATGGGTCGGATATGACCGTTCCGACGCCGGCCATGGCGAGGCGGGCGCGCGTGTCCAGCAAGAACTTGTCCAGTATAGCCAGCAGATGCTCTTCCTTTAGCCGGTTAAAGGTAATGATTTCGTCGATCCGGTTGATGAACTCCGGGCTGAAGAAATCCTCGACGGCCCCGATGCAGACGGTCTGGATCTTGGCATCCGCAGAATCCTGATCCAGTTCCTCGAACTTATGACTGGGCGGGCTGAATCCGATGACGGCATTCTTGGTAATGTCGTCCACCTCCTTGGCGCATACGTTGCTGGTCATCATGATAAAGCAGTTTCTGAAGGTAAGATCTACGGCCCGCCCGGTCTTCAGTTCGCCGCGCTCCAGGATCTGGAGAAGGAGGTCGTAGAAAGCGCGATCCGCCTTCTCTAACTCCTCAAAAATCACAATCGTGAGCTTTCTGTCCAGTTTTTCCTGGGTCAGAAACGGAGGCTGTTCGTGCCCCACATACCCTGGAGGCGCGCCCACGAGCTTGGCTACGTCGTGGGGATTCTTGAACTCGGTGCAGTTAACTGCCACAACTTCGTTCTCATCGCCGTGCAATACCTTGGCCAGGGAACGGCCGATCTGGCTTTTACCAGTCCCGGTGGGCCCCAGGAAGAGAAAGGTCCCGAGGGGACGCCGCGGGTCGCAGATTCCAAGATCGGCAACCATTACAGCCCGCACTACCGCGTCTATGGCACGGTCCTGGCCAATGATCTCTTTTCTCATCTGTTCGCGGAGTTCCTGAGCCTTAAGCACGGTGCCTCCCTTCGCGCGTTCTGGAACGCTATTATAGATTACGCAAAACAACAAAAGGTTTCCGAATCTGATGTTTGGAGCTCGGTGAAGACCGCAGCCCGAAGGCCAAACACCCCACACCTTTTGAAGCATTGCTTTGAATGTGCTCCGATCAAGTCCTGATGGAACACAGCAGGCAGGGATGCACCGAAATTACACGGTAACCCGGAAACGGAAGCTCCGTGTGCACCCGTGCCTATAGTTCATATCGGCGCGAGGCCCAAAAGCATTTCGATGCCGTGGAGAAATATGCTAGCTTAGGGTCTGTAACGAAATAATCTGAGCACTTTGCTGCTGGCCCCCAGGCCCGCTGGCGAGGCGCGAGCGACGAGCAATACCCGGTGCGGTATGTGAGGAGCGAGCAACAAAGCCTGCGGGCCGCAGCCCGAAGCGGTGCGGCGGCGAAGGGCGCGTATCGGCGTTGTTACCGCTCCTCGACGATGTCCGACATCGACTGCGTCGCGGCGGCTCGCATCTGCCCGCCCGGCGCTCGCGACAAAGTGTTCCTATTATTTCGTTACAGACCCTCACCGTTCGCGCTTTGGGCCTATGGAACAAAAGCCTCTCACTACGCTCCCCGGAACTCGGGATATCCTACCGGTTGAGATCCCGCGCTGGCACCTGGTTGAAGACCGCGCGCGGCAGGTGCTCGCTCTTTACGGGTTTCAGGAAATCAGGACCCCACTGCTCGAGGCGACAGAGCTCTTCGCTCGCGGCATTGGCGGCGACACGGACATCGTGGGCAAGGAGATGTACACGTTTACCGACCAGGGAGGAACTTCGATCACCCTGCGTCCGGAAGTCACGGCGTCGGTGGTTCGGGCCTATACAGAGCACCATATGTACCGGGGCGGCGGCATTACAAAACTTTACTATATCGGGCCGATGTTTCGTCATGAGAAGAAGCAAAAAGGGCGCTGGCGGCAGTTTTACCAGATTGGCGCGGAGGTCCTGGGATCGGACGATCCCGCCGTCGAGGCGGAGGTGATCGAGATGATCCTCCGGCTTCTGGAACAGCTCCAGGTCGAAGCGAGACTTCTCATAAACTCCGTTGGGGACCGTAACTGCCGGCCCGGTTTCATCGCAATACTCAAAGAGGCAATAAGTCAAGACCTGGGACGGTTCTGCGATGATTGCCGCAGGCGGGCTCAGACGAACACCCTGCGGGTTCTCGACTGCAAGGTGGAAAGCTGCCAGCCCTACATTAACCGGCTTCCGCGGATCACGGATCACCTGTGCCGGGAGTGCTCCGAGCATTTTCAGAAGTTCCAGGACCATCTCAGGGAGGCGGGCATCCGTTACGAGATCGTCCCAAGGCTCGTACGCGGTCTGGACTATTACGTACGCACCGCCTTCGAGATGGTTAGCGGGGAACTGGGCTCTCAGAACGCTCTGGTCGGTGGAGGCAGGTACGACGGGCTTTCCGAGGTGCTGGGGGGGCCTCCGGTTCAGGGTTTCGGCTTTGCGCTGGGTCTGGATCGGCTGGTTATGATCCTTCCGGACAGTCTGGCCGAAGCTTCAGTCGACAGGCCGGAAGTGTACCTGGTGTATTTGTCCGATGAGGCCTTGAAGGCCGCCATCTCGATAGCTCGCCTGCTAAGGAGACAGGGCGTCCGCTGTCACCTGGAATTTGGGGCAGGGAGCCTCAAGAGCCAGATGCGGATGGCCAACAGAGTGGGTGCGAGGCACGTCCTGATCATCGGGCAGGATGAACTGGCCAAGGAACGATACTCTCTCAAGAGGATGGAAGACTCCAAACAATGGGAGGTCTCCCTCCCCGAATTGTCCCAATACCTGCAATCTCTGCCCGCCGCAGCCAGGAAGAATCCGTCGTCGACCAATGACAAATGACCAATGGCAAATGAAAAATGACAAATCTACAAATCCCTCACCCTTCATTTGTCATTGATCATTTGTGAACGCATTCCCAGGCGTCGCGGTGAAAAAAACGCTTCCATGAGCAAGATCAAGGTCCTGCCCGAGACCCTTGCCAATAAGATCGCGGCAGGGGAAATCGTGGAACGGCCGGCTTCCGTGGTAAAGGAGCTGCTCGAGAATTCCGTCGATGCCGGCGCCGGCTCGGTCGCCGCGGCAGTGCAGTCCGGAGGCAAGCGCCTGCTCCAGGTGCGAGATGACGGCGAAGGGATGACCCAGGACGATGCCATCCTCGCCTTCGAGCATCACGCCACCAGCAAACTGCAGACCGCGGAAGACCTCAATGCCATCGCAACGCTCGGGTTCCGCGGCGAGGCATTGCCGTCCATGGCTTCCATATCCCGATTGGTTCTCAGGACCCGCCATCCTTCCGATCCGGCGGCGGCGGGAACGGAAGTCGAAATTCAGGGGGGCACGCTGCGATCTGTTAAGACCGTCCCTTGGGAGAAGGGGACTGAAGTCACGGTCCGGGACCTCTTTTTCAACGTGCCTGCGCGCAGGAAGTTTCTGCGCTCCAACGATACGGAGCTTGGACACATTACCAGGCTCGTAACCCACTATGCCCTGGCCCACCCCGAGATGCGCTTCTCTCTTGAGAGCGACGGGCGCGCGCTGTTCGATGTGGTCCCTGTGCCCACGTTGAAGGACAGGATTTACCAACTCTTTGGCGAGGGTTTCCTGGAGAATCTCGTGGAGGTCTCCGGCCGCGCGGGAAATGTTGAGGTCTATGGCTTCAGCTCGCGGCCGCATGAGCAGAAAACGAATCCGTACTCGCAGTTCTTCTACGTAAATCGCCGCATGGTGCGGGACAAGTTGATCGCAAGCGCCGTGCGCCAAGCCTACCGGAATTGCATTCCTGCCTCTGCGTATCCGGTCGTGCTTCTCTTCGTGCAGTTGCCCTTTGACGAGGTGGATGTCAACGCGCATCCGGCCAAGACCGAGATCCGCTTCAGACAGCAGGGGCTCGTCCACGATCTGATTCTGGATGCGATCCAGCGCGCGCTGGTCGGGAGTAAATCGATTCCGATTTACGAGCATCGCAGCGATGCGTGGCAGGAGGCTCCGATTCCTGGAAGCAATTTCCCGGGGAGCCCCTGGACCACCAGGTCGGCTCCGGAATCCACACCATTTGATTTCACGCCGCCCAGTGCGGCCGCCGATCCATTCCAACGGGCTTTCAACTATCCCTTCCGAGATGAAACTTCGGCTCCTCCTGAGTATCCGCAGGACCACCACGGTTTGCGCATACGGCCCGACATGCTGCTGGGAGCGCCCACCGAACTTGCTGCGAGTCCATTCGATTTGTCGGGAGCCCGGATTCTCGGGCAGATCCATGACAGCTATGTCATCGCAAATGACAGCCGGGGCCTGTTGATCATCGATCAGCACGTGGCCCACGAACGCATTCTCTACGAAAAACACGCTCAAGCTGTTCGACAGCAGTCCGTCGAGGTCCAGGGGTTGCTCGTACCCGTCGCGCTCGAGCTGCCTCCGCATCAAACCGTCATTCTAGATCGATCTCTTCCGGAGCTCCGGAGGAGCGGTTTCCAGGTGGAACGGTTCGGGGGCAATTCGATTCTCGTCCGGTCTGTGCCCGCCGTCGCAAAGGATTACGACTGCCAGAAGGTGTTGTCGGAGATCCTTGAGGGGTTGGAGTCGGAGGACAGAACCTTGGATGTGGATCGCATCCGCGACAGGATCGCCGTCAGCATGGCCTGCAGGGGTGCAATTAAGGTCCATATGCCCCTGGCTATGGAAAAGATGCAGTGGTTGCTCGACGAACTGTGCAAGACAAAGATTCCGACGAATTGCCCGCACGGCAGGCCCATCATTCTTCGATTCAGCTTGTACGAGATCGAAAGAAACTTCGGCCGGATCTGATTGATTTCGGATTGCGGATTTCGGATTGTCGTAATCGAAGCCGTCTACTAATTCCAAATCCGCAATCCGCAATCCGAAATCAATTCAAGGGGCGTAGAGTTTGTTAAGCCGCACAACGGCGCCCATGCTCCGAAACTTCTGATAACGCTGCTCGCGCAATTGCGCGCCCGTCATGCCCAAGAGCGATTCCAGCGCCGGCCTCAGCTTGCCGTCCAGCATCTCCGCGGCGGCTTTGTGGTCCGTCTGTGCGCCGGCCGGGGGCTCCGGTACGATCTCATCGATGATGTGAAATTCCTGGAGGTCCGGAGCCGTCAACTTGAGGGCCTCCGCCGCCGCCTCCACATGGTCCTGGTCCTTCCATAGAATCGCGGAGCATCCCTCGGGAGTAATGACCGTGTAGACGGCGTTTTCCATCATCAGGATGTGGTTTCCGACGCCGATTCCCAGCGCTCCGCCGCTACCGCCTTCTCCAATGATACAGACAATCACAGGGACCGCGAGGCGGTTCATCTCGCGAAGGTTGTGCGCAATGGCTTCGGCCTGGCCCCTTTCTTCCGCCCCGACGCTGGGATAGGCGCCCGGCGTGTCAATGAAAGCGATGATGGGGCGCGAGAATTTCTCCGCGAGCTTCATGGCCCGCAGCGCCTTGCGATAACCTTCCGGTTGGGCGTAACCGAAATTGCGATACTGGCGCTGCTTCAGGTCGCGTCCTTTCTGATGTCCCACGACCATGACGTGATGCCCATGATAGCGCGCCATGCCGGCGACTATAGCCGGGTCGTCGCCAAAACGCCGGTCCCCGTGAATTTCTGAGAAGTCCTGAAAGAGGCGCTCCACATAGTCGAGCGTATAGGGGCGTTGCTCGTGCCGGGCCAGCAGCGTGCGCTCCCAGGCCTTGCTGCCGGGACGGATTGCTTCCCTGAGCCGCCGAAGCTCTGCCCGAAGCCGCTCGACTTCGGACCCCCGGCTGGAGGGCCGTTCCCGGGCCAGACGGTCGATGTCGGATTCGAGGGACCGTATCTTGTCTGCTATTTCGTCGTCACTCATCCCGCGGTCTCCGATAGGGAATCTGGCCTGGATGTGAAACCACAGATGAACACAGATAAACACAGATCTGTGTTTATCTGTGGTTTCATTTTGTCCACCTTACGCAGACGAAACCTGCCGCTCGTGAATAATGTGGCTAGCTCATCACTTCTACAGAACCGGGCCCGCAAATGCCCTCTATCTCACGAATCAGCTCCGGGCTTGACTTGACTTTCACAAAGTCGGAGGAATGGATGGTAACACGGAAATCGTGGGGAAGGTACAACTCAACTTCGACCCCGGTCTCGCCACGGTTCTTCTCGAACAGACGATAGAGCTCCGTTGCGGCACCAGGGGCCAGGATCGGGACCGGGGCGCGGATGTGAAGCTTTCTGGCGTTTCGCGCCGAGGCCCCCTCCAGCGGCTGTATCTCGGAGGCCACAATCTTGAAGTTGTTTTCGTTTTCCACCTCGAACCGCCCGGTCACCAGGATAGGGCTGTCTGACTTCAGGAAAGGCTCTGCTTTGACATAGAGTGACGGAAAGACCACAGCCTCGACGGCCCCTGTCAAGTCTTCGAGCTTGAATGTGGCCATCAGCTCCCCCTTTTTTGTGCGCCGGGTGCGGCACTCTGTGACGATTCCCGCCACCCGGCAATCCCCTGAGCTTCCATTGCTGAGGATCTCGGCCAGAGGCTTCTTGGCGAACTTCTCCAGCTCGCCGGCAAAGCGGTCCAACGGATGTCCGGACACGTAATAGCCCAGGGTTTCCTTCTCAAAGGCCAGTATCTGGTCGAGCGGCCATTCCGGGATATCCGGAGGGGCGGGTTCCGGTATCGTGGCAGCGCCGCCCGGCAAGTCCATGAACAGCCCCTTTTGCCCGCTCTGGCGATCTCGCTGGATCTTCTGCCCGTGTTCAATGGTGGCGTCGGCGCTCGCCGTGAGCTGAGATCTCTTCCATTGAAAGGAGTCCAGCGCGCCACACTTGATCAAACTTTCGAGAACGCGCTTGTTCAAGGCGCGCGCATCCACTTCCTCGCAAAAGTGGAAAAGGCTGCGGAACCGCCCGCGCTTACGACGGTAGTCGAGGATGGATCGAATCGTCCCTTCGCCTACGTTCCGGATTGCCAGGAGGCCGAAACGTATCTTGTCCCCCACCGAACGGAAGTACAAGTCGCTTTCGTTCACGTCCGGAGGAAGAATGGGAATCCCCATGTTCCGGCACTCGGCGATGTACATAACGATCTTCTCCGTGTTTCCGATCTCGCTCGAGAGCAGGGAAGCCATGAACTGCACGGGATGATGCTCTTTGAGATATGCCGTCTGATAAGCCAGGAGCGCATAAGCTGTGGAGTGCGACTTGTTGAACCCGTACTTGGCGAAGTGTTCCATAAGGTCGAAGATCTGAATCGCGACCTTCTCCGGTATCCTCTTTTGCCGCGCTCCCGTCAGGAACTTCTCCCGGTTGGATTTCATCGTGGCGCTGTCCTTCTTACCCATCGCCTTGCGGAGGATGTCCGCCTCTCCGAGGGTGAATCCGCCCAACCGGCTGGCTATCTGCATGACCTGTTCCTGGTAGACAATGATGCCGTACGTCTCTTTCAGGATTGGCTCGAGGGACGGGTGCAGGTACTGCACTTCGATCTGGCCGTGCTTCCGCTTGATGAACTCGGGGATCATTTCCATGGGCCCGGGGCGGTACAGCGCATTGAGCGCGATGAGGTCTTCGAACCGTTCCGGACGCAGCTTGCGCAGCTCTGCCTTCATCCCGCCGCTCTCAAACTGGAATATTCCGTTAGTGCGCGCTTCGGAGAACAAGGCATAGACCTTGGGGTCGTTGAGCGGCAGCATCTGAAGGTCCAGCTCGATCCCTTTTTCTTCGTGGACGCGCTTCACGGCCTCGTCCAACACGGTCAGCGTGGCAAGGGCCAGGAGATCCATCTTCAGCAGGCCGATAGTTTCCAGATCTTTCATGCTGTACTGCGTCGTGATTTCGTCCTTGTTCGACTTGTGCAGGGGAATAATCTCGACCAGTGGTTTCGGGGCGATGACGACGCCGGCCGCGTGCGTGGAAGCGTGACGGGACAGCCCTTCCAGCCGCTTTGCGATCTCGATGAGCCGCGCGATCTGCGGATTTTTCATCTCCTCGCGCAGCCGCGGTTCCTGTTCGATTGCCTTGTCTATTGTGATTTTCAGGTCGTTGGGGATCAGCTTCGCAATACGGTCCACGTCCCCGTACGAAATGTCCAGCGTTCTGCCGACGTCCCGTACGACGCCTTTGGCAGCCATAGTTCCGAAGGTGATGATCTGGCACACATTGTCACGGCCGTATTTCCGGCCCACGTAGTCCAGGACCTCGGCGCGCCGGTGCATGCAGAAATCCATGTCGATGTCGGGAGGCGCGATTCTTTCCGGGTTGAGAAAGCGTTCGAAGAAGAGGTCATACTGGAGAGGGTCGATATCGGTGATCCTCAGGCTGTAAGCCACCAGGCTGCCGACCACCGAGCCCCGTCCGGGCCCGACGGGAATGCGATTGTCGCGAGCATACTTGATGAGGTCCCAGACAATGAGGAAGTAGCTGGAGAACTTCGTCTTCTTGATCATTTCAATCTCGGATGCGAGCCGTTCCTCGTAAGCCGTGAGCGGATTCTTAAGCAGCCCTCCCCTTGCCATCCCCTCCAGTTGGGGGCGCCGGCCCTCAAAACCCTCACGCACAACCTTCTCGAAATACGAGTCCGCGGTGAATCCAGCCGGGACGTCAAAGGGAGGCAGATGCAGCTCCGAGGTGTCGATCTGGACATCACAACGCTCGGCGATGCGGACGGTATTCAGCATCGCCTCGGGCAGATGTCCCCAGACCTGATACATCTCTTCAAAAGACTTGAAGTAAAACTGGTCGGCGGCGTAACGCATCCGATCCGTCTCCTGGACGGTCTTGCCGGTGCCGATGCAGAGCAGCACGTCATGCGCTTCATGGTCCTCTCTGCGCAGATAATGGGCGTCGTTCGTGCAGACCAGGGGGATGCCGCATTTCCCGGAGATTTCGAGGAGGCTGGGATTGATGCGGCGCTGCCCCGGCAGGTTGTGGTCTTGAAGTTCCAGGAAGAAGTTTTGCGGGCCAAAAATGTCCTGAAGCGCCCCGGCTTCCGCCAAAGCCGCATCGAACTGGTCCAGGAGCAGCCGTTCCGGTACGGCCCCCTTGAGGCAGCCCGAAAACGCAATCAGCCCCTTGCTGTGTTGCGAGAGAAGCTCTTTGTCCACGCGCGGCTTGTAGTAGAAGCCCTCAAGATAAGCGTAAGAAACGAGCCTGCTCAGGTTCTGATATCCCGCGGCATTTTCCGCCAGAAGTATGAGATGGTTGGACTGGTCGCCGCCCCCCGTTTTCTTGTGACGGCTTTCCTTGGCCACATACATCTCGCACCCGATGATGGGCTTGAGCCCCTTCGCTCGGGCCTTGGTGTAGAACTGAATTGCGCAAAAGAGGTTGCCGTGGTCGGTGATCGCCATGGCCGGCATCCCCATGGAGACGGCCGTGTCCACCAGCTGATCCACTTTGGACGCGCCGTCGAGCAGGCTGTAATCAGAATGATTGTGCAGATGAACGAATGCAGTCGGCTCGGCCAAGAGCTACTCCCATTCGATTGTGCCTGGCGGCTTGGAAGTGATGTCGTAGACGACGCGATTGATCCCGCGCACCTCGTTGACGATCCTGTTGGATATCCTTTCGAGAATCCCGTGAGGAAGTTTCGCCCAGTCGGCGGTCATCCCGTCCTGGCTGGTCACCACCCGAAGAGCGGCCACATTCTCGTAGGTCCGGTCGTCCCCCATGACCCCAACACTGCGGACGGGCAGCAGGACCGCAAACGCCTGCCAGAGGTCGCGAACGAGATCGGCGCGTTCGATCTCCTCCTGCACGATCGAGTCGGCCTCGCGCAGGAGATCCAAACGCTCGGGGGTTACGTCGCCGATGATGCGCACCGCGAGACCGGGCCCCGGGAAGGGCTGGCGATAAACGTAGCGCGGTTCCATGCCGAGCTGCTCCCCTAACTTGCGCACCTCGTCTTTGAACAGCTCGCGCAGCGGCTCGACCAGTTCAAAACCCATGTCGGCAGGGAGTCCCCCCACATTATGATGGGACTTGATCACGGCGGACGGCCCGCGGACGGATGACGATTCGATAACGTCGGGGTAGAGAGTTCCTTGAACCAGAAAGCGCGCGTCCCCAAGCTTTCTGGCCGCTTCTTCAAAAACACGGATGAATTCCTCTCCCACGATCTTGCGCTTTTCTTCCGGATCCTGGACGCCGGCAAGCCTTCCCAGAAATCGCTCGCGGGCGTCAACGCCCAGTATCTTCAGGCGCAGGCCCTCGCCGAAGTCGGAGAGAACCGATTGGAATTCATTCTTCCGCAGAAGACCGTTGTCGACAAAGACGCAGGTAAGCCGGTCGCCGATGGCGCGGTGGGCCAGAAGCGCTGCCACGGACGAATCGACGCCGCCGCTGAGACCGCAAATGGCCTTTTCATCGCCTATCTGGCTCGAAATTGCGCGGACCGAAGACTCGATGAAGGAAGACATCGTCCAATCGCGCCCGCAGCCGCAAACCCGTGTGAGAAAGTTTTCCAGGATTTGTGTGCCGTGATGGGTGTGAACCACTTCGGGATGAAATTGAAGGCCCCAAATAAGCCGCGTTTCGTCCGCCGCGGCGGAAATGGTCTGCCCCGAGCGGGCCAGGATGCGGAAGCCTTCGGGAAGTGTCTCGACGCGGTCGCCGTGGCTCATCCAGACCTGAAAACTTGATGGCAGTCCTGAGAAGATCGTGTCGGCATCCATCACTTCGACGATCGCCTTGCCGAATTCGCGCTGGTTGCCATGTACCACCGTTCCTCCCAGCGCGTGGCTGACCCACTGCAGTCCGTAACAGATGCCCAGCATTGGGAGACCAACCCGGAAAAATTCCAGCGGCAAGGCAGGGCTGCCCTCGCGACAAACGGAATCAGGGCCCCCGGAGAGGATGATCCCCGCCGGGTTCGTCGAACGGATCTTTTCGAGGGCCGCATGGTAGGGGGCAATTTCGCAGTATACCGACAGCTCCCGCACTCTGCGGGCGATCAACTGGGTATACTGAGAACCGAAATCGAGAATGAGAATATTCTGACGGTGAATGATTTACTCCCTGGTATTATTGATGCTCGTTTTTCGCGGCGTTTAGTTAACGTTAATAGGAAAAAATTACAATAGCGCAGCGATTTCGAATTTCAAGATTTTTGTGGTCCCGTTGGGCACAAAATTCTTCGCGCTTCTTTGCGCCTTCGCGTCTTTGTGGTGAAAGAGTGTACGACGCATTCACCGCGAAGACGCAAAGACGCGAAGAATCACTAAGGATCGGGAGCTTGACGAAGCGGAGACGGTGATAAGTTCCTTACACTTTTCGCATCCCTGGGTGTGGGGCCTGACAGTGCTGCCCGTAGTGGTTTTTGCGCTGGGCTGGACTAGAGCTGGGCGGAGAGCGCCCTCTCTCGTGTTTTCGGCCTTCCCCTGGATTCCGATCTCTTTCGACAGCCTATCCTTTTGTCCCAGGGTGGCGGAGATCCTGAGATTCCTTGCGGTCCTGAGCGTGCTACCGGTCATGGCCGGCATCGGGTCGCAGACGCCCATCCAGGCCAGCAGCCGGACCCCTCCAGCGTTGCTCATCGTCCTGGACATTTCCAGCTCGATGACTGCCGAGGACTTCAAACCTGAAAATCGCCTGCAGGAGGCGAAGAAAGACCTCAAGAACTTCATTGCCAATAATCCGCACGCCGTCGTCGGTCTCATGGTCTTTGCGGCGGTACCCCGTCTTCTCGTACCTCTGACTTCCGATCATGAGACGGTCTTGAAAGCCTTGGAGAAGGCGGCGCCGGCGGGTTACGGCGAAGACGGCACCGCTCTGGGGAGCGGGATTGCAAGTGCCGCGAACCGGCTTCGCAATGGAACCTGGTCGAGCCGGAAGATCCTTCTGATCACGGACGGAGTGAACAACAGAGGGGCGCTCACGCCGTTAGACGCTGCGCGGCTCGCGAGAGAATTGGGCATCTCAATTCATGCGGTGGGCCTCGGCACCAACGAGATGGCACGCTACTTCGTCCCATCTGCCGCCGGCAGCTTGACGGAAGTTCGCGCGCGCATCGATATTGACGACGAGGCCCTCGCAGCGTTAGCCCAAGCGACAGACGGCTCGTATCAGCGTGTAAGAAACTCGGAAGAGCTTGGCCGCGCCCTCTCCTCCATATCACTCGGGGAAGCGCGGGCGGAGAGCACCAGCAGCGCCGGCGAAGATCTCTTTTGGGTCCGGGCATGCACCTGGACGGCCTTGCTGCTTCTCGCCGTGGAATTCGCGCTCGTCCAATTCGTAATTTCGGAACTGCCGGGTTAACGGTAGGTCAACGGGCATGCAGTGGAGGGACGGCTTGTATATCTTGCTTCTCCCCGTCGCCGTCGTAATCGCCTGGATCGTTGCGGAGCGCGCGCGTCTGCGGCGTCTGCGGTCCTTTGGCGATCCCGAGATTCTCGGCATGCCCGGGCGTAAGCGCACGCGGATTTTGGCGCTGGCACTTCTGACCGGGAGCTTCGTCTTGCTCGCCGCCGTTTTGCCGTTTGCGGTCCCAAAGGCTGCGCCGTCTGACGGAGAGTCCCTTGTGGAGATACTCCTGGATTCAGGGATCGCAGAGGGCGGTGATTCCCAAGCGGCCGATGCGCTGGAGCTCATCGAAGAGAAGGTCCGCGCGGTAGTCAGACTCTCTCCTCGCTCCCACTTTGCGCTTTACAAGTCGGCAGACCCCTTACAAGTCGTTGTTCCGCCGACGACGGATGCCCAGGGTCTTCTGATCCTCCTGAACCGGCTGCGCGAGGAATGGCGGGGAGAAGCCCCGGTCTCCTTTTATGACAGCGTGGATGCTCTGCGGAGGCTCACTCCGAGCAAGAACTGGCGCCGGCGCATTGTTGGGATCGCAGCGCCCTCCCGGGCAGATTCCGCGGCCAAAAGTCCACCTCCTTCTTATGATGTCCCCGAGGTCTTGATCCTGAGAGTGACCCGAACAGCCCCTGATGAGTCCCCGGCGCCGGGAATTGAGACCGCCGCAAAGGATGCGGATGTCCAGGTCGCCGGCCTGCGCGAGTTTCTACGCGCGGAGAGGACGACGCAGCGCCGGTCCAGGAGCACGCTTCAAGGTTTCACTTACAGCCAGTATCTGGCGTCGCTGGGCTTCTTCGCTTTGCTGGGAGAAGTTCTCGTATGCCGCTACTTTCGGGCGGCCACGCAGGGCCGCCCCTACGCGCCCAGGGGCTGAAGGAGTGCAGGGTGAATAGACGCGCGGTGCTGCTCGCCTTGGGTTTCATTTTTCACTCGGACGACAAACTCCTCTTTTCCTGGGAAGATCAGGGTCGCGCTTTCAGCGCGCAGATTGCTCCGGGGCTGAAAATCAGAACCGAGGTGTCGTCACAGTTCCTACATGTGGGACAGCAGTTCAGCATCCTGTACAGCCTTGTAACCCAGCGGTACCCCACCGAAATCGATATTGAACCTCAGCAATATTCCGGATTCTGGACTGAGATCGTGCCCCTGGCGGAGCAAACGCGTACGATCACGCGCTTGCTCGATGGACGTCCTACCCACGAATTCCTTCTGCGACAGATAATAGCCTCCCCATTGGAAGAGGGCGCGCTCGGACTTCCACCGCTGTCGGTGAAGATCATGATGGCCCGCAGTGCGGCCGCCGGCGCCCCACGCTGGGATGTTGTTGCGAAGTCGAATCCCGTGTCTCTTACGGTGCTTCCTTTGCCGGCGTCAGAGGCCGGAGCCACGACATCACTTTTGGTGGGGACCCTGGAAGGGCGGCTGGAAGAAAGCAAGCGATCGCAGGGAAGGGAAGTAATTCTCGACTTGCAGGGGACTGCCAACCTCGCATTCTTTCAGCCTCTTGACTGGTTCCGCGGGACCGGGGTGGCTTTCCTTGCTCCACGCCTGGTCCAGGCAGAGTCTTTCGTCGAAACCTGGGACACGGGGGATAGACGGCGGCTCACGATGCAGCAGCACCACCGGTGGTCGATCTGGATGATTCCCCAGGAGGGGGCCGCGAGGCGTGTTGAAGATCTGCAGATTCCTGTCTTCGACCCGGGCAGAGGCACATGGACGAACGTCCGCATCCCCGGAATCGACGTCAGGGCGCCGTCCTCCACGACGCGCCCTGCGGCCCCGGCGCCCCTGCCTTCGTCCGAGCGCGGGTCCGCCGGTTTCTTGGGGCGCTACCGTCGCGCTCTTTGCGCCGGGGCGGTCCTGGCGCTCGTGTCTCTGGGGGTCTGGCTCCTTCGGAAGCGCAAGACGGAGCGTGTCCTGCATCACTGGATGGGATCGAGCCTGGAAAAACTGCAACAGCAATCGTCAAGAGCGCCGCGCTCCTTTGTCGAAACCGCGCACAAAATTCTGGAGCGATACGCCGAAGAAAACCATCTCATACCGGGTTCCGGAGACAAGAACTCGTCCACCGATGGGCTGGCGGGGACGTTCCAATAAATGACCAATGAGCAATGACAAATAGAGGTCAGAAGTCCGGACAACGAACTGCGATTTGTCATCTTTCATTGGTCATTGGTCATTTGTCATTTGTCATTTTTTTCTCTGTCCTCCCGGCGACTCTGCGGTGAATCTGTTTGGTGCGGCCGAGCTGATCTGTGTTCATCTGTACTACTAACCCGAAAATCCTTTGCTGGCAGGAAAGGATTTTTCTTCGCCGAAATCTTCGCGCTCTTCGCGGCTTCGCGGTGAATCTCTTTCACCGCGAAGGCGCGAAGCACGCGAAGAAAACGCGAAGGACTTTAGTTTGGTTGCCGCTTTGCTGATCTGTGTTCATCTGTGGTTTCGTTCAAACTGAGTAAGGATGGCGCCTGTGGAAATAATTTCGGCAGTGATTCTCGGAGTGGTTCAGGGATTGACTGAACTTCTTCCCATCAGCAGCTCGGCCCACCTGATCGTCGTCCATCGGCTCCTCGGCTGGGAGGCGCAAGGACTGGTCTTCGACGTTGCCCTCCATGTGGGAACGTCGGCGGCAATTCTGGCTTACTTCTGGAGAGACTGGATAGACCTGGCGCGTGAAATGCTGCTCGGAATCAGGGAGCGGCAGTTGTTGGGTAACGCTCAAAGGCGCCTGGCGTGTTTTCTGATTGTCGGAACTTTGCCCGCGGCGGCGGCCGGCGTGGCGCTCGGGGTTTATATCGAAACCCATCTGCGTTCCCTTCTTATTCCGGTGTTCACCCTGGTTGCCTTTGGCGCCCTCATGTATTTTGCGGAACGCTGGAGCAGGCAGGACCGCTCCCTGGAGAAGCTGACCTGGGCAGATTCTCTTTGGATCGGTCTCAGCCAGGCTCTCGCTTTGATTCCCGGGGTGTCCCGAAGCGGGATAACCATCAGCACGGCGCTGGCAAGGGACATAGACCGGATCTCGGCCGCACGCTTCTCTTTTCTTCTTTCCACGCCTGTGATCGTCGGCGCCGGAATGCTCGAGGGCTGGCATCTGGTGAAGGCGGCGCGGACCCCCGCGGGATCACCTGGTCCAGAAATCCAATGGCTGCTTATGGCAGTAGGAGCCGCAACCGCGGCGATCACGGGCTTTTTGTGCATTCGTTATTTTCTGCGCTACCTGCAAACCCACACGCTCACGCCTTTCGTCATCTATCGAATCATCTTCGCAGGAGTCACCCTGCTCGTATATCTTACTTATTCCAAGTAAGCGCGGTTTGTTTCGGAGATCAGAAGCTGTGAAAAAAATCCATCCGCCGTAGAGGCAACCCGCCGACTGGCCAATAATGGCGCGGACTTGCGGGCGGACACCAGCCCTACGACGCTCCAATTTTTTCACAACCTCCTCAGGCTTTAGCCTGCTGACGGCGCCCTCTGCTGTTCCGCTCCCCTGATTCTCATCAGGGTATACGTCAACATCCCTAGGCCATGAGTCGAACACCCTAGGGTTTTTTTTCAGGAAACAAGGGAAAACCCCAGTTGCCTAAAACGCAATGGTGGCGTAGCCTATGAGAGTATGAATTCTCCTCAGAAGAAGAAAGTTCCGATCTTCAATGTCGAGGTCGGTCTGGTCCGGACACGCGACGAACTGGAGAAGCTGAACGCGCATCTCGAAGATAAGGTGCGCGAACGAACAGAAGACCTCTCCTGCGAGATCGCTCAGCGCGAGCGGGCAGAAGCGGCGCTGCGCGAAGAAAGAGAGCGATACCGCGAGCTGTTTGAAAACGCCAACGACATTCTCTACACCCTGGACCTGACGGGACGCGTGACTTCCTTAAATGCGGCAGGCGAACAGATCATCGGGCATAAACGACGTGAAGCCCTGGGCACGAGCATCGGCGAGATCCTCGGAGAGGAATATCAGGATTTTGTTCAAGGCATGCTTGACGAAGAAACCAACGGGAAGCACGGTACCGCTTACCAACTGGAGATTGTGGCGAGAGACGGCCGCCCCATAGAGCTTGAAGTCAGCACACGCCTTGTATTCGACAAGGAAGGACGACCTGTAGGGGCTCACGGCATCGCCCGTGATGTGAGCGAGCGCAAGAAACTGGAGCAGCAACTTCGCCAGGCTCAGAAAATGGAAGCCATCGGGAATCTGGCAGGCGGCATCGCTCACAACTTCAACAACATGTTGACCGTCATTTTGGGATACAGCCATCTGATTCTCAGCTCCGGCGCCGCGGACAGCCGCATCCGCGCGCAGGTCGAAACAATAGCGGGAGCCGCGGAGCGCTCTGTCGCGCTGACGCGGCACCTCTTGACCTTCAGCCGGAATCAGATACTCCAGCCGAAAGTGCTGGACCTGAATGCCGTTGTCCGTCAGACAGAGAAGATGCTGCGCCCTTTAATCGGCGAAAACATGAATCTTGTGAGCAGGCCGGGCAGGGATCTGGGAAGGGTTAAAGCGGATCCGGGCCAGATCGAACAGGTCATCATGAACCTTGCGGTCAATGCGCGCGACGCTATGCCGGACGGTGGGGCCCTCATCATCGAAACCAAAAACGTCGAGTTTGACGAAGACTACATCCGATGGCACCCGGGAGCCCGGCCCGGAACCTATGCGCTCTTGAAGGTCACGGACACGGGGTGCGGCATGGATCAGCAAACAATGTCCCACATCTTCGAACCCTTCTTCACCACAAAAGAGGCCGGCAAGGGAACAGGACTGGGGCTGGCGACCGTCTACGGAATCGTCAAGCAAAGCGGTGGACATATCTGGGTGTACAGCGAGGTCGGGCAAGGAACCACGTTCAAGATCTATCTGCCGCACGCCGAGGAATCCGCTGAGCCGGTCGAGCCCAGCGAGATGAGGGTTGAGAGAAGAGACGGCGGTGAAACCATTCTGCTTGTCGAAGACGAAGCGGCTTTGCGCCGTCTCGTTCACGACATGCTCGAAAGATACGGCTACACGGTTTTGCAAGCGGAAAGTGCGGAGGCGGCGATCATTCTTTGTGAGCAGCACGGAGGACCCATCAGCCTGTTGCTCACCGACGTCATCATGACAGGCATGAACGGCAGTCAACTGGCCGACCGCTTAAGAACCCCGCACCCCGAAATGAAAGTTCTCTACATGTCCGGGTACACCGATGGAAGCATTCTTCGCCACGGCGTGCTGAGGCACGGGACACGCCTCATTGAGAAACCCTTCAAGGCAGAAACGTTGAACAAGAAGCTACGCGAGACCCTGGGAGCGAAAGCGTAGGTTCGGAGTTCAGCCTTCAGGCTGCACAGGTCAGTGCAGGCTAAAGCCTGAACTCCATGCCTGCTTCAATCAGGTTTGGTTCAGGTTCGGATCTCAGCCTTCAGGCTGCACTGGCGCCGGGCAGGCTGAAGCCTGAACTCCAAACAGGATCACTTCCGTCCCCGCTTCCGCTCTTTGATGCTCTCCAGGATTTCCTTGATCTGCCGCTCCGCTCCCTGACCAGTAGGATAGTAGTACTGCCGCCCTCGAAGCGATTCCGGCAGGCATTCCATGTCCGCGACCTTTTCGTCGAGATCGTGGGCGTACTGATATCCTTTGGCGTAGCCCAGTTCCTTCATCAGTCGCGTGGGCGCGTTCCGGATGTGAAGTGGAGGAGGCTCATTTATGGTTTTCTGCACGTCCTCGGCAACGGCGGAATACGCGGTGCAAAGAGAATTCGATTTGGGCGCCACGGAAAGGTATACGGCCGCCTGCGCGAGAGCGAGTTTGCATTCGGGCAGCCCCACTATCTGAACCGCATCGGCGGCATCCAGGGCAACACGGAGCGCCCTCAGATCGGCCACACCGATGTCCTCCGAGGCGAAACGGACCATGCGGCGCGCGATGTAGATCGGGTCTTCTCCCCCCTCCAGCATTCTTCCCAACCAGTACAGCGCGGCGTCAGGATCGCTGTTCCGCATGGACTTGTGGAGAGCGGAGATGAGGTTGTAGTGTTCTTCTCCCGCTTTGTCATAAAGCAGGATCTTCTTCTGCAGCGCGGCTTCGACGTCGGCTTCCGACAGAGCCACCGGCGATCGTCCGGAAGCGAGAGCGACGGCGATTTCGAGAGCATTGAGGGCGATGCGCGCATCCCCGTTGGCATAGATCGCCAGCCGCCGCAGAACTTCATCAGAAACCTGAATCGGAAGCTTGCCCAATCCCCGTTCCGGATCGTTAAGCGCGCGCCGGAGAATCGCGACAATGTTCTCCGGGCTGAGCGGGTTCAGAACATACACCTTGGCTCGTGAGAGGAGAGCGCTGATCAGTTCAAAGGACGGGTTCTCCGTGGTCGCGCCTATAAGAACGACAACCCCCGATTCGACATAAGGGAGAAAGGCGTCCTGCTGAGCCTTGTTGAAGCGATGGATTTCGTCGACGAACAGAATCGTCCTGGACTTGAGTCGCCTGTGACCGGTTTCCGCCTCGGCCATTACCGCCTTGATCTCTTTGATCCCGGAAAGGACGGCGCTGTAAGAAACGAACCTCGATTCAGTCTCTTGAGCGATTATGCGCGCAAGAGTGGTCTTGCCAGTTCCAGGCGGTCCCCAGAGGATGATCGAACGGAGTTGATCCCGTTCGATCATCTCTCGCAGCACCTTTCCCTCGCCTATCAGGTGCGACTGGCCTGCGACTTCGTCAAGCCTCCGGGGACGCACGCGCTCCGCCAACGGCGCATCCTCCCCAGGGGACGGCGGCTCAACATCGGGAAATAGTGAACGATTCATAAGTGCGAGGGTGTAATTGTATCACGCCCGTTTTGATTGCGGATTGGCGATTGCGGATTGTCTAATGCAAGGTGTCCGTTAACTCCAAATCCGAAATCCGCAATCCCAAATCCGCAATTAGAGATCCCTTTGGCGGAGCGCCTCGAAGAGAAGGATTGCCCCCGCACTCGCCACATTCAGGGATTCGACCCCGGGCGCCATCGGAATGCGAACCGCGCGGATGCCGCTCCATTCGATTCCCGGAAGTCCCTGGCTTTCGTTCCCGAGCAGAATCGCCGTGGGCCTCGTCAAATCCATTTTTGAGTAGGGTTCTCCAGTGCGAGCGTCGGCTCGGACGGGCTGGAGGCCGTGTCTCCCGCAATATTCCAGAATGTCCTTTGGCGCCAGCTCTTCCACGACCGGAATACGGAAGTAGGTCCCGGCGCTGGCGCGGATGCATTTCGGGTTTCTTGAAGAGACGGTGCTCGTCGTCGTGCAAACGAGCGCCGCCGCGGCTGCTGCTGCCGCGCGCAAGAGCGTTCCCAGATTCCCGGGATCCTGAATGGCGCACGCGCAAAGGACCACAGGATTGGGCCCCAGGCTGATGTCTGCAAGGTTGAGACGTGGAACACGCACCAGGGCGAGCGCCCCCTGGGGCGAAAGCACTTCCGAAAGAGACTTCATCAGCTTCCGGTCGGCGCGGTAGATCTTCACGCTCTTCGATCGCAAGCGCGAAATCAGGAGCTGCTCGCGATCTCTCTTTCCGAATCCTTCTGAAATGACAACGGCATCGATTGAGTGTTCGGCGGCTTCTTCCAGGACGCGCAGTCCTTCCGCGAGCACCAGATCGCGGGGCGCCCTCCGCGACCCGGAGGCAACAAGACGGATTCTCCGCACAAGCGGATTCTCTTTACTTGTGATTTCAGGGAAGGACATGGATGGGGAGGGTGTCAGCTCCTCTTCGCCGTGAGGGAGGCCGCACGGCCGCGCCGCAGGCTGCCCCAGACGACGCGTTCGATGGGAAAGCGTTCGTTCTGCAGCAACTCGGAAGCGAGCTTTCGAGCCAGGGAGTCCTGCTTCTTGCTGTCCGCCTTGTTTATGTAAGGGACAATGCGCATGCGCGGTTTCCAGCCCTTGCACACACCGTCGGGATGGAGAAGGAGCGAGGC
Organism: Acidobacteriota bacterium; assembly: GCA_003225335.1. Taxonomy (GTDB): domain Bacteria; phylum Acidobacteriota; class UBA6911; order UBA6911; family UBA6911; genus Gp18-AA60. The sequence goes on from QHZE01000460.1 coordinate 36,293, forward strand.
CGCCAGCTCGGGCGTCAAGATCTGCCCTTGCTCCAGGGAGTACCGCTCAAAGGCTGTTTCCCAGCGAAAGAGCGTTTCCGGCCCCAGAGGCTTGTTCAAACAATCCAGACCGATTACGGGAATGAGATACTCCCCCTCTTCCATCAACACCGGCTCCCCATCTCGAGGCATTTTCAAGGACATGCTGCGAGCGCCATCGGCCTCGTTCAGAATAAGCGGAAAGTCCGCGCGGTCGAGTTTCCGCGCAAAATCCGGAGCCACGCCCCCAAGCAGGCCAGGCGCAATGGACGGGCGGGTCGCCACCAGAATACGGACCCAGTCGAGCCCGCTGTGCAGGCTCCGTTCCAAGAGCGTCCTGTGCAGATTCGGATCGTCGCAGGCCACCTGGACCAGCCCCTTCTCCGGGTGCGGCGGGTGTATGCGGACAGTCGTCGTATAGATCACGGGGAGAGTAGAGGAATACTCTCGGGCCAGCTTGAGAATCAGAGCGGTTTTTCCGCCGCCGCCGACGAAATTGACGATCGCGGGTATCTGGAGGCCGAATTGCTCAGCAAACAGGCCCATGATTTCTACCGCGAAAGCGCTTTCGGGCGCTGGCCGGCATGACTCTCCGATTCCAAGCAATTCCAGGTCCGCCGGATAATGTAAGGCGTCTTGCCCTGAGACTCAAAGTAGGTTCGGATCAAGAGCTCCGCCACGAGACCCATCAGAATGAATTGCACACCGAGGATAAACAGAAAGACCGCCAAGAGAAGAAAGGGATTGTTATGGGCCTTTGTTTGATTCATGTACTTTTCCACGAGCGTCCAGCAAGCAAAGAACAGGCCTCCGGCACAGGACAGGAGCCCCGCTCCCCCAAAAAAGTACATGGGTTTTGTGGAGTAGCTCCCCAGCAGCTTCAAGGTGATCAGGTCCAGGATCACCTTGAAACTCCGAGACAATCCGTATTTGCTTTTCCCGCGCAGCCGCGGATGATGGCGCACCGGTATCTCCGTAACTCTCGCGCCCGCCCAGGACGCGTATATGGGAATAAACCGGTGCATTTCTCCGTAGAGACGCACGTGCTGGAGCACTTCGCGCCGATAACCCTTCAATGTGCAACCGTAGTCGTGCAGCCGCACGCCGCTGATGTGGGAAATCAGCAAGTTTGCCAGCTGTGAGGGGAGTTTGCGGTCGAGCCAGGGATCCTTCCGATCGCGCCGCCAGCAACTGACGACGTCGAAGCCTTCATCCAGTTTCATCAAGATAGATGGAATATCGGCGGGATCGTTCTGCAAGTCCGCATCGAGCGCGATAATGATCTGTCCCTGGGCGAAATCAAATCCGGCGGCCATCGCCGCGGTCTGGCCGAAGTTCCGGCGAAATTCAATCAATTTGATTCTCGGGTTTTCTTGCGCCCGCGCCTGCAAGTAAGCGCCGCTTCCGTCCGTACTGCCGTCGTCCACAAACACGATCTCATAGTTCCTGCCGATCGAGTCCAGCGTGTGCGATAACCTGGCGAGCAGAGGCTCGAGATTGTATCTCTCGTTACAGACCGGAATGATGACAGAGATCATTTCGTTCATGAAAAATCGGCCTCGAAAGCGGCCATTTCCCGAGCGTCCCGCTTATCCTTGAAGAACGCATAGAGCACGCCGCCCGGAATGGCGGACAGAATCATAGTCGAAAAGTATAGAAGGCTCAGGGCCAGACACGAGGCTGGCGACACGCCAACGGCGCTGAACAAGGCTCTGAAAGCGTAGTCGCGCAATCCCATGCCATTAAGGCTGACGGGGATCATCGAGACGAGAGTCACCACAGGCACAAACGCCAGAAAGTACAAGATTGAAAGATCGAGCCGCAGCGCTTCGGAAATGAGCCAGGTCACCGAAATCACCAGGAATTGGTTGACTAGAGAGATTGCCAGGGAACCCAACAGAACATTCCGCTCGCGGCCGAGGATCTGAAAGGCGCTGGAGAGTCTGTCCATCTTGCCTGCGATCCGCGGCATCCTCATTCGATGAAGCAGGCTGGTAAGCAGCCGGTGCACCGAGGGGGTGAAGATGGCCCCATTAACGAGCAGGAAGGCCGCGAATGCCCCCCATACGATGAGCGAGACCGGGACCCCGGGAATGCTCACGGGGTGCGCAAGCGTGGCATAGCAGGCGATGATCATCATGGCCAGCATCCCCGCGTCGCGGTCGAGGAACGTCGCTGCGAAACTCTGCGCGTATTGCCTGGAGGGCTTGCCGGCGTAGTACATCTTGACAACATCCCCTCCCACCACCGTCGGGAACGCGAGGTTGAAGAACAGTCCGATGCAATAGATCTTCAAGAGCTGCGCCAGGGAAGGAACGGGCATCAGCGGGCGCATCAACAGCCGCCAGCGAAAGAGGCAGACGTAGTGGCCGACACAGAGCACGGCAAAGCCCAGGAGCAGCAGATTGAAACGCGCAGTGCGCAGCGTGGCCCAGAACTCATGGAAATCGACTTTGCGGAAGAGGAGGTAGAACAGGGCCACAGTCACCATAGTCTTTAGCAGCGCGGCGAGAACGTTCTTCATGGGTTTTCACGCCCTTCCTTCATGTTGGGTTCGAGAGCGGGCCGGTTAGAGACCAGCAGTAATTCCTGCTCTGCCCAGGACTCCTCGTCCAGGAGCAGGTGGAGCTGCGTGATAAGCCGGGGGCGGCGATCCAGAACATAAAGAATCAGGTCCCGTGTTCCGACAAAATAACTGTAATCCTGTTCTGTGAGAATACAGAAGACCGCCCTCGTCGAACGAAAGCGCTGCACCATGGACTCCGCATCAAACTCCTCAAAGATAGGACGGCGAAGATAAAAAGCCATGCTCGGCAGAGCCGCGTCATAATAACCCACCTGATCTTCCGGCTTGGATTGCGACGCTATTTGCCGGCACATTTCCTTCACAGGCCGTAAAGGCTCGATTCCTGGAATGTAAATCGAGGCCGCCAGCAAAAGCAAAAGCCAGATCGAGCACGAGAGGGTCCCGTAGCATCCAGACAGATTTCCGCGAATCAATTGCCAGGCCAGTGCGAACGAAGCAACCAGCAATACAGCCGAAGGAAGGTAGACCAGAACCGGGAAAAGATCCGGAAAAACGGAGCGCATCAGGATTATCATGTATAGGCACAACCCAAAGACGAGGAGAAGCAGGAGGAAAAAAGCACACATCCATGGGTAGTTCGGTCTATTTAAATTAGAAGTTACTTTAATGAGTGCGCTCCGCCGCAGCGCGCCGCCCAAGAGGACGGCGAGGAGGGGATACATGGGGGCGATATAGTATTCCTGTTTGTTCTTGGAGAGTGTGAAAAAAAGAAACACGAAGGCGCACCACACCAGGGGAAATCCATACTGGAAAGCGCTTACCGGGCGGAGATTCTCCCTCTCTGACCAGAAGTAGAAAGCCGCAGCAACTGCGAGGATCGACCACGGAAAGAAGTCCGCGAAAAAAGTGGGCACGTAGTAGAACGGCCCTCGCATTGGCCCGAAACTCTGAGTGGCGAAACGTCCCAGGTTGTCCTTGAGGAAAAAGGAAGCGATGTAATCCCGGCCGTGAGACCGGTAGATGAGAGCGTACCAGGGCAGCACTGTCGCGGCCAACAGAACGAGACCCCTAAAGGGTCGCAAGCGACGCCAGGATAAAGAGAAACTTCGCGTAAGGACCAACCAGAGGGAGAAACTCGCCCCCGGCAGGACCCAGGCGACGGGGCCTTTGGTGAGGAAACCGCATCCCAGAAAAAGATACAGCGGGACCCAGCTCTTCCATGAAGGGGACGGACGACGCAGGGCGTGGACAAAGAAGTAGGCGCTGCCCGTGAGCCAGAACAGCAGCAGAATATCGATAGGAAGCTTTCGCGCCAGGATGAAGAACCGGGGCGTTGTGCCGATCATGACCGCGGCCAGGATTCCCGCAAAGGGGGAGAAAAGAGCGCGGCCGATCCCAAAGGTAAAAACAATGACCCCCAACGCGGCGAGAGCCCCCGGCAGCCGAACGGCGAATTCGGATACCCCGAAGAGATTATACGAAGCGAGGACCAACCAATATGTGAGCGGCGGCTTCTGTGGCCGCAATTGGTGGTTGAAGCGCGGCGCAAGGTAGTCTCCTGATTCGAGCATTTCCCGGGGCGTCTCCGCGTAGAAGGCTTCGTTGGCGTCCCAGAGAGAGGACGTCCCGAGATGGATGAAGTACGGCAGCGCTACTGCCGCCAGCACCACAAACGGCGCGCCGCGCGAAACCCGGCGAGAATTGAAGGGCCAAACCATCATTCTATCTTAATCGTTCAGTCTCGGGCGGAACTGGTGTCTTTCCTTTCCCAAGCTGCCATTGCAGGCACCAGAATCACTTGACCTCAGATTTCACGAACAAGAATTCTCGTTCACGTGGATTGCACAAAATGAAACCACCGATGAACACAGAGCAGCCCAGCCGCAACCAAACTAAAGTCCTTCGCGTTTTCTTCGCGTGCTTCGCGCCTTTGCGGTGAAAGTCCAGCCCAGGATTCACCGCGAAGCCGCGAAGCGCGCGAGGATTTCGCGAAGAAAAATCCTTTCCTGCCAGCAAAGGGTTTTCGGGTTAGTAGTACAGAGCAGCCCAGCCGCAATAGTGGAGATCTGTGTTCATCTGTGTTCATCTGTGTTCATCTGTGGTTTCGTTTACGATTCCATCAGAAGAGTGATTTCTGGATTTCTCCCAGCACTTCGTCTGCCGATCGTGCGCGGGGACGGCCGGTCAGGTCAATTTCCTTTCTTTCCAGACGTTCGAGAATCTGGCTGGCTCTCCGCAGCACTTCACGTGGGAGACCCGCCAGCCGCGCAACCTCGATGCCGTAACTCTTATCCGCGGTTCCGGCAACGACCTTGCGGAGAAACACGATTTCATTCCCCGCCTCCCGGATCGCCATGCAGTAGTTTTTGACTCCCGGCTGGACGTCGGCCATTTTCGTAAGTTCGTGGTAGTGAGTAGCAAAGATCGTCTTGGCGCGGTGCTGCGGATTTTGCGCAAGATACTCCGCGACGGCCCAGGCGATGGACAACCCGTCAAACGTTGCTGTCCCTCGCCCCACTTCATCCAGGAGGATCAGGCTTCCATTGGTCGCAGTGTTGAGGATGTTCGCCGTTTCTATCATCTCTACCATGAAGGTGGACTGGCCGCGTGCCAGATTGTCCGAGGCGCCCACACGAGTGTAGATGCGATCCACGAGCCCTATTCTCGCCTGCCGGGCGGGGACGAAGGAACCCATTTGAGCGAGGATCACAATGAGCGCCGTCTGGCGCAGGAAGGTCGATTTCCCCCCCATGTTCGGTCCTGTAAGAATGAGGAGCTGATCCGTGGTCGTATTCATGTAAAGATCGTTGGCAATGAACGGGCGGCTTTGGAATTCAACCACGGGATGGCGTCCTTGCTGGACGCAGATCTCGTCGCTCTCAGCCAACTGGGGGCGGACGTAATCATTCTTTATGGCCACTTCAGCCAGCGCAGCGTAGACGTCGAGCTCCCCGAGCAGACGTGCCGTAGCCTGGATCCGCCCCGCCTGTCCGGCGATAGTCTTTCGTACCTGGTCAAAAAGGTCTTTCTCCAATTCCGCAATGCGCTCTTCGGCGCGGAGAACCTTCTCTTCGTATTCCTGAAGCTCCTCGGTCACAAATCGCTCACAGTTCACCAGGGTCTGCTTGCGGACGTAACCCGTGGGGACCTGGGGCAGATTGGGCCTGGTTACCTCGATGAAATATCCGAAGACCTGATTGAATTTGACTTTGAGCGATTGGATCCCGGTTCGCTCGCGCTCCCGAGCTTCCAGTGAAGCGATGTAAGTCTTACCGCTTCGTCGAATGGCCCGCAACTCATCCAATTCCGCCGAAAACCCCGAACGGATGATTCCAGGATCCAAAGAGGAAGCAGGGGGCTCCTCTGCTATAGCATTCTGGATCAGTTGAACGACGTCCGGGAGATCATCGAGTTTCGATCGTATCTGCTGCAGTGTTGCGGCTCCGCATGACTCCAGCGACGACCGGATCGCAGGCACGGCGCAAAGCGAGTCCCGCAATGCCAGCACATCGCGGGGAGATGCGGTGCCTAGCGTAACCCGGCTGACCAAGCGTTCCACATCATGGATTTCTCCAAGTCTCCGAACCAGCCGGTCGTGCCCCACGACGTCCTTTGTGAGCACTTCTACCGCATCCAGACGCTTGTCGAGCTCGCCGGCGTTGAGGAGCGGAGTCAGCAGCCACGACTTCAGCAGCCGCCCACCCATTCCAGTCCGCGTCACGTCGAGAACAGACAGAAGAGAACCCTTGCGGTCGCCCTCCATTGTTTCGATCAGCTCCAGGTTTTTGACGGTGGAGTTGTCGAGTTTCAGATAGTCCCGGGGTTCGAAGAACCGCAGTGCGGCGATCTTGCCCAGCTGCGAGAGCTGGGTCTCACGGATGTAATGAATGAGAGCACCGGCCGCCGATATGGCGAGGGGGTGGTCTTCGCAACCGAAACCTGCCAGCGTGGCTACACTGAAATGCTCCAGGAGGAGCCGAAAAGCATAATCTGCATTGAATGCCCAACCGTCGAGCGGACTCGCGACCCACTCGCCCGGCCAGTCCCTGGCAAGCTTCTCCTTGAGCGGGTTGCTGCCGTCTTCGGGAAGCAGTAATTCACGGGGCCGGAACCGGCTCAGCTCGTCAAGCGACCTGTCCCACGCGTCTGCACCGGTCAATTCCGTAGTCACGAAGTCTCCGGTCGAGAGATCGATGAATGCCAGCCCGGACCCTTCGCCGGTCAAAATCAAACTTCCCAGGTAGTTGTGATCCTTGGGTTCGAGCAGCACTTCCTCCACTACAGTCCCGGGGGTGAGTATGCGAGTGACTTCTCTGTGAACCAGTTTCCTGGCAGTCTTGGGGTCTTCCACCTGCTCGCAAATGGCAATCCTGTAGCCCTTTCTAAGAAGCCGGGCGATATACCCGTCGACGGAGTGATAGGGCACCCCGCACATCGGGACGGGGGCCCCGGCCTTGTCTTTGTTTCGAGCGGTCAGGGTGATCTCCAGTTCGCGGGAAGCCACAACAGCGTCTTCATAGAACATCTCATAGAAGTCCCCCAGGCGGAAGAAAACCATCTTTCCGGGAAACCGGCGCTTTATTTCATGGTACTGCTTCATCATGGGGGTCAGATCTTCCACGCGCGCGCTCTCACAGCTAACTACGTGATTTCATAAATACCGCAAACGTATTTTCCCAAATAAGTCGGGCGCCCTGAACCACAGATGAACACGGATCCGTGTTCATCTGTATCCGAAGATACCGAGTGAGGCAACCAAGTCCACTTGGTGGAAACAAAGTTCACAAATCGTTCAAGTTTTGTATCATGGCCGGGACGGTCATGCCACGAAGCCATCGTGGCACGGGCGTCTCGCCCGTGAATGACTGGGTGGTGTACGGGTACTCGTTATCACTAGCTGCGCCATTGCATTCCCCGGGACGGCGGGACCACATTTTCGTGCGCTTTGGGTGTGCGCCGCACATCTGAGACTGTGTTTTCATTTTGTCCAGTCTTTACGCGCGGCTGCACCAAAGGTATCTGAGGAAGAATTGTTGTAGGTCCCGGGACGACGTGCAAAATGACTGGAAATATCTCAAATTCTTGTACTTAGTAAACGCGCAGTATATAATTCCTTGCCCCCGCTTGTCAATAATCATGCCGCCGGATAAATCCATCCGAGTTCTCTCGATCGACACCTCGAGCTCGCGAGGAAGTATCGCGCTGATGCGAGCGACGGAAGTGGTGGCAGAGCTACGCGTGCTCTCTCAGGAGACGCATTCGGGGAGACTTTTGAATTCTGTCGAATTTCTCTTGTCGATGGCCGCGTGGAATATCGGGGATGTGCAACTCATTGCCGTTGGCATCGGTCCGGGATCCTTTACCGGGATCCGGATCGGAGTATCCACGGCTCTCGGATTGGCCCAGACGCTTTCCTGCCCGATGGCCGCGGTCTCGGGATTGGAAGCTCTGGCTTATGAATCAGCATTTGTGAGGGGACGCATAGGCATTGTTATGGATGCGCAGCGAAGCCAGGTTTACTATGCAGAGTATCTCGCCGGCGCAAATGGAAAACTGCGTCTGGTTCAAAAGCCTGGGGTGTGGTTTCCACGAGATTTGGATCGGGTGCTGGGGCAAGGACGTCTGTACGTCACTGGGGACGGCGCGGAACGGTACTCGAAGGAGATCGGGATATCCGAATCCGGCCCGCGCCGTTTCATCAGGAGAGACCTGTTCCTTGCCGCCGGAATTGCCCGTCTCGCGCTGCGGCGAAAAAGAAGCTGGCGGAGGGGGGAGTTTCTGACCGCGGAACCTCTCTATATTCGACCACCGGATGCTCTCCGCAAGAGAAGGACGCGCTGAAATGATCGCAAGTGCCCTTATTCAGCCGCTCACAGCCGCGGATATCCCGGCGCTCGAAAAGCTGGAGGCCGCCACGCGCCTCGCTTTTTGGGGAAGGGAACATTACCGGAAGTTTCTTGAAGAGTACCCGGAATACTTCGGCGCCAAAGCGGTCCTGGCTCCTGAAATCGGTTCAACGAAGCTCGTTGGTTTTATCCTGTCTCGCTCGATCTTCGACAACCTGGAAATTCTCAAGGTCGGGGTACATCCGGATCATCACAGACGGGGAATCGGGACGATTCTTATACAGTCTGCGTTTGAGGAAGGACTTCGCCGGGGCTGCAGGCGCTGCTTTCTTGAAGTCCGGAAGTCCAATCTGGGAGCCATTGAGTTCTACTACCGGCACAACTTCAGGATGGCAGGGAGCCGGATTAATTATTACACCGATCCCGTCGAAGACGCCTGGATCATGGAGCGCTCGCTCAAGTAATCAATGACGCGCACACGAGCGCGACCTTGTCTTTCAGCCCCACAGATCCATCGGACGGAATCCTTGCAGTTTGGAGTCGTACGCCTTCCAGCCGAGAATGTGTGACTTCCATTTGAGATTTCAAATAATTTCAAATTTGAAAATTTCAAATGTTGCCCGCACCTAACGACGCTGAAAATAAGTATCCGTGTGCTCGAGCCAGTCCTGACGAATCGGACTGAAAATATCGATGTCGAGGGTGTCCTCCAAAGCCAGAGCTTTGTGAGGAACGTTGGGAGGTATTACCAGCAGCTGACCAGCCCGCAAAATCAGTTCCTCGCCGCCCACCCAGAATTTTAGAGTTCCTTCGACAATGTAGCTGATTTGTTCGCTTATATGAGAATGCTCCGGCACCAGCGCGTCCTTCTTGAGGTAGACCTGCGAGACCATCTCATTCACGCCGGTTATGATCCTTCTCGAGATGTCGTGGGTGACTTGTTCCCATGGCATCTCCTTCCACGTGTGGATTTTCATTGCTCCTCCGACAGCGTCAGACAGCAACCGGAAAGCTTCAACGTCTCCGAACATGTTTTCTGTTCTTTGAGGATAGCAAAGGAGTCTTTCTTGGCAAAGGAGATGTTCGGCCACAGAGACACGGAGACACAGAGATTTCTCCGTGTCTCGGTGTCTCTCTGGCAAAGCAAAGGCAAAGCCCTGATTCCGCGCTAACGCGCGACCCGCCAAAGGACCGCTTATTGTGTCGTCATTCTATAAGTGATACTATCCAGCGGCTGTTTTCGAGGCGGTCAGGGCTGGGGCATCGTGTTGCCCTCCCGGAGAGCGGAATAAAGAAAGGAGCAAAGCCTTCGCATGAAAAAGCAGGGTGAGGAGGAAAACGCGGAAAATATTGCCACTCCTGAGGCGGACGAGACCTGGCCGTCCTACACCATGGTCGAAGGGAGAATGAAGAAGATCTATTTCGACTTCTACCAGGAGACCTACAAGCGGAGCAAAATCGACCGCAAAACCAAGGAGCTGATTGCCATCGCCGCCTCGCTCGGCTTCCGGTGCCAGGGATGCCTTAACGGTCATATCAAGAAAGCCATGAAGTTCGGGGCAACACCGGAAGAGATCAGTGAATCGATCGCTATCGCCATGGGAGTTGCCGCAGCATCCGTCGTTGATCTGACAGATATCGCCGCCGCTCGACTAAAGATCAAGCTCTTCGAATAAATTCTCAATGCCGCGCCGGTCCAGGGAAGAAATCCGCGTGGTTTTGTGTCTTTTTCTGGTCCTCTTTCTTGGCGTCGCCGACAGCCAGATCGTCAGCCCTCTCCTTCCCGCAATTCGCGCCAGGGTGGCCAGATCCTCGCTTGAGATGGGCCATCTCTTCACCGGGTATTCCCTCAGCGCAGGGCTTTCCGTGCTGATCTGGGGGCCCTTGTCGGACCTGTTTGGCCGCCGGAGAGGGCTCCTGGCGGGATTGGCGCTGTTCGCGTCCGGCTCGTGCATTTCCTTCCTTTCCGCTACCTACGGCGGCATCCTGGCCGGGCGCGTGATCACGGGAATGGGGGCCAGCATGCTCAGTCTCAATACGATTTCCTATGCCGCAGACTTCTTCCCCTACGCAAACCGGGGATGGGCGATGGGTTCGATCTTTTCCTCCTATTTCGCCGCACTCATCCTGGGAGTTCCTTTGGGCTCCCTGGTTGGGGATGCGCTGGGATGGAACGCGGTATTTGGGATCAGCGGAATCTTGGCTCTGCTTCTTGCCGCTCTCTCAATTGTTTTGCTCCCTCCGCCGGCCGGCCACGCCGGGGAGGTTCGAACGCCTGTCTCTTTGATTCGTCACGCCCGCGTCTATCTGGATTTCGCCACTTCCCGCGGATCGCTGGGAGCGCTTGTCAGTTCGTGCCTCACATCAGCCGGGACCACGGGATTTCTCGCCTTCGTTGGTATCTGGTTGCACGATGTGTTTGGCAAGACAAGCAGGGAAATTAGTCTGGTTTTCTTGACTTCAGGAGCCGCGGCGCTCCTCGCTTCTCCGTTTGCCGGAACGCTCTCGGACAGATTTGGGAAGAAGCTCCAGTTCGTCTGCAGCAATGTGGTGTTCGCCCTCCTGTTACTGGTACTGCCGCGGCTCGCATGGGGAGTCGCTCTTTTTGTCGTGTTCTGCGGCATCAGTCTTTGTGCGGCCTTCAGGCAGGGTCCTATGGAAGCGCTCATCACTGAAGTAGTTCCAGCAGCAACCCGGGGATCCTTCGTTGCGCTCAGAAATTGTTTTTCCCAGCTGGGGATCGCACTGGCGGCTCTGGCATCCGGCAAGCTGTTTGACGTCAGCGGCTACGGCGCCATATGCCTTCTATGCTCCGCCCTGACATTGGCATCTGCCGCGGGAATGACGCTGCTGGTACGGCACGAGCACCTTTGAATGGCGGATCTCCGATTGCGGATTGCGGATTGCGGCTTTGGCTTTGAATTGCGGACTGCCGATTTGGAAGCACCTTTGAATGGCGGATTTTGGAAATAATGGACAGCTGAGACAATCCGCAATCCGCAATCGGCAATCCGAAATCGAAAATCCGCAATTAAATGCTTTGGCATGAATTTCGGAATTCGTTAGAATTATGCGCTTAAGCCTTGTATAGTCCCGCTCACCTCGAAGGAGGCCGTCGTGCGGCTTGCAAAGCACATCCTGCTGCTTCTATGCCTCGCTCTTCCGTCGGTCCATTGCGGCGGAGGTCGTGAGGGTCCCGACGCAATGGCGTCGATGAAGAAAAACAAAGTCGTGCGCATCGCCACCGATGCGGTCAACCTGCCGTTTGCGTTCGGGTCAGGGACCGGCGTTCAGGGGTTGGACGTGGATATAGGCGCGGAGATCGCCAAGGACCTCGGCTATGAACCGAAATGGATCAAGTCTCCATACGAGCGGCTCTTCGACCTCCTCGCGAATGGAGAAGTTGAGCTGATTATCTCGACGATCTCCATCACCCCGGACAGGAAGAAGGATTTCGCGTTTTCAGAGCCTTATTTTGAAACGGGAAATACGATCGCCCGGCGCAAGGACAACGAGGCGATCAAGGACTTGAACAGCCTCTCGGGAAAGAAGGTCGGAGTGCAATCGTCTTCGACGGGCCATAAGTTCATGGAATCCCGAGCCGGGTCCATGAAAGTAACGGTCGCGAAATTTTCCACGCTGGACGATGCGCTCGGGGCTTTGAACAGGACCGAAATCGACGCCGTGGTCGGTGACGAACACATCCTCACCTACAGCATCTACAAGAGCTATGCGAATCTCATGACCTTGGGAGTGCGGCTTACCGAAGAACACTACGGGGTGGTGGTCCGCAAAAACGAAAAGCAGCTTCTGGCCTCGGTCAATGCCACCATTGAGCGCCTGAAGAAATCCGGCGAATTGGAAGTGCTGCGCAAGAAGTGGTTCCAAGATGTAATGGAGCGAGTAGCTAAGCAACGCGACGACTTGCAACGAAACGAGATAATAAAGAAGGGGCCGAAGACGGTCGCATTCAACTTCGTCAAGGTCTCAGGTAACTTCCCGATGGACCGTCTGGACGGGTATCAACTGACTCTTGTGGGACCGAACGGAAAGTTTACCTCCGGCCCTATTCTCACCAATGGGTCTCGCGGCAGTTGCAAATTTTCGACCCCGGTCCCTCCAGGGGAGTATTCGCTCAACATGTCGATCTTGAAGCTGAATACGACGATAAAGATTCCCAAGATTGCCGCCAGCAGCGTAACCTTTGACATGAAAATCGCTGCGGACAAGGTCGATATCAGCCAGCGATAGTCTTTTCGCCCCGGGTGCGATGCTCAGGCGCTGCTTCGATCTCCGGTAACCATGAAGCCATTCAGAATTGTCCTTTTCGCAGCGCTCGTCTCGAGCGCCGCCACGTTCGCCCTCCTGCGCTGGGACCTCATTCCCGGATTTAGATGGCGAACGATACCAGGTGAAACACGGACGTGGGCTGCCGCCAATCCGTCCGGACAACCCCCTCTTAGTCCGGATGAAGAGGTCAATGTTCGTGTTTACAACAATGTCAGTCCGGGCGTCGTGAACATCACCTCAACGGTGGTGGAATACGGTTTCTTCTTTGGCGCCATACCAAGCAAGGAGACCGGGAGCGGCTCGGTGTTGGATCTGGAGGGTCACGTTCTCACCAACTACCATGTGATCGCCGACGCCCAGAGTCTCGAGGTCGCATTGCCGGACGGAACCAAATATCGGCCGGCGGTAGTGGGCGCCGATCGGACAAACGACCTGGCGGTCCTCAAGATCCAAACCTCCAAGGAGCACCTTCACCCTGTCCCTTTGGGCGATTCCACAACTCTCAAAGTCGGTCAAAAGGTGTTGGCGATAGGGAACCCGTTGCGCCTCCAGAATACCCTGACGGTTGGAATCATCAGCTCGCTCGGGCGAACGATTCAGACCGAGAGCGGGGAACTCGTGGACAACATCATTCAAACGGATGCGGCCATAAATCCCGGGAATTCGGGGGGACCCCTGCTGAACGCCGCCGGTGAAATGATCGGGATCAATACGTCGATATTCACCATCGGCGGCGGAAACATCGGCATAGGTTTCGCCGTTCCGGCGAGCACGATCCGGCGCGTCGTGGATGACCTGATCCGCTACGGCCGGGTGCTGCGCCCCTGGCTCGGTATTTCCGGATATACGATTACGGAAGACCTGGCTTCAGCGCTGAACCTGCCGGTCAGGCGCGGCATTCTCGTTGCGCAGGTTCAGAAGGGGAGCTGCGCGGATCAGGCCGGCATCCAAGGCGCCACCGAGATGGCAGTACTCTACAACGAGCGGATTCTCATTGGCGGAGATATCGTCACTGATGTGGACGGCAAGCCTGTTTCGTCCCGCGAAGAACTGAGACTTGCGCTGGAAGGCAAGCGGCCGGGCGAGACGGCGCGAGTTACGCTCTACAGGGGCCGGAACAAGATGGAGAAGACGATGCCCCTGGTGGAGCGCCCACAACGCAGTTTTCGCTTCTAGCTGGAAATGAAACCACAGATGAACACAGATAAATACGGATCGGCGTCCGTCTGTGTTCATCTGTGGTTTCGCATGCTTCGACCGGTCGGCTTCAGGCTCCTTTGTTTCGAGCTCCTTTTCTTCGGGCTCCTGACGCAACATGCGGGAAGTGGCGCCTACCAGGGCGAGGATGGCGAAGTTCGTAAACTCGCAGAGGGAGTTTACGTTCGCATCGCGGCCGCGGATCAGAGCATCGTCAGCAATGCCGGTTTTGTAGAGCTCGATAATTCGGTCCTCGTCTTTGACACGCACTTCACGCTGGAGGCCGGGCAGTCATTGCTGGCCGCGATCCAAAAGATTACAACCAAGCCGGTCCGCTATTTGGTAAACAGTCACTTTCATCCCGATCACACTCACGGCAATCAATCGTTCGCAGGGCCCGTCCACATAATTGCGACAACGAACGCGCGTCGCGACGTGGTGCAGCGCGATCTTCCCGCAATGAACCGCACACTTGGCATTGCGCAAGCACAGATCGAGAAGATGAAGAAAGACCTGATCGCGACCAAGGACCCGGCGCAGCAAGCGGGTCTTCGCGCGCAAATCCAGCAGCACCAGAAATTCCTGGATAGAATGACAGGCCTGAAGATTCTTCCTCCGGTCCTGGGGGTGGAAGACAGTCTCGATGTAAACGACACCGTGCGGCCGGCCCGGCTGCTATACCTGGGCAAGGGTCACACCGACGGCGACCTGGTTTTATATCTGCCCAAGGAGAAGATCGCCTTTGTGGGCGACCTCTTCTTTAACTCTGCGCTTCCCAATACGCAGGATGCCTTTCTGCTCGAATGGATGCGGACGCTGGCCGAGTTGCTGAAGCTCGACGCCGAGACTTTTGTTCCCGGTCACGGGCCCGTGGGCACAAAAAGCGAGGTGAAAGACTTCCTGAAGTATCTGGAAGAGCTAAAAGAGTGGGTGGAACCGCGTGTGACGGAAGGGGCTGCCATGGAGCAGGTTTTGCGCGACGTGAAACTTCCGCCCAAGTATTCGTCCTACAGTTATCAGTATTTTTTCCCCGCCAACCTGCAAAAGATGTATTCGGAGCTTCGGGCCGCGAAGTAGAAAGAGGAATGAAACCCTGATGAACGTTTACGCCTCCAGTACCTCGCGCACCTTGAAAGACAGAGCATCCGGGCTGAAAGGCTTCTGAAGGAAACACGTATCGGAATCCAGCTCGCCTTGATTGCCTATCATGTCACCGGGGTGGCCCGACATATAGAGAATCCTTATCGCCGGGTCGCGGTCCGACAGCCCCACAGCCAGCTTGCGGCCGCCCATCTTCGGCATGATCACGTCAGTGATCAACAGGTGGATTTTGGGCCCACGGTGGTTTCTAGCGACATTCAAAGCTTCCTCTCCATTCGATGCCTCCAGCACCTCGTAACCTCGCGCGCGGAGCGTAGAAGCGGCGATTTCTCTCACTGAAGGCTCGTCCTCAACCAGTAAGATTGTTTCGGTGCCGTCAGGAGCGCGGTCCGAAGGTACTTGCCGGGGTGACTCCGTGTCTTGCTGAACCCGCGGCAGGTAGATCTTGAAGGTAGTCCCGGCGCCCTGTTGACTCTGGACCGAGATATGCCCGTTCATCTGACGAACGATGCCATAAACGGTAGCAAGCCCCAGCCCGGTTCCTTCCGCCTTTGTCGTAAAGAAAGGTTCGAAGATACGGGACATTGTTTCACTGCTCATCCCGAATCCGGTGTCACTAACGGAGATCATCACGTAGCTGCCGGGAACGAGATCCTCGTGCGCGCCGCTCGCGTCAATCTCACAGTTGACGGTTTCAATGACCAGTCTGCCTCCTTTCAGCATCGCGTCACGGGCGTTTACAACCAGGTTCATTATTACCTGTTCGACCTGTCCGGCGTCTGCCCTTACTCGCCCGAGCGCTGCGTCCAGCCTGATTACAATCTCGACGTCATCACCAATCAAACGGCGGAGCATTTCATCCATTCCGGCCATCAGGTCGTTCAAGTCCAACACCCTGGGTTGAAACACCTCTTTGCGGGCGAAGGCCAGGAGTTGTTTGGTCAGCGCGGCGGCACGCTGAGCGCCCGCGGCTATCCCTTCCAGTTCCTTGCCCGGCGCTTCGCCTTGCTCGAGCTTCATCGTCGCGATCTCGCAGTAGCCGAGGATGGCCGTCAGCAGGTTATTGAAATCGTGTGCGACTCCGCCTGCCAGTCTCCCCACCGCTTCCATTTTCTGCGCGTGACGCAGCCGCTCCTCGCTCTGACGCAGAGCCTCGCGAGCCCGCTTGCGTTCGGTGATATCCGTGATTGCCGTGCGGCAATGGGCGGTGTTGCCCTCGGAACCCTGGACCGGTACGCTCAGCAGCTCGACTTCCAGAGATCCGCCGGTCTTCGGCATGAGCTTGATCTCGCTGAATACCCTATCACTGCTTCGCTCGCAATCAACCAAGTGCTGGAGGAAGCGAGCCCGGTCACTTGCGGTCACATAACTTGAGAAGAGCCTTCCGGCCAGCTGCGAGCGCTCACCGCCCAGCATTTCGGCGCAGGTGAGGTTGATTTCGTGAATCCGCCCCTGTCGATCCAGGCTGACGTAGCCAACAGGCGCGAAGTCGTAGAGATCGGCATACCGGCTCCGGGATTCCTCGACCAGTTGGTGACTTTCCACCAACTCGCGGTTTTGCATCTCCAGCTCGACCTGATGGACCTCCAGCTCATGTAAGGCGCGAGTCAGTTCATTCGCAGGCTGGGACAGCCGCGTGCCGCTTTTGTTCTCGAGCGCGCGCAACTCGTCGATCAGCTCCGTCTTCGTCATCCCTTCAAAATGCTTCTTGGGCTTATTCGCCGAACCGTTCATTGCTTGTCGCCTCCAACGACCTGCTCGCGATCAAAAAAGACAGGCTGGTCGCTCCCAGAGCTAACCAGCGCACGCCTGCTCTTCAGGGGGGGTACCTTTAGCCGCTATCTCGCGAATGTTCAGAAACACGAAGTGCGTATGCCTTCCCTCGTCGTCAACACGTTGCGCGTCCATCAGAAGCCTTTTCCGGCCTGGCTCTCCGAAGTCGTGGACGATTTCGAAGTCCCGAACCAGAGGGTTGTCCCGGGTGAGCGCCGAAAGCAGTTTCCTCAGCTTTGGGATGTTCCATTTGCCGCCGCCCAGTTCATAGATCGGGCAGCCCACGCTTTCTTCGGGTTTGAGCCGAAAGGCCTGGCGGAAGGACCGGCTGGTCGCTCGAACTCGCAGCTCCGCATCAAGCGCAACGAGCGGCGGTGCGGCCGCCAGCATTGTGTCGATGAAGTCACGGCATTCTTGAAGCTCCTGCTGACTCGATTTGAGCGCGTCAATATCCACGAGGGCCATCACGGCCCCATCGATCTTGTTATCAGCCGTGCGGTACGGACGGATTCGCATCGAGTACCAAAAACCTTGCCGGTCCTGGACCTCTCGCTCGACGGTGTCCAGCGAATCCATCACATCTAAAGTTGCCCGCTCCAGGTCCGTTGCTTCGATGTTGGGCTTGATATCGGTGATCGGCCGCCCAACGTCGCTCCGGATCAGGTTAAAAACTCGTTCCGCGGAAGCGGTGAAGCGCCGGATGCGCAGATCCTGCCCGAGGACAACGATGGGGATATTCAATCCGGTAAGCAGATTGTGCAGGTCGTTGTTGAGCTGGTTCAGCTCCGCGTTCCGATTCTCCAATTCCTCGTTAACCGTGTTCAGTTCTTCGTTGGTCGATTGTAACTCTTCCTTGGCGGTCTCCAACTCCTCATTGGTGCTCTGCAGCTCCTCGTTGCTCGACAGTATCTCTTCGTTTGCCGCACGGAGTTCCTCGTTCGTGGCCTCATGTTCCTCTGTCGTCGCACGCAGGTAGGCCTGAAGCGCCTCAAGTTCCTGGCGGAGCCGGGCGATTTCCCTTTCCAGGTTCCGGCGCTTGCTCCTCGCGCCAGACCCTGGTTTGTCAGGTCCTGCCGTGTCATGCTCGACCGGCCCAGGCGGGGGTGCGGCTGATAGGGTCGCTTCTTCAAACAGAACCAGGAAGAAGCGCTCTTTGATGAGGGGCGAACTGATGGGAATCACTTCAAGGTTGACGGTCTTGGTTTGACCGTTGTGCTTGACCTGCAGGTTCGTCCTTCTGGCGTTGGCGTCTTTCTTCTTTGCTTCGTGGACGGCAGTACGCACCTCCATCAACAGATCTTCCCGGATCATTT
>QHZE01000411.1 GCA_003225335.1 Acidobacteriota bacterium
AGGCAAACGATGCCGGGTTGCATATTCCCACAGATAATTCAGGTCCGGCTGATTCGGCCTGAATCCGGCGTACATGGGCAGCAGCTTGATCCCTTTCATCTTGAAGTCCCGATGCGCCTCTATGAGCTCGTCCTGCCAGCCAGGCTGCGTGGGATCGACCGATAGAAAAGGGATGAGCTTGTTCGGATCCTGGAAAGCATAGGCTGACACCTCCGCGTCCGGGACCCACAAGCCCGACAGCCTGGCCTTGCCCCCGAAGACGATCGTCCTGTCGCACCGAGAGGCTGTCGCTTGATAGTCCTCCCAGCGAACCGTGAGATCCACTTCGGTGGTACGAGCTCTGCGCGCCTGCTGCCGAAACTCGTCAGTGAAGTGTTCGGGATACTTGAAAAAGTGGCTGTGCACGTCAACCACCATAGGCATCTCCGCCGGCCATTAACCTGTACAAAGTGGAAACCAACGCTAACAAAAACGGCTTGACACTTCAACAAGGCACTATCCGCGCTCCCAGGAAAAGCCCCAGAAGACCCTTTCAAGGCACCGAAGGATTTTCAGCTACAAAGATCCACTCTGCGGTGAGATTTTTTTGGTTGCGGCTCGGCTGCTTCGTGCAATTCGTGGCAGGTTTCTGCGAGATCTGGTATAGACTTCAAGCTTCTGACGAACATTTGTTGTCCAGCATTTAGAACGTCTTTCTCTTTGCCGCACAAGAACACCATATATCCCGTGGGGGGACGAGGATGACCAGGACTGTTTATGACTATTCGGAGATCGATTTCGAAAAGCCGGGAAAACACCACTATCAAGTGGCTTTCCACCTCGACTCGAACTGGGGCTATTCTCTGGTTCCCATGACTGTCATCAACGGACTCAGAGGGGCCGCCGAACCAGGTGTCGCGGCAATCGGCGGGACCCACGGTAACGAGTACGAGGGACAGGTAGCTGTTAAGCGACTCTGCAGCGATCTCAACCCCGAGGAAATGCGTGGACGAGTGCTGCTGATTCCTCAACTGAGCGAGAGTGCCTGTTGCGCCAACTCGCGGGAGTCTCCATTGGACGGCGTCAATATGAACCGGGCATTCCCGGGCAATCCCCGCGGGACGGTTTCCTATCGCATCTCACACTTCGTGAAGACCTGCATCTTCCCCCGCGTGCGGGTCGTGCTCGACATTCATTCCGGGGGGAACGAGGCGATTTTCCCTCTCTGCGCTTCCTTTCACCCTATCCCGGACCCGATTCAGAGGTCGGAGATCGCGAAGGTAGCGCAGTTGTTCGATACCCCTTTCATCTTCCTCTACTCAAGCCAGATGGCCTCCGGGTTGTTGACCGATGAAGCGGAAGCCATGGGAAAAATCACAATTGGTGGAGAGTTTGGTTTCGGGGAGTCGACCAGCCCGAAAGGAACTTTGCACGCTTACGAAGGAATCAAGAACGTCCTGCGGCATTATGGCCTGCTGCCCGGGGAAGTCGTGAAGATCGATCCGAGACGGTCAACACCGCCCCGTTTTGTACAGGCGGTCAATCTGGAAGACTACATCCCCTGTCCGCAAAACGGAGTATGGGAGCCCACGGTGGAACTGGGAGCGGAGGTCAAGGAGGGGGACCTGCTCGGCCGCTTGCATGACTTTTCCGACCATTCCTCGGAACCGCTGGAAATTCGATCCCACCGCTCCGGCGTGGTGGCCGCGCTTCATTTTGCGGCACAATGTAGGAAAGGACTTACGCTGTACGTCATCAGCCAGGAAGTGAGCTTGGATCTTAGCCTTTAGGCAGCACGGCGAACTCCAAACCAGGCCATGGAGTTCATCCTTCAGGCTGCACATGTATGGAGTTCAGCCTTTAGGCTGCCGTCAGAGTTTGCTCTCTGAGCAGGCTAAAGCCTGCACTCCGAACATGGCCGAACTGACCACAGATTTGAAACTGACGCCACCAGTGAGGAGCGCGCCGCGGGCCTGGCTTCTGGTGGCCTTCATGTGGGTCGCTTACTTCCTCAACTACAGCGATCGGCAGGTCGTTTCTTCAATCTTCCCCATTCTCAAGTCGGAGTTGCGCTTCACGGATATTCAGCTTGGCCTGACGGGCTCGATTTTCCTCTGGGTGTATGCCTTGTGCTCGCCAATCGCCGGCCAGATCGGAGACCGATTTTCCAAGAGGATTCTGGTTGTCTTGAGCCTGGTCCTCTGGAGTGGAGTCACTACTTTCACCGGATTGTCAAACTCGGCCTTTTCACTTCTGGCGTGCCGGGCGTTGATCGGCATCACGGAGTCGCTCTTTATTCCTCCGGCGATGGCTTTGACCGCCAGCGCCCACGGGCCCGGCACCCGCTCTCGCGCCATCGCCGTCTTCGACACAGCGCAGTTAGCGGGGGTGGTGATGGGTGGCTGGTACGGCGGGTACATAGCCAGCGCTTTTCATTGGAGGCTGGCCTTCTATTTGCTGGGGATATTTGGGATTCTCTTCGCCATTCCGTATTCCGTATTTCTGAAGGGAACTAGTGAGGAGTCGCAAGTCGAGACCAAACGGTCAGGGGGAGGATTTGCCATCGCGACGCTCGCGAGAATCCCCAGCTACCGCTGTCTGTGTGTGGCATTTCCTGCCTTCACCTTTGTATTGTGGTTGTTGTACACCTGGCTGCCTAATTTCCTTTACGAGAAATTCTCCCTTAGCCTGGCTGACGCGGGCTTTACCGCCACCGCCTATCTGCAGACGGCGACCCTGGTTGGACTGCTGGCGGGCGGAACCCTGGCCGACTGGCTTTACTCCAGGACCAAGGCGGCGCGCTTCTGGCTGGTCTTCGCAGGACTCCTCGTTTCTGCACCTTGCGTTCACCTGATAGGCAGCGCAGGCTCGCTATTGTTCACGAAGCTGGCAGCTGTGGGGTTTGGGCTGAGCAGCGGCCTCTTCATTGCCAACCTTGTAGTTTCTTCGTTCGAAGTTGTTCCCTCGGACACACGTGCTTCTGCGGTGGGTTGTCTGAACTTGATCGGCGCTTTCGTTTCGGGGTTTGCCGCACTCCTGGGAGGAATGTTGAAAGGGACCGTGGGGATTCCCGCGTTGATGACTTATGCTTCCCTGGCTTGCGTCGGCACCGCGCTGCTGCTCGCAGCTGCCATCAAGCTGTACTTTCAGAGCGACTACGACCGTGTTCATTAGCAGAAAGACTTGCCACGAATTTCACCAAAACGTTCGGAGTTGAGGTTTTAGCCTGCGCGAAGCGCTTTTCCAAATCCAATCTCTTTAGCCACAGAGCCACGGAGCCACAGAGATAGAAGATGGAGAATCGAAGATCGAAGATCGAAAGGTGGACGATAGAAAGAGCTGTTCGCCATCCTCCATCGTCGATCCTTTATCCTCGGTTTTCTCTGTGTCTCCGTGTCTCCGTGGCCAGGTGGAGTGGCTCGGCGTCTTGCTCTGGTCGCGGGATTGATTTAGAGTGCCAGGGATCCCAAAAGGTGCCGTTTGCGAGTAAAGGTAGAATGTTATTCCGGATATAAAGCGGACGAACGTCCCGTCTCGTTCTACTTGGGAGAAAGCCGGCTGAAAGTTGTGGAGCTTCTGGACCAGTGGTACGGCCCCGGCAGCATTTACTTTCGGATTCGAGCGGACGACGACAACCTCTATATTCTTCGCCGTCATTCCACGGCTCAGGAAGACATGTGGACACTGGAGTCCTTCCGAAAGGAGAGACGCGGGTGAGATTTCGGATTGCGGATTTTGGGGATTTTGGATTGAGGCAAGAATTAGCTTCAGATTAAATCCTCAACCTCAAATCCGCAATCGCCAATCCGCAATCCGCAATCCGCAATCGACATGCGCCGCATTTATCTCGATTACAATGCGAGTACTCCCCTGGCTTCCGAAGTCGTGGAAGCCATCCGGCCGTTCCTGGGCGAACATTACGGTAATCCCTCAAGCATGCATTGGGCGGGACAGCCCGCTCGCGAGGCAGTGGAGGCGGCGCGAGCCGAAGTCGCGGCGCTCCTGGGAGCCAATCCCACGGAGATCGTTCTTACGAGTGGAGGGACCGAGGCCAATAACTACGCCATTAAAGGAGCCTACTTTCGTTCACGCATCCGGCAACCCCACATCGTCACGACAACCATCGAGCACCCTGCGGTTCTGGAGCCGTGCAGGTTCCTCGAAAGGCTGGGTGCCAGGCTGACCCTGGTGCCGGTCGATTCCACGGGCCTGGTGGCTCCGGGGGACATCCGTCGCGCGGTTACGCGCGAGACGATCCTGATCAGCGTGATGCACGCCAACAACGAGGTGGGCACGCTGCAGCCTATTGCCGAGATCGGACGTTTTGCGCGCGAGCGAGGAATCGTGTTTCACACGGATGCTGCCCAGACAGCCGGCAAAATTCCCGCCGAGGTCGGAGGACTGCATGCGGACATGCTCAGCATAGCGGGGCACAAACTCTATGCTCCCAAGGGAGTCGGCGCTCTCTATGTCCGGGAGGGGCAGGAGCTCGAACCCCTGATGCATGGCGCCGGACATGAAGCCGGGCGGCGCGCCGGTACGGAGAACGTGCTGCTGATTGTGGCCCTGGGTGCTGCGTGCCACCTGGCCAGAACCGATCCTTGTTCGGAGCGAATGCGCGCGCTGCGGGATTTCTTCTGGCAGCGTCTTCAAGAAACGTTCGGGCCCGGCGTTGTGCTCAACGGTCATCCCACGTCCCGGCTGCCCAACACGCTCAACGTGAGCTTTCCCGGTCACCTCGGGCAAGAAGTCCTCGACAAGCTGGAAGGGGTTGCCGCCTCGACAGGCTCCGCATGCCACGCCGGCTTGCATACCATGTCTCCCGTGTTGAGCGCGATGGGTGTGGAAGCGCGCGTGGGTCTCGGCGCCGTTCGGTTCAGCCTGGGCCGCGTGACGACAGCGGACGAGATAGAGGAGGTAGTGCAACGGCTCGGTCCTATTGTACGAGAGGGTTCAAATAACCGGGGTGCCCTTCTTAATGACGCTTGACGACTGACGAAAGACGAGTGACCAATGGCGAATGACGAGTATTCCTTGTTTCATGACACTCGTCATTCGTCATTCGTCATTGCCTTTCTGCTCCTGAGCGGCCGCACGCTGTTCGGGCACGATGAGAAGGTCAGCGCCTCGGAGGTGCGGGTAGAGAGTCACGAGATAGTCTGGAAGGTGGATGTCGGGCTCGCCGGCCTGGAGAAGGCCCTGAAACTCCCCGCGGCAGCAGCGCAGCTTTCCGAGCGGCAGCTGCAGCTCCTGAAACCTCAAATCGCGAATTACCTGAGCAGCGAGGTGTCGGTTGAGATCAACGGACGCGTCGCGGTTGCAGAAATCGGCGAGCTGGAGCCTGTTTACGAGCCTTTCCTGTTGTCCGGAGAACCCTACATTGCGAGGGTGCGGCAGCTGTTACTGTTTCGCTCGCAGGAGGAAGCGCGGCGCCTGCGCCTGGGGATCCGGCTTTTTTCCGAGCTCACCGCCGAACACCGCGCGCTGGTGCATGTGCGCTGGGGCGGCCAGGAAAGGCAGTTCGTCCGTGTAGGCCCGAGCACACTCGATCTCAGCTACGACGGGCTCCATCCGGACGTCTGGCGCATCGCCGGGGAGTTCTTGAGCTGGGGCGCGCGCCACATCTTTATCGGTTACGACCATATCGCATTCCTTCTTGCGCTCCTGCTGGCGGCGCGGCGGGTGCGAGAGATGGTCCTCATTGTGACTTCGTTCACCGTGGCCCACAGCCTGACTCTTCTGCTGTCGGCGCTCGACCTGATCCGTTTGCCGCCTGCTCTGACGGAGTCTCTGATCGCCGCGTCCATCGTCTATGTCTCGGTGGAGAACTATTTTCTCAAGGACGGCAGACACCGGTGGCTCCTGACCTTTGCGTTCGGCCTGGTCCACGGCCTGGGATTTTCGAGTGTCCTGCGGGAACGCCTGGCGGATGTCTCGGGAGTCGTGCTGCCCGTCCTGTCGTTTAATCTCGGCGTCGAGGCCGGGCAGCTTGTTATCTTAATGGTTGCGTTTCCCCTGATTCTTGCGCTCTGCCGCGCGGCGGACGAAAGATCCCGCGAGATCAGGCAGCGGCGGCTCCTGTGGATCGGTTCGGCGCCGATACTCCTGTTGGGACTGGGCTGGCTTGTCGAACGTGTGTTTGGTATCGGATTCATGCCCCTGTGACAAGAGCCTTGGCAAACAAAATCCACCGCAAAGACGCGAAGACACAAAGGAGCGGCAATTTTCTACTGGTGAAGTATTGAGATGAAAACGGTGATCTGCCTGGGTCTGCTTTTTGGCGGCGCGGTTGCCGCAGAAACAGGTATCGCGTGGAGGCGCGATTACGGCGCGGCTCTGGTTGAGGCACAGAAACAAAAAAGGCTGCTCGTCGTTCATTTCTGGCTGGAGGGGCGCCCGCTTGTCCACGCGATGAGTGCGGAGACATTCGCACACCCGGAAGTTGTGAAGCTTTCCAACGATATGTTCATCAATGTGAAAGTCGACATCAACGGGCGGCCCGAGCTCTTCGAGAAAGCCGTTGGAGGAAGAGGAGGGCTTGCCACGTGCATTCTTGACGCCGGCGGCGATGTCGTGTCCGTGCTCCCGGGATACGCCGATGCTCCGGCCTATCTGCAATTTCTCACGAAGGCGGAGAAGGGTTACGGGAAGCTCAAGTCCGCTCGGGCGGCGGCGCGAAAAAGCCCGAAAGAGGCGGGTGCTCTCTGCAGGCTCGCGGAGGCGTATGAGGAGTTGGGCAGCCCGCGGCGCGCCGAACAAGAGTTCGAAAATGCAATCCGGTTGGGATCTCAGAGGCCGGCCGGAGAAGCCGGGAAATTCGTTTGCCTCAGTCACGAACGGGTCGCACGCCTCTTGGCCCTGCGGGGCAAAAACCTCGATGCCCGGAAACATGTTGCAGCATACCGGCAGGCCGATCCGGACAATCGCCTGGGAAGACTCGATCGAATCCTGCTGACAGAAGCTTTGATTTTCTGGATCGAGAGGCGGTTCAGCGATTCGATCCGCGCGCTCGAAGAAGGGATGCAGCGATTTCCTTCAAGCGCGGAGCGCGACCGCATGCTGCTGGCCATGGGTGTGGTTTTACATGAGTCCGGAAATGATCCGAAGGCGCTCGAGGCTCTGGGAAAGTTGATAAAAGAGTATCCGCTTTCCCCGATCCTGTCGCAAGCCCGCGAACAGATCGTCCACATCAAGAACCCTCCTCCAGATCACCAGCATTAAGGGCTCGCGCAGAAATAAATTCACATTTTGCTGCTGGCCCCCAGGCCCGCTGGCGAGGCGCGAGCGACGAGCTATACCCGGGGCGGTATGTGAGGAGCGAGCAACAAAGCCAGCGGGCCTGCGGGCCGCAGCCCGAAGGGGCGGGGCGGCGAAGGGCGCGTATCGGCGTTGTTGCCGCTCCTCGACGATGTCCGACATTCGCATCTGCCCGCCCGGCGCTCGCGCCAAAATGTGAATTTATTTCTGCGCGAGCCCTAAGTAGTTTCTGGTGCGAAACTAGCCCCGCAGGGGCGACTCAGGAAAGCCCAGGGCGCAAGCCCTGGGAACAAGGACAGT
Source organism: Acidobacteriota bacterium (assembly GCA_003225335.1). GTDB lineage: Bacteria > Acidobacteriota > UBA6911 > UBA6911 > UBA6911 > Gp18-AA60. Next base: position 7,537 of record QHZE01000411.1, read on the forward strand.
AACAACGGAAGCCCCGAAGGGGCGATGCGGTGGGTCCCGGTAACAAAGACGTTCCTTATGACGAGCATTTATCTGGAGTTGAGACCGAACTCCCTGCGCCGCCCTTTCAGGGCTTTCCGCAATCTGGACCTTGAACC
>QHZE01000412.1 GCA_003225335.1 Acidobacteriota bacterium
GCTTTGCGGGGGCCTACGCACTGCCGGCCTTTCAGGCCTGGACCCTGAGTATAGGAAAATTCGAGTTTTGCGACAGAAACTAGCTAAGCTAGGCGTTCGCCGCGGAGTCGCGGGCGGCCACGTTGACCGGCGCATTCAGTTGGCCGCAGATTGAGCCACAGGCACCCTGACGCCCTTGCCGAGAAACAGCGTGATGATGATGGTCGCCGAAACCCCCATCATCACAGCCAAGAACCAGATTCCTCCGATGTAGGACCCCGTGATGGTCTCGACCTTGCCCATTACCTTGGGCCCGACGAAACCACCCAGGTTGCCGACTGAATTGATAAAGCCGACGCTGCCGGCAGCGGCCGTGGAAGTGAGAAACATGCCCGGTAAGGTCCAGAACGCGGGCAGGTAAGCCTTGACGCCCGTGCGCGCGACGATGAACAGCCCCATGGTGAGGGGGAGAAAACCCAAGGACGATGGGGTCAACGCCAGAGCGAGAGCACCGAGGGCGATGGGAACTGCGGTGTGCAAGCGCCGCTCTTTGGTTCGATCCGAGTTCCAACCGACGAACAGTTGCCCGGCCAGCGCACCGACCGGCGGCAATACAACGAGCGCCGTCAAGGTGTCGAGCTTGAGGTTGTACCAACGCTCGAGAATGCTCGGAAGAAAGAACTCCGTGCCGTAATTCGCCGTCACCACGCAGAAGTATGCGAACGCCAGGAGCAGCACACGTGGGTGCCGCAGGGCTTGAAACAGCGTCATGTGGCCCGCGGCGTCACGCGTTTGGCGCTCACGCTCGAGCTCAACTTCGAGGGCCCGGCGTTCCTCGCCCGTGAGCCATTTCGCTTGGCGAGGCCAATCGGTGAGGAAGATCAACACCAGCAAGCCGAGCAACACTGCCGGAATACCCCAAGCGACGAATACCCACTGCCAGCCTTTGAGGCCCATCACGAGTGGATGGGTAACGCGGACCCCATCGATTACCTCGGTCATGCCAATTTTGAGCAGCGGGTTACAGAGCATCGGGCTGATGACTTGCGCGATCGGCGTGGCGACCAGAAACAGCGCAAAGGCCCGCGCGCGATCGCGCAGCGGAAACCAGTGGGTGAGAAACACCACGACGCCGGGGAAAAAACCGGCCTCGGCCAAACCGAGAAAGAAACGCACGGTGTAGAACTGCGCCGGCGTCTTCACCCACGCGTTCAGGCTCGCGACAATTCCCCACGTGATCATGATGCGGGCGATCCATTTTCGGGCGCTCCATTTCTCGACGATGATTGTGCCCGGAATCTCGAGCAGGAAATAGCCGAGAAAGAACAGCCCGGCACCAGTGCCGATCACGTCGTTGTCGAAGGCCGGCATGTCCTTCGACATGGTCAGCTTGGCGAATGCGACGTTGACACGATCGATGTACGCAATCACATAGCTGATGAACAGCAGCGGGATCAGGCGCTTGTAGGCCTTGCGCCGTGCGCGATCCAAGGCTTCGGATCCGGCGCGAGTTTCGTTGGTAGCCATAAACTCTCAGCGGACAGTTACACCAAACGCGCTCCGCCGTTCATGGTTCCACGAACGACTCGAGCGCGACGTGAAGCACACGGACGCCGTAACAGGTTTGGTGCGCTCTCGAATCAGAGAGATGCAGCATATCACGCGCCTTTCTGTAAGGGCTTCTTTTGAATGGGTAACTGCCCCGATTCCCGCATTCCGGAGCCGCCTTTGCCTGGGGGTGAATAAAGTCCCTGAATTCTTCTTGAGCTTTGGCTTCACACAACTCCTCGTGGTGATGACGTAAAATGGGGTCTGGGAGTCTTTCTCTGCATCTTGCCTGGGGAAGGTTTGACAAAACCTGAAAGCTATACCAGTAAACTAACCTGTCTTTTTAGTCGCCTAAGTTGATCTCCCTTCCTGGGGCCAACGCGGGGGAACCAAATCCTCGAAGTCATTCGAGGCCGGGGCGTGTGGCCGCACGTGACTGTGGCCACGGCAACTTCCAATACCGGGCCCGCCAGCTAACCTCGCCGGCATTTGGAAGGGCGATCCTCTAGGTCGGTGAGACCCCAAGCACCCAAGATCACCCACAAAAGAATGTTCAGCTATTGAGCGGTGGAAGCCGATTCTCAATGAAAGCGTATGTTCTTTCATTGCTCGCAGCTCGAGAGGACAGCGCGAATCTTGAGATTTCCAGGCTGTATGTGGAAACTCGGTCTTGGCGGAGGTGTGTATGTCGGGTCTAACATCAGCATTCCAGACGGTAGCGTTCGAAGGCTTGGCGCTTTTTGTTGCAGTGACGATCATTCTGTTTTCGATTCGCAGGATTGGTCCTACGGAAGTCGGGTTGGTAACGAAACGTCTTTCCGGCAAGAAGCTCACCAGTGACAATCCTGTCGCGTTCAATGGCGAGGCGGGATATCAGGCAGAACTGTTGATGCCCGGTTTGAGGTGGAAAGTGTGGCCGTTGTACAAAGTGGAAAAATTCCCCTGGGTACAGGTGCCGGCCGGCGAAATAGGCGTGGTCATAGCGCAGGTAGGCCAGCCTCTGCCCATCGGCGCTAAATCGGCTGTGTATAAGACGGAGTTCGGCAACTTCGCCGATCTCAGGAGCTTCATCGCTAACAATGGTCAGAAAGGCGTGCAGCGGCCTGTGCTCTCTCCCGGGACACTGGTGCCGATTCATCCTGTAGGGTTCCTTGTCATCACCAAGGAAAAGGCGTACGGGCTGCCGGTTTCACCCGAGTTGAAGCGAAAAGTGGACACAGCCGACAGACTGACTCCTGAGTCCTTTGGGCTCGAAGCGGAGCAACTGGACCTGGTGAGGATTTCGCCCCAGCCAAAGGGATCTCAACCAGGGCTGGTTGACATGATTGGAATCGTCACTGCTTTTGAAGGGGACCCGTTGCAATCGGGGGACATTGCCAATCGTCTGGGAGGTTTCACTGACGGGGAGCAGATGGAACAATCCGGCGTCGAAGACGGTCAGATCATCGAGACACTCCTTGGAAACAAGAACCATCTCCACAACAACTATCAAGATTTCCAGGCGTTCTTGGACAACGGCGGAAGAATAGGCCTGCAGCACGATCCGCTGCTGTACGGCGCATACGCTCTGAATCCGTTCCTGGTGAGCGTCGAGCTTGTCCCTATGCTGGTTGTGAAGCAAGGGGAAGTTGCGGTTATCAAAGCCTATGTCGGCCTGGTTACTCAGGATACGTCGGGCGCTGAATTCAAATTCGGCTCCCTGGTCAGGCCGGGCCATCGAGGGATATGGCAGGAAGCCTTGCGGACCGGCAAGTATCCGATCAACCCGCGTTGCTACGAGTCGGAGATCGTTCCGACGGCGATCCTGACCCTCAATTGGGCAGAAGCTGTGTCCCAGGCTCACAATCTCGATGCCCAGCTCAAACAGATCCGGGCCAAGAGCTTCGAGGGCTTTGTGTTCGACATCGACCTTCAGGTCCAGATCCATGTCCCGGACACCAAAGCTCCCAGGGTCATCACGATGGTGGGGACCATGCGAAACCTTGTGAATGAAGTGCTGCAGGCCGCGGTGGGGAATCACTTCCGGGACAAGCTCCAGAGCATGCCGGCGATCAAGTTCATCGAGATGCGGCAGGTAGTCCAGGCTGACGCCTTCGATCACATCAAGAGGGAGCTGGAGCAATACCAGGTAGAGACTCGTGGCGTCTACATTCAGGATGTCATCCTGCCCGGGGACCTGGTCAGGGTTTTGACGGAACGCGAGATCGCGAATCAGGAGATTCAAACGTTCATGAGGCAGAAAGAAGCTCAGGACCAGAGAATCGACATGGAACGCGCTCGAGGAACCGCCGACATGCAGGCTCAATTAGCCAAGTCATCCGTCGGCGTCGATATCGAGAGGAACAATGCGAATGCCAGAAAAGCCCAGGCCGACGGTGAGTCGGAGTACATTCGAGAGACTGGCGCCGCCAAGGGTGCCGAGGTGGAGGCTATCGGACTTGCCCGCGCCAAGGGTTACGAGTCCCAGGTGAAAGCTCTGGGCCCGGGCTCGACGACGATCGTAAACGCCTTGACCGCGCTAGCCGAAAGCGGAATCCGCTTTGTGCCGGACGTCCTGGTTGCGGGAGGCAATGGTGGGACAGCCGTTGATGCGCTTGCCGGTGTTCTCACCAAATTTGTTAATGGCCATGAGCGGCCGCCCGCATCCGGCAAGTTGCCAGATGCCAAGTAGGCGGCGGCTTCCAACAAATTTGGCCAGACGGGCGACCACATCAGGGATCGCCCTCTGCGCCGGCGCCACTGTCGGCGCACGTATCCAGCGCCTCTGGGGAGAATTACAAACTGCTTCGGGATGGCCGTCTCGGCCATGGCCCAGGCTAGTGTAGTCTCTGAAGGCAATTGGCCCCCAGTCCGTTTCAACTTACATTGCGGGCAGGCAACGCGCAGAAGCGGCACCGAATACCATCCACAAAGAGATCGCCGCGCTGAGCGCAATTTTCTCCTTCTACGTCGAAATCGAAGAACTGACCTACAACCCCGTGCTCTCGGTTCGGAAACCTAAGCCAGAGGTAAAGCGTCCGAACTACGCGCCCACGTTCGCCGAAGTTATAAAGATCCTGAATCACATCTCTCCCTACTCGCGGAGGTTCTTTCTCGCGCTCTGGTCCACGGGAGCGAGGTTCTCGGAAGTCGAGAGGGCGAACGTCGGGGACGTCGACCTTGAAACAAAGACCATCCGTTTTCGCCGCAAGGGCGGGCGCTATCAGGTGCTGGGACTCAACCAGGTCGCCGTGGAGGCAATCCGCGAGGAGCTCGAGAGCCGTGGTTTCCCAGAGGCTTCCGCACCCCTTTTCACCAACCGCCTCAAGCGCCGAATCGGGAAGATCCACGAGGCTCTCGAAAGGGCGTGCAGGAAAGCAGGAGTGCCGTACATCACGCACCACTCGCTTCGTCACAGCTTCGCCCGCTAGCTACGGAAGCAGCGCTACTCCTTGCAGGAAATCGGCAAGCTCCTGGGACACAAGGCCGGGAGCTCCATGACGATCATGTATGCGGACATGGCGGATGACGAGATTGTAGACTCGGGCAAGGCGTACCTCTTGCTTTTGAAAATGTGCAAAAAAGTGAAAAGTCGGCAATTTTCCACGAGTGACGGGTTACTTGCCGGTAAGCGTCAAGTCTAAACAAATGGCGGAGGTGCATGGGAATCGAACCCACCGAGCCCACCTTCCGGTGAACCCCACTGGATTTGAAGTCCAGGCCAGCCACCAGGCCAGATTCACCTCCGCGAGTCAGAGATTGTAGCAGAAAGCTCGCAGACTCGCGCTCGTGCGACGCTCCGCGCGGCGACTGACCAAGGATCTCAGGGGTTCCGCTTCCGGCCTTGCAAAAGCTTCCACGAGGCCGCTCGCGGCGTTATTTCCTTAGTTTTGAAAAAGTTTGGAAGGCAGAAAGAGTTGCCACGAATTTTACCAATTGCACGAAGAAAGTTCTTCTATGCAGATCATCGCATTAGCCCGCTAGCCGGTTTTTCGTGTTAATCCGTAGGACAACGTCGAAAATCCTTTGCAGCTTGGAAAGAATTTTTCCCGCGTTCGCGCGCGCGTTAGGCGCAGAGGCCCAAAGACTTCTGAGCTGGTCTGCTGCAGGAAGCAGAAGTCTCTGCGGTGAGATCCGTTTTGGTTGCGGCCAGGCTGCTCTGTACTACTACTAACCCGAAGATCCTTTGCTGGCAGGAAAGGATTTTTCTTCGCGAAATCTTCGCGCTCTTCGCGGCTTCGCGGTGAGCCCTGGGCTGGACTTTCCCCGCGAAGGCGCGAAGCACGCAAAGAAAACGCGAAGGACTTTAGTTTGGTTGCGGCCAGGCTGCTCTGTGTTTATCTGTGGTTTCATTCATACTTTTGGTATGGCTCCGCTGCTCGGTGAAATTCGTGGCCGGCTTTTTCAGTTCGTGCGATCCGCGTGCGCGCGCGGTTCACGCGGCTGGGGTCGACGCGTTCATCCGGCGGGCTGAAGGAGCCTTTCGACTTCGGCGGAAACGATGTTGGGAGGAAGCGCCGGTGTTGATAGAAACTCCCGAATGGCGGACAAGGACTCTTTCCAGCAATGCGCGGCCGGCGCCTGGACGATGTCCTCGACTTGGGCCGGCTCGGGGAGCCGGCTTTCTACAGCCAGAGCCCGGCCCAGATGAAGGACCGCTTCCAGCATTGCCTGGCGGGCTTCGTCGCCGAGCTCGCCGCTCTCGAGCAGGCGGGCCATCTTCAATTTTCTGCCGGCCTGCGTCCGATGAGCCAAAGCCTTCTGCCGCTCTTCTTCCGAGAGAACCACGGCGGCGGCATCGGCGTCCGGGGCAGGATAGAGCTGGCGCGTGGCGCGAGTCGCGGTCATCAGCAACCCGGATTCGATAAGGCGCTGGAGCGCCTCGTCGGTGGCGCGGTCGATGACCTCCAGTTTCACCGGCGCCAGCGGATCTGAATCCCTCTTTCCGAACAGCTCTTGGTGCAAAGGCGCGAGATGCTCCCGCCACACTCCCGCGTCGCGGTCCACCACAGTCACCAGAACCGAATGCGCTCCCTGAAGCGGATAGCGCTCCTCGCAACGGACCAGCGCGTTGTTGAGCTTCTGCCGCGCGAGCTGGCTGAACGCGAGTGCGCGGTCGATCGGCAAGGTCTTCTTCTTTTCCGGCGGCCCCAAGGCCCCGGGCGCAATCGGGGACATCAACTGCTGCAGCCGTTTCAAGAATGCCTGCCTGCCGCCCGCAAGTTTGATTTCCTTGAGATCTCCGCGCAGGTCCAGGACCCCGTCGGCCAAGGCCTGTTTGCTGGCGAGCGTCCCGATCATGCGATGCTCGATGGTGTTCTCGGACACCAGGTGGATGACCGTCACGGGCCGGGTCTGATGCTTGCGCCAGGCTCGCGCGATGCGTTGTTCGAGCCGCGCGGGGTTCCATGGCAGGTCGCAATTGATGACCACGCTGGCGTTCTGAAGATTCAGGCCCGTGCTCCCGGAGTCCGTGCTCAGGAAGGCCCTGCAGCCGGGATCGCTCTTGAAGAGCCGGATCTCCGCGCGCCGCCGCTGCTGGGGCACGGAGCCGGTGTGGAGGGCGTACCCGATCCCCAGACGTTCACACAACTCGCGGACCAGCTCCAGCATCCGCGCCCACTCGGAAAAGACGAGGACTTTGCCGTTCTCATTGTCCCGGCACTCTTCCAGGATCTTTTCCAGCTCCGCGAGTTTGGGGCAGGCGCGGTCCTTGGGATCGAGGATGTAGTTCGTGTCGCACACCATGCGCATCATCGCGAGCTCCCGCATCAACTTCTCCTGCTCCTGCTGTGTGAGCGGGCGGCGCTTGGCAATACTCAACAGGCGAGCCACGGCCGCTTCGTGCTCGGCATAACGGTTTTGCTGGTCCGGGCTCAGCGGAACAAAGAAGGTGCGGTCAGTGCGGTCCGGCAGCTCCGTTTCGACATCTGCTTTCCGCCGCCGGAGCATGTACGGCTCGATGCGAGCGTGCAGTTGCTCGAGGTTGCGAAAGCCCTCGGGGCGGCCGCGCTCGTCCAAGACGTAAAAATCACGATTGAATCGGAACAGGGGCCCGAGGACGGCAGGGTTGAGAAAAGCCATGATGGAATGCAGCTCGTCGATGCGATTCTCGATGGGCGTGCCGGTCAACACGAAAGCATAGCGGCTCTGAAGGAGCTTCACGGCCTGAGCGGTTTTGGTGGTCCAGTTTTTGATTCGCTGGGCCTCGTCGAGAATGATCACATCCGGCCGCATACGCGCATTGACGTCCAGCGCGTCCATCAGGATCTGTTCGTAGTTGACAATCGTAAAGAACTCCGGAGCGTCATAGATGCGGAGTCGTTTGTGGCGGGGACCGAAGACCAGGCGATAGGGGAGATCGGTAAACCTAGCAGGCGGCGATCGCCTGAATCGTTTTTCCCAAGCCCATCTCGTCTGCGAGCAACGCCCGCTCCGTGAAGGCCAGATGCAGCATTCCCTCCCGCTGGTAGGGATACAACGGAACCCGTGTTTCCTGCGCGGGCCACTCGCCCGACTGCACTCTCTGTTCGTATTCACGGCGCAGGGTCTTTCGTTCTTCCGCCTGCCGCCGCGCTTCCAGCCAGGATGCGACATCCTGAGAAATCCGCAGGCCGGGAACCGCGCCATTGCGCAACTGCTCCAGGGCCTCCTCCGGGTCGCCGTCGCCGAACGTTCCATCGGCGGTGAAGAGACGCTTCAGCCGCCCGGGCATACCGTTCGGCAAACGTTCCACTCGAAGGGCCCCGGACACGCTGTCCGGAACGATGTCGATGCGCCGGGAGCCGTCCTCGTGCGCGCGGCGAAACAGCCGGGGATAGCGGGCTTCCAGGTAAAGCAAGGTGGCCTCGACATGCTTGCAAGTGCCAAGTCCGTTGATCCGAAAGTCCACGCACGTGCAGGAGAAGCGGCGTTCCGCGAGGCTGCGGATTTCTACCGTGTAGTTCATGCCGCTCGTCGAGGTCACCCGGAAATTCGAGAAAATGCGCTGGCTCGGATCCAGGTTGGTAATGCGGCCCGGCTCTGTCTGGGCGCGCAGCCGGCGGCGGGCGATCTCGTCGGCGTCGGAAGTGCGCCAGTCGTGGGAGGGGGGCACTTTACTTTTCGAAAGTTCCATGGCTCTCATTCCTGCTGATCGGTGGGACGATATTTATTCGAAAGGAAAGTGCGTGGCAAACATTTTCTTGCAGAAAGTTGTGATGCGTCAGTCTCGGAGGAACCTCGGGGAAAGAATTGACGATAGAAAGACTTGCCACGAATTACACGAATTTCACGGATTTTTTTGATCACAGACGGTGTGCGCCCTTAGCGAGCCCGGTACAAAAGCTCCAAGGAACCGCCAGCGTGTTTTCGTGAAATTCGTGGCTAGCTTTTCTCGGTGGCTTTGTGTCTCTGTCCTCGGATGAAAACCCCGTAACGGGGGAGACTGTGCGGGCTTATCTCGCCGTCCACCGCCACCGAGATGTTGGGCCGCAGGCGATCACCCTCGAGAAAGCGCTCTTTGATGCCGGGATGGGCGATCTCCAGGTTGTCTACGATCTCGCGCACTGTCGCGCCGGAGACCTCCACCTGCCGCTCGCCTCCGGTCAGATCCATAAGTATGGAGGGAATGTAGACGGTAGCCATCAGGTCAGGCGTTCTTCTTCCAGAGAGCTTCCGCGAGCGCCGCGGGATTCATCGGCAACCGGTTCATCCGCACGCCGACGGCGCGATGGATCGCGTTGGCAATGGCCGCGGGCGGAGGAACGATGTTGGCCTCGCCCACGCCGCGCGCGCCGAATGGATGACCCGGGTTTGGAACCTCCACAATGACGGTGTCTATCATCGGCAAGTCCAGGCTCGTAGGCATGCGGTAATCGAGGAGGCTGGAGTTCATCATCGTCCCGTCGGGGCTCATCGCATACTCTTCGTTCAGCGCCCAGCCGATTCCCTGGACGCTCCCTCCCTGCATCTGGCCCTCGACGTAGCTCGGGTGAATTGCCTTGCCTGCATCCTGGACGGCTGTGAACCGAAGAATGGTTACCTTGCCCGTGTCCGGGTCCACCTCCACATCAGCGATGTTGCCGGCGAAGGAGCCGCCCACGCCACGCGCATTGACGGTGGCGCGCCCGACGACCGGCCCTCCGGTAGAGCTCAACTGCCCGGCCAGCTCCTTGAACGTGAGCTGGAGATCGGGCTTGCTCTTGCAGCGAAACACGCCGGTAGCGGTTTCGACGGCGTCAGGCTCGACCTCCCAGAGACGCGCGGCCCGCGCGGCCATTTGCCGGTTTACATCCTTCGCGGCCTCGATCGACGCCAAGCCCGTGGCAAACGTCGTGCGGCTGCCGCCCGTCACCGAAGTGTAACCGACCGAGTCGGTATCCGCGACCGCGGGCCTGACGTTTTCCGCCGGAATCCCCAACACCTCGGCGGCCTGCATGGCGACGGACGTGCGGGTTCCGCC
>QHZE01000756.1:0-2175 GCA_003225335.1 Acidobacteriota bacterium
GAGCAGCCGCCCGATAAAGGACTCATCTACGTCATCGGCAATGGCAGTATGCTTGGCGCGGCGATTCAGGCAAGGCTCACGATGGACGGGAAACGGGTGGGCGTAATTCGCGTGTCAAATTATTTCTACAGTGAGGCTAGTCCGGGACCTCATTATTTTTGCGCGGACGCCAATGGTCGCGGCCTGCTTAGCCTGGTCATCGAAAAAAGGGATCACCTATTTCCTGCAGCAGAAGCTGACGATGGGCGGGACGAATCTTGATCTTATCGATGCAGAAAAAGGCAAGAAGTACGCGGCTAAGTATCATAGACGCACCTTTCAAGAGAGACACAAGAATTAATTGAAGCCAACGGGCGAAACGCGGAAAGTGACAACGGAAAATCACGAAAAAGGGAGGACACCTCCTTATATGCCTTTTCAGAAGCGGCCTGGGGTAGACCGGATTCCGGGAGGTTGCCGGAATGGAGTACACCAGGGCCGGGATGGAGCGGGCGATGAAGGTGCGGGAAGTGATTTTGCGGGCGATCAGCAGGGCGTTGGTTTGAGTTGGTTTGAAGCGGCCTCGACGTTCAACAGTATTTTGTGCTAGCTTGGTCTTGAAGATGGCCTGACGCATCGGGTACACACGGCGCGTGATTTAGGCTACTTGCTGGGAATTGAAGACCTAGTAGCAAAAGAACCAAGAAGCGACTCGCAGGTGTATTCACCCGCCGTGTTTTCCAGGATTTTCCCCGTGCCTCAAGCCGTTGTGCGACGGATTGGAGATCTCGAATGAGCGCCGGTAACACGAATGGGTCTGGCCGGCGCTGAGATGATGACGAGGCAGTACGCTCATGCAACGCCAGAAGGAAAACGCGCCTGAGTGGGCCGGCAGGATCTTCAAGCTTCGTGAACGCCTGGGCTTGAGCCAGGCAGAGTTGGGTGCCCGGCTCCATTACTCGGCGATGGCTGTCTCGCGGTGGGAGCGCGGCCTAAAGGAGCCTCCCGCGCAATGTTGGATACAGTTTGGAAATATTGCTGGCAATCCAGAATGCTGGTTCTTTTGGTCCCAAGCCGGCCTAAAAAGCACTGATATTGCTCGTATGTTTCCGGAGGGGCGTCGCTCGCCGGGCAAAGCGGAGCTTCCCGAACTCGAGATCGTTCTTGCTGGGAGCGGCAAGAAAACTCGCAAGCTGCACGCGCTCCCGCCGAAGATGAAATTGGTTGCCATCCCTGTTCTTGGCGTGCATGCAGCGACTCGGGGAGAGACTGGCCACCCGAGCGCTGAACTGGGTGGCGTTGCCGCGGAAGGAATGATCGCCGCGCCCGAAATGTGGTGTCCGAATCCCTCCGATACCAGCTGCTTGCGCGTCAAGGGTTCCTCGATGGCCCCGTCAATCGTCGAGGGCGACATTCTTGCGGTAGATTGTGCGCAGACCGACCCGGGAAAACTCAGCAGCAAGATTATCGTGGCTTGGCACCGGCGACATGGCCTATCACTGGCGCGGTTCCGGCAGGTGGACGGAATGGAAATGCTGGAGTCGGAGAATCGCAATTACGAACCGATTCTTTTGAGAAAGGACCGAAATTGGAGAATCGTCGGCAAAGTGCTCTGGTGGATTCGCCAGGCACCTTGACAATCGAGCAGGTGTGGACGGAGGTGTAAAACGGACAGCCGGCCGTGTTGTGGCGATCTTTTGAGGTGAATATGTCAAGCCGGCGAGGCGTGTGGTTTACTCTCACTGCGCCCAGAGCAGAAGATTTGGCGTCGTGCTCTCAGTTGTCGCGTGGGTGAAGGATCGGGGAGAGGCTGGCGCATGAGCCGGGAACGATAAGATCACACACATGCCACACCAAGCCCTTCGCGTGTTGAAGCAGCACGTTTCTTAGGTTTCTTACAACCTGTTATTGATGGCCGGGGTGGCGCCAGCGGTCGCTAGAACAGAGACTTAGAGTAACGCGAAATTGGCCATCCGCCATGCGGCGCCAATGGCCCACGTAGCTGCCGCGATCTACCGCCAGGGTGCCAGGAATGGAGGAGATTTCCACCGTATACCGACCCGTGACGAGCGCGACGTCTCCCCAGTGCTGGATTTGATCGAACTGGAGCGTCGCGTTGCCATACCCTGCCACCAGGAGGGACTTCCAAAGTTGGCGGATAGCGGGAATGCCCTGTATCGCTGGGCTGTTCGGCGG
>QHZE01000756.1:2245-3076 GCA_003225335.1 Acidobacteriota bacterium
ATGCATCCTCATTCATGATTCATGCAAAAGAAACCCAGCAACCAGATAGCCTGGGGCTTCTATTGCCGTATCCCGCCTTCGAGGTCGTCGCTGTTCGTGCGGGTCGCATCGCATTGCGGGCATCTCCACAGGCGAAAGCTGCTTACCTCCGGATTGGTCCTAGCGAGATACATGGGTTGCCCGTCACGCGGGCAGGTGACGCGCGGCGTACTGTCCCGCTCTATCTGTCCGTATTTCGTGGCTAGGAAATATCCGTGCGAAGTGGCGTAATGGACGAAGCAATCGGGCCGTGGACAGGCATAGGCGGGAGCCACGCTGAGCTCACCCTCGATCATCAGGGCAATCTGAGACGGCCCCATATCCACGTGATGCTCGTGGCAGAGCGCGTGGAGTTCCTTGCCGGGTTGCGCGATAGGCATAGTGCCTCCCAGGAGTTCTATCCCTAACAAGAACACGGAGGGCTTGGCCTTGAGCCTAACACTGGGGTTATAACACCTGTGATTGCGAACGTCAAATGACACTTTCCGGGATGTCGTGGGTTGAGGTTCCAGTCTGTGAGGGGATGCTTCCGACTCTGCTCTTCCGGCCAACCGATGCTCCAGACATCCGAGCTCGTAAAGGTGCCCAGCACAGACACCGCGGCGGTCGTCGCTGCACTGAGCCGGCAAGTTCGCAAACTCCCAACTTCCCTGCGGCGCTCGTTGAGGCGCCTCAAATTCTTCTTTTTCAATCAACTCTCAGCTTTCCGCAACCAACCACTCGTCGTGCGCCTTGCCTTTTCCTTGCGGATGTATTCTATTTATGCCGCGCTCGGCGGCTGGGTTCAGCAGG